>JBEDFU010000376.1:0-10971 GCA_041174965.1 Pseudomonadota bacterium | reverse complement strand
ACAACCGGGGGGCCATGCTGCGGGTGATTGGCCAAGCGCAAGACACAGCCACACGGATAGAGAACCGCATCGGCGAGCCCGCCGCCAACCCTTACCTGTACATGGCCTCGCAAATCCATGCGGGGCTGGACGGCATCGCGCGCGGCTTGAAGCCGCCCTCCGCCACCGAGTCCCCCTATGGCCAGGGCAACACCCTGCTGCCCACCGACTTGGGCCAAGCCCTCGCCGCTTTGCAAGCCGACACGCATTTGGTGAATGCCTTTGGTACCGGCTTTGTGGCGCTGCTCAGCGGCATCAAGCAGTTGGAGTGGCAGCGCTTTCAGCAGGCAGAAGACAAGATGGCGTTTCAGCGCAACGAATACTTCAGCCGCATCTGAAGCGTGGGTGATGCACCCACATCAAGCTGCGCGCGACCACCGCAGGTCTTGGCGGCGCAAGCGCAGGGTGCGCCACCAATATGAAAAGGTGAAACCAGGCCACAAGGTGACGTTGCGGCCTGCGGCATCGAGGTACCAACTTTTGCAACCGCTGCCCCACACCGTCCCTTGGGTGCGCTTTTGCACTTCTTGGTTGTAACTGGCTTGGGCCTGGGGCGTGACCTCAATGGCGGTTTGGCCCTGGGCTTTCATGCTGCGGATGCAGCGCAGGATGTAATTCACCTGGGCCTCAATGATGAAGATGATGGAGTTGTGGCCCAAGCCCGTGTTGGGCCCCAGCAGCAAAAACAAATTGGGATAACCCGCGACCAAGGTGCCTTGGTAGGCCTGCAAACCGGTGGCGGCCCAGGTGTCGTTCAGGTCCACCCCGCCCCGGCCCATGAACTTGAGCGGTGTGTACAAGTCGGTGGCCCGAAAACCGGTGCCGTAAATGATGGCGTCCACCGGTTGTTCTTGCCCATCGATGAGAATGCCTTTGGCGCCCACCCCACCCATGCCAGAAGCGGGGTGCACGGTGACATTGGGCTGGGCCAAGGCCGGGTAGTAGTCGTTGGAGAGCAAGATGCGTTTGCAGCCAATGCGGTAGTCGGGTGTGAGCAAGCTGCGCAGGGCCGGGTTTTTGATGTTTTTTTTCATGAAGCGCAAACCCAAGGTTTGCACCCAATCCATCCACGCCGGGCGCAGGGTAAAGCCGATTGCTTGTATCTCTTGGCGCCAATAAATCCACCAGCGGAACAACTGTCGGTACAGGGGCAAGCGATGCATCCAGCGGCGCTCGGCATCGGTGATGGATCGATCCATTTTGGGCAAAACCCAAGGCGGTGTGCGCTGCACCACGTGCAATTGCGCCACCACTTTTTGCAACTGCGGCACAAACTGAATGGCGCTGGCGCCCGTGCCGATCACCGCCACCCGCTTGCCTTTGAAGTCAAAGCTCGAATCCCACTGGGCAGAGTGAAAAGCAGCGCCTTCAAATCGCTCGATGCCTGGTATCACCGGTATCGCCGGGCGGCTCAACCCGCCCATGGCGGTGACCAAGCATCGCGCGGTCAGGGTTTGGCCATCGACAGTGCGGATGCGCCAAATGTGGTGGGCCTCATCAAAGTCGGCCTGGGCCAGTGCGCAGTTGAATTGGATCTTCGAGCGCAAGCCGTGCTTGTCCACACAGTGGCGCAAATAGTCCCATATTTCGGGTTGGGGCGAATACATGCGCGACCAATCGGTGCGGGGCTCGAACGAGAACGAATACAGGTGCGAGGGCACATCGCAAGCGCAACCTGGGTAGGTGTTGACGCGCCAAGTGCCGCCCACATCGGCGCCTTTTTCGAGAACCACAAAGCGCTGCTCACCGGCTTGCTGCAAGCGCATGGCCATGCACAAGCCGCCAAAGCCCGCCCCCACAATGACCACCTGGTGATCGGGTTCCACAGGGTTTGCCGTCTGACCAAGGGGGGTGTTCATGAGCGTTCCTGAAGCGGCACCCAAGGGTGCGTTGGGTTGTGTAAAAAATCGGCCGCCAGGGCCAAAGCCAGCCGACCCTCGGGCAGCCACTTGCGAAACAAGGGCCACACATGGGGCACCACCGGCCAGGTTTCCAACTGGTGGGCCACGCCAGCGGCCAAGGCGCGCTCATGCAAGCGGCGTGCATCGTCGAGCAGCACCTCGTCGCTGCCAACAAAAGTCAAGGTTGGTGGCAGGCCTTGCAAGTCTCCCCACAAGGGCGAGGCCAAGGGCGCATCGGCAGCGCTGCCTTGTAGATACAAGTCCACCCCTTTTTGCAATTGATCGGGGCCAAACATGGCGCAGCGTTTGGCGTTAGCAACCAAGGATGCGCCCGACAAAGTCAAATCCAACCAAGGCGAAAAAAGCACCGCGGCCTTGGGCAAGGACAAAGTTTTCGCTTTCAAACTCAACATGAGCGACAAGGCCAGGCCGCCACCCGCTGAATCGCCCGCGATCACCAAGGGAACACCTGGTCGCAAGGCCAATACGGCTTGATAAGCTGCCAACGCATCATCCACAGCAGCCGGGAATGGGTGCTCAGGGGCCAATCGATAGTTGGGCACAAACACCTCAAAACCACGCCGCGCAAACGCCGCGGTGATGGCACGGTGCGTCATGAAAGAGCCAGCGACAAAACCGCCACCATGCAAGTACAACAAAGGGGCCGTTGCAATGGTGTTGAGCTGTAACACCCGCTCGCCTTCCACGCCAGCGCCCGCCCAAGCACTGCATTGAACGCCACGGGGCTGCCCCGGTGGCATTTGGTTCATCACCTGCCGCACCTGGGTCACGTCTTGCGCTGCTGCCAACTGGCGCTTGAAGCGCCAGCGCAGAAAAAACGACAAGGCATGGGCTTGCCAACTAGCCATGGCCGCCCCCTGATGGCGGGCTGCGACCACGGCTGTCTTTTGGGCTGCGACGGGGTGTATCACCCCAGCGCATCAACCATGCCAGCACACGGGCGTGGCCCTGCGGAAAACAGCGTTGCATCAGATCGAGCAGGCGTGCATCCCAACCCAGCACCAAGCGATCTCTGCCCTTTGGCAAGGCTTGCAAGATGCGCTCGGCCACTTGGGTGGAGCTGAGCTTGGGCAAACGGGCAAAACGCTTGCGCTCACGCGCGGCTTCATGCGGTTCAACGCCACCGGCCATGGCACTGCTGGCAATGGCTGTGTCCACGCCACCGGGGTGCACCACCATGATGCGAACCGATGAGCCACGCAGTTCTTGACGCAAGGCTTCAGAAAAACCACGCAACGCAAACTTGCTGGCCGCATAAGCGGCTTGACCCTCTGGCGCGACCAAACCAAACACGCTCGACATATTGACGATGTGGGCTGCTTTTTGGGTCAGTAAATGCGGTAAAAAAGCCCGCGTCAAGCCCACCGCCGCACCAAAATTGATGGCCCACACAATGTCGAATTCATCTGCACTTTGCTGTGCAAATGGGCCAATGCTGGCCACACCCGCGTTGTTGATCAACAACTGCACCGCGCCGTGCGCTTGCATCACCTGGGCAGGCAAATCTGCCAAGGCTTGGGCGTTGCGCACATCAATGATGTGTGTGCTGATGCGCACGCCTGTGCTGGCCAGCGCCAAGGCCAGGGCTTGCAACGCTTCGGCTTGTCGATCCACCAAGGCCAAATGGCATTGGCGCTGGGCCAGGGCATGCGCCAATGCCGCTCCAATGCCCGAAGCGGCCCCCGTGACCACCGCCACTTGGCCTTTGAAAAAATCACCCATGCAACGGCACTGTTGGCGGCTGGGCGGTCAACCCCATCGGGTTATTGGCGATGAATTGCAGCACCAACTGGGCCAACTCAGGGCCCTTGTCTTCCTGCAAAAAATGCCCCGCCGTGCGCACGCGGGTGTGGGCTTGGCCTTGGGCACCGGGCACTGCTTCTTGAAACATCCGGTCGCCACCCCGCGTCACCGGGTCGCGGGTGCTGAACAAGGTGATGAAAGGCTTTTGCCATTGCCGCAGCACCGACCACGCCTGGGTGTTGGCGGCCCGCTCGGGGTCGTGGGGGCTGATGGGCACCAAGCTGGGGTAGGCACGCGCTGCGGCTTGGTGGGCGCGGCTGGGAAAGGGGGCGTCATAAGCAGCCACTTCAGCGGTGCTCAATGGGGTGACGCAACCAAACCGCACGATGCGCCCGATCGGAAACCACGGGCTATAACGGGCAAACCGCCGCCACCAGTGAAAGGCAGCGGGCACCGGCATGTCACCGGTGGGTAAACCGCCATTGGCCAAGGCGACGCGGGCAAAGCGCTCGGGCATGTGCGCGACCATGCGCAAGCCAATGAGCGAGCCCCAGTCCTGGCAAAACAAGGTCACATCGCGCAGGTCCAACTGGGCCATCCATGCGCTCATCCACGCCACTTGGTGGGCATAGCTGTGGTCTTGGGTTCGGGCTGGTTTGTCAGATCGGCCAAAGCCCACCAGATCGGGCACCACCACCCGGCAACCGGCTTGCACCAAGGGTGGGATCATTTTTCGGTACAAATAAGACCACGTGGGCTCGCCGTGCATCAGCAACACCAAGGGCCCTGCACGCGGACCTTCGTCGATGTGGGCCACGCGCAAACCACCCACCGAGCTGTAGTGCGGTGTGTAGGCAAAGTCACTCAAGCCTTCAAAGCAATGATCGGGCGTTCGCAAAACCTGTGCCGGGGTGGGGGGCAGGGCTGGCGCGGGAAAGCTCACAAGCGGTTCCCCCACGTGATGGTGGTGCTGCCAGCGGGCAACGAGAGAAAGTCACCATCCACACCCACTTTGAGGGGGCCGCTGAAGATGTCACGGGCACGCCCGAGAAACACCTTTTCCATACCCGGCAAGGGTGGCAGGGTGGGGACGATGTGGTTGAGCACCAAAAAGCGCACCTGCGCGTCGCGCGCGGTTTGCGCCGCCTCTTCGGGTGTGGCGTGGTAGTCCAGCACATCGTTCATCAACTTGGCCACCACCGGTTTGCCGCTTTGTTGTGCCACTTCGCTGAGCAAGCGCACCAAGCCGGGCGACAAGGCCTCGTGCACCAACACGTCCACCCCTTTGGATTGGGCCAACACCTGATCGTTGGCGGTGGTGTCACCACTGAGCACCACGGTTCGGTCTTTGTAGCGGATGCGATAACCCACAGCCGGGTGGATGGGTGAATGGTTCACCGCAAAGGCGAGCACTTCCAAGTCGCCGGCTTTGAACACGGTGACCGTGCCCTTTTCAGGCAAGCCATAAGGGATTGGGGTGGCACCAAATCCACCAGAGGGCAACCATTTTTCGCCATGGTGTTCAACCCGGTAACCCTGGTCTTGCCGATAGGCTTGAACAAAACCATTCACCACCTCGTTCACACCCGTGGGCCCGTGCACTGGTAACGGCTGTGCATGCCCACCTTGCAACCAACGCTGCAGCATCAACTCGCCCAAACCACCGATGTGATCGGAATGGAAATGGGTCAGGAACACGGCTTCGATGTCACCCAACCAAAAGCCCATGCGCCCAATTTGACGGGCACTCGAGGTTCCTGTGTCAAACACCAAGAGGCGCTTGCCCGCCACCACCAAAGTGCAAGGGCCAGAGCGCAAATCATCGGGAAAGGGGGAGCCAGCGCCGCACAAACCCACGTGCAAGCCATCAGGCAAATCGCGGATGGCATTGGCATTCATTTTGTGGGTGGCGACGCGGCGCGCCACCTCCAAGGCAATAGGGCCTTGGAACCACCACAACGCGACCGCACTGATTCCAACCAACAGCATCAGCCAAGTGACAAGCGGGCGTTTGAACATGGTTTATCCAATCTCCAGTGGCCACCGTCAGGTCAACCCAATGATCGAGGGTCGAGACAGACAAAAGCTGGCAAGGTGATGAAAGTATAGCGCAACACTACACATGTGTATTGTTGCGTCAACGCCCCTCAGTTTCGCGGGGCTTGGCAAACAAGCGCGCCACACACCCCATGCTGCACCAATACAAGTCGCGCCCCCAACCGACGCTGGGGAACACCACCCCTTGCATCAATCCCCCAATGCGTTGGCGCGCCTTTTCTGCGCCGGTCGCGATGTCCAACACCACCACTTCCTCACCCCAGCGGCGGTGGTCGTTGACCACCAATTCGCCAGTGAGCGGATACAACAACATGTGGCTGGCACAGCCCCATTGGTTTTTGGCCCACAAGGGCGTGAGATCTTGCCCGTTTTTCCCCATGCGCCATGCGCGCAAACAGGCATTGGCGGAGTCAAAGCCCACCACCAGGCGACGTGACACATCGACCAAGGGCGGGTTGGTCACGCTGCCCCCAGGTAAACCACAAACCGCGGTGGCCTTGTGTGCATGGGCGTCGGTCAGAGAAACCCGCAGCAGGCGGTTGGGCGTTGGAACAACGCCCGCGCCGCGCATGGTGTAGCGGTAGCGGTGCAGTCCGTTGTCCATGAACCAGGCTTCATCTTCGGCCAGCACCATGTCCCAGCCAAAGCTTTGGGGGCCATTGCCGATGTAGTTCCACTGCCAATCGGGATCGGCTTGCAATGCGTTTTGCACCGGATCCCAGTGGTAGCGCCACACCGTGGTGAGGCCCACCACGTACACCGTGTTGCCCCGGGCACTCAAACGCGCCACAGAAGGCTCGGGCAGTCGCACATCGGGTGCCACAGCTTGCAGGGTGTCAGCGTCCAGCACCCGGATATGGGCAGCGGTTTTTTGTGACAGGTTTTTGGTCACGATCAAACCGTTGTCCAACACAACGAAAGAGTTGTAAGGCTCCTCCACGGGCAAACGGGCCTGTGCCAATGGTTGGCAATCTCGATCCAAGCGGTGTATGTAGCGCCCGTACACGACATACAAAAACCCATTTCGGTGCAGCGCCATGCCACCCGGCCACATGGGTCCACCCGCCAGCCGCGGTGAGGCTGCGATGGTGCGCAAACTCAATGGGTCAATGCGCTCCACACAGGCCGTGGTGGGCAGCCCCAGGTTGGCACGCAGCACCGAATGGGTGAGCAAAAAAACCTCATCGGGCGCACCCAAAATAACCATGGTGGACACACAGGTCCGGCGCACCACAGCGCCCAGGCCTTCGTCCTCGGTCAAACCCAAAGTAGCCTGTAGCGGTGCTGTTTGCAAGCGCTGTGGCCCACCATCCTCTGCAGGCCATGGGCTTGGAAAGTAACCGGCATTCATGCCCGGTGCAAACGCTGGCGCCTGCGCCAATACCACCCACCCAAACACAAAACCACAGCCAGAAAAGCCAATACCGGCCACTTCAGTCGATCGACATACACATTGAAAAAAGCATTCACCTGCACTTGCCACATGGGCTCATAGCCTTCGGGCATGGGCAAGACGCCATTGGCCTGGGCATAGGTGGCGTAATGCGCTTGCATCTGGGCAAACACTTCGGGCATGCGGTCTTTCAAGTCTTGGGTCTCGCCCGGGTCGTTGACGATGTCGTACAAATGCCATTGACCGTCCCCGACCGGTGGGATGTTTTTGATCAACTTCAAATCACCTTTGAACAAGGCTTGGTTGCCCGACAACTCGTAGCCAATGGGCTCGTCCACAGGGTAAACGCGCTCGCTGTTCCCGTACAGCACAGGCAAGAGGCTGCGACCGGTCATGGGCTCGATGCTTTGGCCTTGGTAATGGGTGCCGGGTTGTGGCACCCCGGCCAAAGCCAACAAGGTGGGTGCCACATCATTGACATGGCTAAAGAACGGGTGAATGCGGTTGCGCTGCATGCCCGGCACGCCTGAGACGATCATGGGAACGCGAATGCCACCCTCGCCCGAATAAAACTTGTAGGTGCTCAAAGGCGAGGCCGCGGCGCTGGCCCAACTCGGCCCAATCACGGTGTAAGCGCCCTTGGCACCGAGCTGATCAATACCTCGCTGGTATTGCCAGTCCAACCACAAGCGACCGCTGAGCACGGCGTACGGGTCGGAGGCCTCGGCACCGTTGTCAGACAAAAACACAAACACGGTGTTGTCGTATTGCCCGGTTTGTTTCAGGTGTTCAACAAATCGCCCAATGTGATGGTCCATGGCCTCGGCCATCGCGGCATAAACCTCCATCTTGCGTTCTTCATAGGCTTTTTGTTCGGCGCTCAAACTGTCCCAGCGCACGGTGGTGGCCATCTCGACCATCTTGCTATGGGGTGGCACCACACCCAGCGCCATGGCTTTTTGGTGGCGCTCTTGGCGCAACACCGACCAACCGGCTCGGTAACGCCCTTTGTATTTGTCAATGAACGACTGGGGCGCCTGCAAGGGAATGTGGTTGGCCTGAAACGCCAAATAGGCAAAAAAGGGCTGCGCAGCACGCGCAGCATCGGCTTGCATGAAGCCCAACATCCGGTCCACAAAATAAGCCGACGAGTAATAGTCCGTGGGCATGCTGACCTCTTGGCCATTTTCAAACCAATAAACCTTGTCGGCCAAATCCAGATAGCGCCGGCCGGTTTCCCAGTTGTCAGAACCGCTGTCGCCTTGCACGATGGATTGGTCAAAGCCACGCCGATCGGGCAGGTTGTGGCGCTCTTTGCCCACATGCCATTTGCCCGAGGCATATGTGCGGTAGCCGCTGTCGCGCAGCAAGGTGGCCACGGTCACCACCTGGGTGTTGAGCACCGTCAAATAGCCAGGTTGGCCCAGGTGACTGCGCGGAATGGTTTCGCGCATATTGCCCATTCCATTGCGGTGGTTGTCCACCCCCGTGAGCAACATGGCCCGGGTGGGCGAACAAGAAGCGCTGACATGGAAGTTGGAAAAGCGCATGCCTTGCTGGGCCAAGGCGTCCAAATGGGGGGTGGCAATCTCGCCGCCAAATGAGCCCACATCGGTAAAGCCCCAATCATCGGCCAGCAAAATCACCAAGTTGGGGCGCGCCGACAACTTTTTCATTGGCGCAGACACCGTCCCCGCCGACGTCGGACGAACGGGTGTGGGCGCGCTCAAAGCAGGGGTCGCAGCCAGTCCCGCACACAGCACCCACACCCAAGACCGTCTGATGCGCTCAAACAATTTCATGCTCCATGTCATCAGGCACCTGCGAGGCCCGCACTTTCAGCGGCCACCAATGCAAGACACCAAACAACACGGTGAGCAACACACTCACCCACCTTGGCCCGGGGTGCAAAGCCAGCCAAGGACGCGCCAAGGCCAACTCCAACACATGCACGACCAGCATGGCCAAACTGGCGCGCCAGCACAACACAGCGCCCTCGCCCGTCCACAGCCCCAGTTGTGTGGCCAAGCCCAGGACATACAAAACCAAACAAAGCCCTTGCAAAACTTTGATCACCGGAGAAGCTTTCATCTGGCGTTCCTTTCATCCAACAAGGCTTGTTGCACCGCCCACAAGCGGTCTTGGCCCCAAAACACCTGCGTGCCCACACGAAAGGCAGGCACCCCCCATAAGCCATGGCCCAGCAAAGCTTGGCGGTTGGCTTCGGCGCTGGCGCGCCATCGCTCGTCGTTCAATGCATCTTGCACCTGGGCCCAGCTCAAACCCGCGCGCAGTGCCAAACGGCGCAGCCCAGCGTCGGTGCTGGCATTCACCCCCTCAGACCACACGCCGCGCAAGAACGAAAGCAAAAATGCCTCACCCATGCCCGCTTGCATGGCCGCGGCCAGCACCGCCAAACCGCGCTCAGTGGCCACGCCCAAAGGATCCAGCAAGCGCCCAAAAGGCACCTCTCGGGCACGCGCCTCGCGCGCAGTGTCCCAAGCGATGTACATGCGCTTGGCCCGGGGCACGGCCAAGCCGCGCATGGCCATGGGCAGCAAAAAGCGCAGGTTCAGTTGCGCACCCGTGTGATGTGCCAAATCCAACACTCGCTGCGCCACGATCGCGGTGTAAGGACTGCGCAACGAGAGGAAAAAATCAAATGAGCGCACCGGTGTAGGCTGCGCGGCGTGGAGATCCTCAGGGGGTGGGAACATCACACCCGCCGGCGAACCGGCGCGGCAGACTCCCAGGTCTTGCAAACGATGCTCGAGGTGATAGAGCCGGTCGAGGCCCCAGTACCACTCGCCCGCATAATAAAAAGTCCCGCCCAAGTAATGCCCCCAACGCGCGCGCTTGGCTTCACCGCGGGCCAAGGCCTGTGCCACTTGCGCTTGACCAGCGCCATCCACATGCCCCACGTTGGGCCAGGCGGCGGACCAGAGCCGATCCATCGATTTGGCCGCTTGGGCCACAAAGTCCCCTTGTTCAATGGCTTGGCACAAAACCCAATTGGTCCAACCCACCGCCCCATCGGTGGGTTGGGCACCGTTGTCATGGAAACGCAAGCCATGGCGTTGGGCCAGCAATTCGGCGTCTTTTCGGCTGTGTGCCACCAAGCGTGCACGATCGGGCGCCACTGGGTCTGCCGTGGGCCCAACCAAGTGCGGCACCAAATCCACCGCATAGCGCTGGAGCAAATCTGGCAGTATTTGGCTGAGCAACGCGCAATAGGGGTCATCCGATTGGTGAAAGTAATGCACCTGGTGGGGCGCACCCTGCGCCATGCGCCGTTTTTCGTGGTTGGCCCTTTGAGCGCGCATGCGCTGCTCGGACAACCACCACTGGCTCAGCGGCGGCTGGATCAAAGAGCGCAGGAATGAGGCCATGTTGGGTGTTGCGTGGATTGACATGGTTTCAGACCCAGGCGGCCAGCACGGCCAAAGCCAAGACCAAGGCCAAGGTGGTGCGCACCCAGAAACAACTCACCAGCGCTTGAACGGGCATCAAATGGGTGGCTTCGATGGCCGCCCATTTGTACACATCGTGGCCACTGCGCTCAATGGCCAGGGCAAATTTAAAAAAATCACGCCGGCTGCGGTAACGCACCAAGGCCACATAGTGCCAGCGCGGGGTTCCCGGCCAGGTGATGAACTCCCCCTGACTCCGCGCCACAAAAATGGGCACGCTGGCCAGGCGCAACAACACGGGCAAGGCGGCCTTGAAATACAGGCGATCAGCCGCGCGGGGGTCAGTCGGTCCGTCTTTGCCTGGGGGGTAAACGGCCACAGGGCGGTAACGAACACTGTTGTGCAT
>JBEDFU010000375.1:0-2618 GCA_041174965.1 Pseudomonadota bacterium | reverse complement strand
GCACGGTGGTGGAGTCCCAAGTCACCAAGGTGTTGGAAGACTCCTTGTCGGGTATCGAGGGGGTGGACGTCATCACCTCCATCAGCCGCCAAGAGCAAAGCCAAATCACCGTCAAGTTTGTTCTCTCCCGCGAGCCCGACTCGGCCGCAGCCGATGTGCGCGACAAGGTCTCGCGGGTGCGCCAGCGCTTGCCGCAGGGCATTGATGAACCGGTGATCGCCAAGGTTGAGGCCGACGCCTTCCCGGTGATTTGGCTGGCTTTCAGCTCAGACACCTTGGACCCGCTTCAATTGAGTGAGTTGGCCAACCGTGTGGCCAAGCCCATGATGCAAACCGCACCGGGTGCCTCTGATGTGCGGGTGTTTGGCGAGCGCAAATACTCGATGCGCATTTGGATTGACCCCGATCGTTTGGCCGCTTTCAAATTGACCACCCAAGACGTGGAAGACGCTTTGCGCCGCTCCAACCTAGAGGTGCCCGCAGGCCGCATTGAAAGCAATCTGCGCGAGTTCAACGTGACAGCGGCCACCGATTTGCAAAAGCCCGCTGAATTTGGCGAGATCACCATCAAGTTGGTCAATGGCATGCCGGTGCGCATCAAAGATGTGGCCCGGGTGGCCCAAGGCCCCTTGTCTGAGCGCACGGCGACCCGATTGAATGGCCGCGACGCCATCACCCTGGGCGTGATTCGCAATGCCACCGCCAACCCCTTGGAATTGAGCGCCGCTGTGCGTGCCATGCTCCCCAAGATCAAGGAAAACCTGCCACCGGGCATTGAGATCGATGTGGCCAATGACAACTCGGTGTTCATTGACCGATCCATCAAGGCCGTTTACACAACGATTCTGGAAGCCGTGGTGTTGGTGGCGTTGGTGATCTTCTTTTTCCTGCGCACTTTCCGTGCGTCCATCATTCCCCTGGTGACCATCCCAGTGGCGTTGATCGGTACTTTTTCGATGATGGCCTTGTTTGGCTTCTCCATCAATTCGCTGACCATGCTGGCCTTGGTGCTGGCCATTGGCTTGGTGGTGGACGACTCCATCGTGGTGCTCGAGAACATCTACCGCCACATTGAAGAGGGCATGACGCCCTTCCAAGGCGCCATCGTGGGCTCCAAAGAGATTGCCTTTGCCGTGGTGTCCATGACCTTGACCTTGGCAGCGGTGTTTGCGCCACTGGCCTTCACCCCGGGTCGCACCGGCCGCTTGTTTGCTGAGTTTGCTTTGGTCTTGGCGGGCTCGGTGATCGTGTCGGGCTTTGTGGCCCTGACCTTATCGCCCATGATGTGCTCCAAGTTGCTCAAGCACTCCGACAAACGCAACTGGTTTGACCGGAACATGGAAGTGCTTTTGCGCGGGCTTGAAAACGGTTATGGCCGCATGTTGGGCTGGACCTTGGGTGACGCCAAATTGGGGTTTTTGCGGTTTTCCCGCCGTTGGTTTGTGGTGGCCGTGATGATTTCCGCAGCCGTGGGCACGGTGGTTTTGTTTTTGCAAACCAAGAGCGAGCTCTCTCCCATTGAGGACCGGGGTGTGATTCTGACGGTGATCAACGGGCCTGATGGCGCCACGATGAACTACACCATGAAGTATGCCGAAGCATTGGAGAAAATTGGCGCGCGCTACCAAGCTGACTTTGACCGCATCTTCACCGTGGTGGGCAACCCGACTGTGGCCCAAGGCAATGTGTTTTTCAGGGGCTTGCCGTGGGAGCAGCGAAGCCGCACCACCATGGATGTGGCGCGGGAAATCACGCCCTTTGTGGCCAGCATGCCGGGTGTGACCGCCTTTCCGATCACGCCGCCCTCACTGGGGCAAGGCTTTCGTGAAAGGCCGCTCAACTTTGTGATCTTGACCTCTGACAGTTACCAGAATTTGTCCCAGGTGGTGCGCCAGTACCAGGAAGAAATTGCCAAAAATCCTGGCATCGTCAGTGTTGACACTGATTTGCGTTTGAACAAGCCGGAGATCAGCATGGAGGTGGACCGCGAGCGTGCCGCTGACATGGGCGTGCCCGTGGACGCCATTGCCCGCGCGGTCGAGACCATGATGGGTGGGCGCAACGTCACCCGTTACAAGCGCGAAGGTGAGCAGTATGAAGTGGTGGTGCAAACCACTGCAACTGGTCGCGACACCCCCAATGACATTGAAAAGATTTTCGTGCGGGGCCGCAATGAGGCCATGATTCCCTTGTCGGCTTTGGTCAAAATCAAAGAGGTGGTGGTGCCGCGTGAGTTGAACCACTTCAGCCAGCGCCGCAGTGCCACCATCACCGCCAATTTGGCCCCCAATTACTCTTTAGGTGAAGCCTTGGTGTTCATGAAGGATGTCTCGAAAAAAGTGCTCAAGCCTGGCTATTCCACCGACTTGAACGGCACTTCGCGTGAGTTTGTCGAGTCATCGGGTTCCTTGGCTGTGGTGTTTGTGCTGGCCTTGTTGTTCATCTTTTTGGTTTTGGCCGCGCAATTTGAGAGCTTTGTGGATCCGTTTGTGATTTTGCTCTCGGTGCCCTTGTCCATGGTGGGTGCCTTGCTGGCGCTCAAGTGGTCGGGTGGATCGCTCAATGTGTTCAGCCAAATTGGCCTGATCACCTTGGTGGGCTTGATCACCAAGCACGGT
>JBEDFU010000374.1:0-5941 GCA_041174965.1 Pseudomonadota bacterium | reverse complement strand
GTCATGGGGAACGGGGCGGGGTGTTTGCATGGGCCAACGGATTTGAAGCTGTCGCGCATCCTACCCTGGGCCCGGGTTTTGCTGCTTCAATGGACGCGCGAAATCTGCTATCTTGGCTGGTCCTGATCACCCCTTGGCCCACCGCATGCAATCCGACACTTCAACTGCCCCCCACCCAGGCCCACTGCGGGGCCTGCGGGTGCTCGAACTGGGGCAAATTTTGGCCGGTCCTTTTGCGGGTGCCATCTTCGCCGACCTGGGCGCCGAGGTGCTCAAAATTGAGCGCGTGGATGGTGGCGATGACGGTCGGCGCATGGGCCCGGTGTTTCGCGGCGGAGATGCGCTGAACTTTCATTTGTTCAACCGGGGCAAAAAATCCTTGGCCCTGGACCTCAAAAGTGAAGCCGGTTTGGCGGCTTTTGAGCAATTGGCGGCCAGCGCCGACATCTTGATCCACAACCTGCGGCCTGGCGTCACCGAAGACATGGGCATCGATGGGCCCAGCCTGTGCCAGCGCCACCCCCGATTGATCTACGGTGAAATATCGGCCTTTGGTCACACCGGCCCCATGAAATTACGACCCGGCTATGAACCCCTGCTGCAAGCGTTCAGCGGCTTGTCCAGCACCAATGGCGGGCCCGACGATCCGCCCATGCGCTTGGGTGCCTCGGTGGTGGACCAAGGCACCGGCATGTGGGTGGTGATAGGCACCCTGGCCATGTTGCAGCAGCGTCAGCACACAGGGCGGGGCGGGGTGTTGCATTCTTCTCTGCTCGAAACCGCCTTGACCTGGAACGCGCAAAAGTCTGAGGCTTTGATCCACGAAGGCCGCGAACCCATGCGCCATGCCTCTGGCCACAGTGGGTTTGTGCCCTACGAGGCCTTTGACACCCTGGATGGGCCCTTGCTGATTTGCTGCGGCAACGACCGCTTGTTTGCCAAACTCGCGCAAGTGGTGGGCCATGCCCATTGGGCCGAGGATGAGCGCTTTGCCACCAACCGCGCCCGCATCGCCCACAAAGAAACCCTGCTGCATGAGCTGCGCGCCGCCCTGCGCACCCAAAGCCGAGCGCACTGGCAGGACCGGTTCTTGGCGGTGGGCGTGCCGTGCTCACCGGTGCACACCGTGGCCGAGGCATTGGCGCAAGAACAGGTGCAAGCCCTGGGCCTGCGGGTGCCCGTCCCGGGCCAGGGCTATGACTTGCACGGCCTGCCATTGCTGTTTGATGGCGAGCGCCTGCCTTTGGGTGGACCTGTGCCCCATTTGGGTCAGCACAACACTGAATTTCACCTGCCCAGCACGGAGCCTGGCCATGGCTGACGTCGTTTTGCAAAATTCCAAGATGCTCGATCCCTCACGCCAACAGATCGCGACACCCCAGCATGCCGCAACCGGTGTGAAGCCCTTGTATTCATACCTGTCACATGGCCTTCGGGCAGCCGTTGCGCCTCTTTGCCCCGCAAATCCACGTCCACTTTTCAGGAGCCCCCATGAGCGAACCCACCTTTGATGAATTCACCGCCCAGTCGCTGGAAGAAGGTTTTGATGAAGTGCTGGTGCGGGAATGGCAGGCCGATACCGTGCTTGACACCCACACCCATCCCTTCGATGCCAGCGTGCGCGTGGTGCGTGGCAACTACCGCTTGACCGTGGGTGAGCAAGTGCGCCAACTGCAGGCCGGCGACACCTTTCGGTTGGCTCGCAACGTGCCCCATGCCGAACACTACGGGCCCGAAGGCGCCACCATTTGGGTGGCCCGCGCCAACTGAGCCCGTCCGCGCTGGGCCACTGGCGCTGTGCCACAGTCGCTGGGCTCAAAACAGAAAAATGAATATCAAGATCAACTGGGTCGCATAAATGATGATCAAGCAAAGCTTGTACAAGTCTTTCAGCGACTCAATGGTGAAGACCATTTTTTTGTCCACATACCAGTAGGCCACACCGCACACCAGCGTGACGGCCACAAAGATCAAGCCGATGATGGACATTTGTAAATCAGTAAAAAATTCATCTCAACCACCCCCAAAACCTCAGCATCGCAGCTCCACACCATGGGTTTGGGATGGACACGTCCAATTGGGAATGCCCGCTCACAAGGTTGGCCCAATGGTTGAGCGATGTTGGTACACGCCGCCACGGCTGTCAATGCCAAGAATCCCCGCCTTATGGGTGTCGGTTATCGAACAGAGCAGCTTCAGCCCGAGGCCATGGCGTATATTTCACATGCGTTCGGGGCGGTACACCGTGCCAAGGCTGATCGCCACCTGCGCGATCTGCTCCACAAGCCCAACCATGCACCGCTGATTTTCAAAAACCAATCGGAGACCGTTCATGCAAGTTTTTCACGCACGCCAAGAAGGCGTTCCTTCTGAATCCCGCACAGGTTCTGCCACCTGCACCGGCACCGTGTGGGGCGACCCCATCATGCCCACCACCGACAACGTGACCATCAACAATGTATTTTTTGCGCCGGGCGGACGCACCCACTGGCACCAGCATGAACAAGGCCAAATGCTCAACGTGATTGCCGGCAGCGGTTGGATTTGTTTGGACGGCAAACCACCCCAACGCATCCGCACGGGCGACATCGTGTGGATTGCCCCCCATGAGCGCCACTGGCACGGCGCTGAGCAAGGCAGCTACATGCTGCACACAGCCACCTCCATCGGCAAAACCGATTGGGGCAGCGCTGTCACCGACGACCAATACCCCAAAGCCTGAGCTGTCGTCGCCCTTGATCGGTGGGCCTTGACCCCGGTCAGGGCGTGGTTCAGCGATACGCTCAGCTTCGCCAGGGTTGCCGTTCATCCAGCACAGGGTTTGCCGTAAAGGCCCCACGCCATGGAGAGCCCATGAAAATTGTTGCCATCACAGCACATGCGGTCCAAGCGACCATGCGCATCCCCTACATCACGGCGATGGCGCAAAAAACCGTCTCCACATCGGTGGTGACGGTGGTGCGAACCGACGACGGTCAGGTGGGCGTGGGCCAGGCCACCACCAGCGCGCAAAACTACTCGCGCTTTGAGGAATTTCAATCTTCCATTTGCCAGGTGGTGCAAGCGCACATTGCACCGGCGCTGATCGGCCTGGACCCGCACGACCTGGAAGAAATCCATCTGCGCATGAACCGCGTGGCCAAAGGGCATTTGTATGCGCACTCCACCGTCGACCTGGCCTGCCACGACTGGATGGGCCGCGCCAGCGGGCAACCGGTGGTCAAGTTGATCGGCGGGGCCTTGCGCGAGCGCATCCCTTTGTGCGCTCCGCACCTGGGCATCGTGCCAGCGCATGAGATGGCCGAGCAAGCCGCTGCCTTTGTGGCCCAAGGCTACCGCCACATCAACCTGCGGGTGGGCTTGGCATTGGCAGACGATGTGCGTAATGTGACGGCCGTGCGCGCTGCGGTCGGCCCCGATGTGGCCATTGCAGTGGATTTCAGCCAAAGCCTGCATGGCCAAGGCTTTCGCAATGACACCGCCATCGTGCACCTGCGAGCCTTGGAAAAAGCCGGGGTCAATGTGTTTGAGCAACCCGTGGCCGACGGCGACTTGGAAGGCTTGGCCAAAATCAGCGCAGCGATTGACGCACCGGTGATTGCCGATGAGGCCATCCGCACCTTGCAAGACGCTTTGCAGTTGGTGCGGTTGCAAGCGGCTGATGCAGTGAAAATCAAGCTGATGAAGGTGGGCGGCATCCACCCCGCGCGCAAAATTGTTGCGGTGATGCAAGCCGCAGGCATTCCGGTGACCGTGGGCAATGGGCTGGCTGGGGCGATTGCCAACAGCGCCGAAGCGCACTTTGCTTTTTCGCTGCCCAACCTCAAACTGCCTGGCGAAATGAACGGCTTTTTGCGCTTGCAAGGCCAAGCCGACCTGTGCGACTTGGTGATGGATGGTTGCGATTTGTTGTGTCCCACACAGCCGGGCTTGGGGCTGCGAACTCAGGAGTATTGAAAATGACCACCGGCATTTCCATGAAACGCCAAGGCCACGTTGCTTGGCTGGTGCTGGACGACCCCGAGCGCGACAACCGGCTGAGCGAAGACGTGCTCAGCCAGTTGTATGCCTACACCCAAGAACTGGCACAAGACGCATCGGTGCGCGTGGTGGTGATCCACGGCAGCGGCGAGGCTTTTTTCTCTCACGGCATCTTGACCCCACAAATCAAACAAAGCCTGGGCAAGCACAAGACGCTGGAGTTGGTGGCCCTGGCCAACCGCACTTTTGACGCGGTGGAGGCATTGCCCCAAATCGTGATCGCGGGCATCAACGGCACGATCCGCGCCGGGGCTTGCGAGTTGGCCTTGGTCAGCGACATCCGGCTGATGGCCGAGCACGCCACTTGGCAATTCCCCGAGGCCCAATGGGGCGGGTTTCCAGGTGCGGGTGCCCCCGTGCGCCTGCCTGCGATGGTGGGCATGGCCCACACGTTGGAGATGGTGGCCCTGTCGAAAATCTACACCGCCCCCGAGTTGCAACAGATGGGTTTGGTCAGCCAAGTGGTGGATGGCACGCAACTGCTGCCGGCGCTGCACGAACTGGCAGAGAAATATGCCCAAGTGGGCCCCTTGGCCAGCTTGGGCGCCAAAGCCATTGCCCGAACCCGCATGAGCCAAGGCTTTGGTGCGGCGCGGTTGTTGTCAGACCATTTGCGCCGCAGCTTTGAGTTCACCCAGGACGCCGATGAAGGCATGCAAGCCCATGTGAGCGGACGCAAGCCCAACTTCACCGGACGGTAAAGGGGCGCACATTCTGCGGCCTGTGAATGGCTCAAAGGCCATGAAAAAACCCCACGGGGTGAGCGTGGGGTTGGGGGCTGAATGAAGCACCTGTGTGACGGAAAGCGTCTACACCAGTGACCATCTAAGTTGTGCCGCGCCAAAGCGCCAGGCATCAACGCTGGGTGGGCGACCTGGACAGAAACGACACCGAAGCCACGCTCTGGGTGCTCAGGAATGAGCCACTGCTGACACCAGCGGATCCCGATGCCGACGACCTGGTTCTGGTTGTGACACCACCACGCATTTGGGTGTTGCCGCCAGTTGAAGCCATGGCCAATCCACCTGGACCGCCTTGTCCGCCAGCACCGCCAGGGCCACCGCCCTGAGGACCGCCGGGTCCGCTACCCTGTGGGCCGGGACCACCTGGGCCACCAGCTTGTTGGGTACCACCCGGTCCACCAGGACCCGGTGCGGGTCCAGGCGCAGGGCCGCCCTGTGGGCCACCCGCGCCGCCGGCTTGACCACCGCCTGGACCACCTTGTCCACCTGAAGCACCGCCCGGTTGTGCACCTGCCGGTGCGGGTTGGCCCCCACCCTGGGGGCCACCAGGTGAGCCGCCAGCAGCACCCATGCCGCCCATGGGCGCGCCCATTCCGGCGACCATCTGGCCACCCGGCATGCCGCCGCCCATTGAAGCGCCAGGAGCACCCATGCCGCCGCCCATCGGGCTGCCCGCCATCATGCCCACGCCACCCATCGATCCACCTGGGGCGCCCATGGCCCCCCCAGGGGCGCCCATGCCACCAGCCATGCCCATGCCTGCGCCTGGTGCACCAGCGCCACCGGGCATCTGCCCACCAGGTGCAGGCGTCGTTCCGGCCATGGGTTGCTGAGGCTGCCCAGGCTGACCGCCAGGGGCACCATTGCCGGGCTGTCCCATTTGACCAGCGCCCGCTCCACCAGGGCCCTGACCACCCGCCATGGGGGTTGGACCTGCACCCGGTGCTTTGCCTGGCGTCATGCCTGGGATTGAACCCGGTGCCGTGCCCGGAGGCGTGCCGGCTGGTGCGCCAGGTGGGGGGCTACCAGGCTGATTGCCGGCGACCTGCGGAGGCGGACCACCAGGTTGTCCCGGCAAGGCGCACGTGGGGGGGCAAGTAGCGACAGCTGGCGCTGGAGCTGGAGCGGGGGTTTGTTGTGCAATGACCGTCCAAGGC
>JBEDFU010000373.1:0-15673 GCA_041174965.1 Pseudomonadota bacterium | reverse complement strand
CCGACATCAGCCCGCTCAATTGGGCGCTGCTGGTGATGTGTGGCTTGCTCGGTTCGACCGCGCATTACCTGTTCATCCTGGCCTTTGCCCGCGTCACCCCGGTGCGCTTGTCGCCTTTTTTGTACCTGCAAGTGGTGTTCTCCACGCTGGCGGGTTGGGTGGCGTTTTCTTTTGTCCCGACCGGTTGGGGCCTGGTGGGCATGCTGCTGATCATGGTCTGTGGCGCCGCCGCGGGTTGGCTCAATGCACGTGAAAAAGCCCCACCCGTGCTGGGCACCCTGTAAAGCGTGAGCACACCGCTTTTGATCCGATCGCCATGGCCCAGTTTCTTCAAGTTCACCCGCAAAACCCGCAACCACGGCTGATCCAAATCGCCGTCAAACTGCTGGCGGCGGGCGGGGTGATGGCGGTACCCACCGACTCCAGCTACGCCTTGGTGTGCCACTTGGACGACAAAACCGCCGTGGACCACCTGCGCCGCATCCGGGGTGTGGATGAGCGCCACCACCTGACCTTGCTGTGCCGCGACCTGTCTGATTTGTCGAGTTATGCCAAGGTGGACAACCGCCAATTTCGCTTGCTCAAAGCGGCCACGCCGGGCCCGTTCACTTTCATTTTGGAAGCCACCAAAGAGGTGCCCCGGCGCGTCAGCCACCCGCAGCGCAAAACCATCGGCCTGCGTGTGCCCGATCACCCCAGCTTGCAAGCCCTTTTGCAAGCCCATGGCCAGCCGTTGTTGGCCACCACCTTGATCCCTCCCGGTCAAACCGAGGCGCTCAATGATGCCGAAGAGATCCGAGAAAGGTATGAAAAAGTGCTCAGCGCGGTGATGGATGCGGGGGCCTGCAGCTTGGAGCCCACCACCGTGGTCGATTTGACGCCTATGGACCTAGCTGACGAGCCCATATTGGTGCGAAAGGGTCGGGGTGAGCTTCATTTGTTAAATCTTTGATTCATTTCGGATTAAATCATCAGGTTTCATTGCACAATGGGGGTGTGAATTTATCCGATTCGATTCAGACACTTTTGATTTACGCCCTGCCTGTGTTGTTTGCCATCACTTTGCACGAAGCAGCCCATGGATACGTCGCCCACATGCTGGGTGACGACACCGCTTGGGTCATGGGGCGCGTCACCCTGAACCCCATGGCCCACATCGACTTGGTGGGCACCATTTTGTTACCCATTTTGATGTACCTGTCTACCGCCCTGACCCCCATGGGCCCTTTGCTGTTTGGTTTTGCCAAACCGGTGCCGGTGCGCTTTGGCCAGTTGCGCCAACCCAAGCGCGACATGGTGTGGGTGGCCTTGGCCGGGCCGGGCATCAACTTTGTACAAGCCCTGCTGTGGTGGACGGTGCTGTACCTGCTGCTGTTCGTGGGCGTGCAGGAGCGCTTTTTTCTGGAGGTTTGCAAAGCCGGCATCTTGACCAATGTGGTGATGTTTGTGTTCAACCTCTTCCCCCTGCCCCCGCTGGACGGCGGGCGCATTGCCGTGGGTTTGCTGCCCATGAAGCAAGCCATCCTATTTTCGCGCATTGAGCCCTGGGGTTTTTACATCGTCATGGCCCTGGTGTTGTTTGGCGTCATCAACGGCATCTGGATGCAGCCCTTCATGGGCCTGACCTTGGACACCTTGCGCTGGCTGATGACCCCTGTTGAATGGCTATTGGGATGAGCATGGACCGACCCCGCGTTTTATCTGGCATGCGCCCCACCGGCGCTTTGCATTTGGGGCACTACCACGGCGCCTTGAAAAACTGGGTGCGCTTGCAGTCTGAGATGGAGTGCTTTTACTTCGTCGCTGACTGGCACGCCCTGACAACCCACTACGAGGACGCCAGCGTCATCGAGCAGCACGTCTATGAAATGGTCATCGACTGGCTCGCCGCTGGACTGGACCCCGCGCAATGCACCATTTTTCTGCAAAGCCGCTTGCCCGAGCACGCCGAGTTGTTCACCTTGTTGGCCATGGGCACCCCGATGGGTTGGTTGGAACGCGTGCCCACCTACAAAGACCAGCAAGAAAAGCTCAAAGACAAAGACCTCAGCACCTACGGCTTCTTGGGCTACCCGCTGTTGCAAGCGGCGGACATCCTGATCTACAAAGCCAACTATGTGCCGGTGGGCGAAGACCAGGCCAGCCACGTCGAACTCACCCGCGAAGCGGCACGCCGCTTCAACCACTTGTATGGCCGCGAACGCAACGCCGAACAGCGCATTGCCGCAAGCTTGGCCAAGTTGCCCCGCGACAGCGCCAAGCGGTTTGAAAAGTCGCGCAAGCAATACCAAGAAACCGGCGACGCCAAAGCCTTGGAAGGGGCCATGGCCTACATCGCCCAGGCTCCCGAGCTCGATGCCGATGACCGCGAGCGCCTCTCAGGCCACTTCAAAGGCACAGGCCGCTCGGTGCTGATCGAGCCCCAGGTGTTGCTCACCGAAGCCAGCCGCTTGCCCGGGCTGGATGGCGCCAAGATGAGCAAAAGCTACAACAACGCCATTGCCTTGCGCGAAGATGCTGACAGCGTGGCCCTCAAAGTGAAACGCATGCCCACCGACCCGGCACGGGTCAAACGCCACGATGTGGGCGACCCCGACAAATGCCCAGTGTGGCAATTCCACCTGGTGTACAGCGATGAGCCCACCCGCGCTTGGGTCACCCAAGGCTGCAAGAGCGCGGGCATTGGCTGCATTGAGTGCAAGCAACCGGTGATTGACGGCATCTTGGCCGAGCAACAGCCCATGCGCGAGCGCGCCCAACCCTATTTGGATCACCCCCAACTTGTCCGTGACATTGTGGATGCAGGCACAGACCGTGCTCGCATCACGGCACGGCAAACCATGCGCGAAGTGCGCGAGGCCATTGGCCTGAACTACTGACCTGGAGAAAAACCATGAGCTTATTTGTGATCGACGACCACCCACTGGTGCGCCAAGCCATTGGCATGTTGCTGCGCAGGCTGCGCCCCACCTCGGTGGTGGTGGAGCTCGAGAAGTTCAGCGAACTGCCCGCAGCCATCATCAAGCACGGCACACCCGAGTTGTTTGTGCTGGACTTGTTGTTGCCAGGCGTCAAAGGCACCAGCGCTGTGCACGACACCAAAGCCATGTACCCCGAAGTGCCCCTGGTGGTGCTGTCGGCCATGCCCGCCGGTGAAGCCGAAGAAACCTGCATCGAAGCCGGCGCCGACCTCTATATTGAAAAGTCATCTCCGCCCAACGACATTTCCGCAGCCATCCAAGGCCTGTTGTCTGCCGATGACAATTTCGAGGAAATGGCGCCCACCGACACCAAGCTGTCCAAGCGCCAAAAGCAGTTGATCGTGATGCTCGACCGGGGCTTGTCCAACCGCGACATCGCTGCCGAACTGAGCATCAGCGAGCACACGGTCAAGGTGCATTTGTGGCGTCTGTTCCGCCGTCTGGGTGTGAAAAGCCGCACCCAAACCCTGCACTTTGCCCGCACCCACGGTTTGCTATCGGGCTGAATCCGGGTCTGTCAATGGTCATGCCAGGGGCTGCTGCGGCAGCCCCTTTTTCATGGCAAAGGGCCGCGGATCACCAAGCTGACTTGGTTGGTTTGGTTTTTGATGGGGCCGATGCTGACCCCGAACTCGCCAGGCTGGGGCATGGCCTGACCGGTTTTGGAAATGCGCGCTTTGAGCACCACCTCACTGGCGCTGGAGAGCTTGGTCTGAGGCCCCATGGCCTGGCTGTCGTCGAGCACAAAGTCAAAAGGCAAGGCCGCCACCGTGGTGCGCACGATCGCCAGCGGCATGCGACCGCCTTGGGCCGGGGTGGCGTAAATGAACACCGTGTCGCCAGGGCTGGTTTGAGCAGCAAGTTCAGGCGCCAAGCTGACGCGGCCACTGATGCGCGCGGGCACCGCGCTGGCGGCGGATGGAGGCTGGGCGCTGGCGCGCCCCGGATCAGGGAGCTGGGCGCTGGCGCGCCCAGGGGCCAAGCGTTCACGCGCTTGGGCCAAGGCGCTGTCCAAGGCGTTGAGGTCCTCTGACTGGGGTGGCAAGCTGGCCCGCACCCGCTCCCAATATTGGATGGCTTGGGCAAAACGCCCCTCGGCAAATGACGCACTGCCGGCCAATAACAAAGCATTGTTCTGGTTCGGATTGGCCTTGAGGATGCGGTTGATCACCGCCCAGGGCTCACCGCTGAAGTCGCCGCCTTGGATCTGGGCCAGCACCTCGGCACGCTCAATGGCCAGGTCGTCATCGGGGGTCAAGGACAGGGCTTTGGCAAAGGACTTGTCAGAGGCCGCAAACTTTTCCTGGCTGCGCTGCAAACGCGCCAGCATGACCCAAGCGTCCACGTTGTTGGGCTCATCTTGCAAGCGGCGCTCCAATTGGCCCACCATCTGTGCAATCTTTTCAGGGGTCACAGAGGCGTTGGGGCCTTCATCGGGGGCCGAGCGGGCCAAGGCCGCTGGGTCCAGCCCCAAAGGCGTGCCCAAGCTGCCATACAGCAGCACAGCGCACACCGGCAACAACAGGCACAAGGCCAAGACCGTTTTGCGCGGCTTGTCGCTGGCCCCAGCCGCGGCCACATCGGGGCTGCTGAGCGAATCGTCACGCAAACGCAATTTCAACTCTTCCAAGGCCTGGGCGTGTTCGGCCTCGCTCACATGGCCCAAGGCCAGCTCGCGCGCCAAGTCGGCACTTTGATCTCTGTACACCTGGGCATTGGCCTGCTCATGCGCGTCAACAGGTGCCGCCGCAGGTCGGCGCCACAAAGACCAGACCAACAAGGCCAACACCGCCACCACCAGCAGCAAGGTGAGAACCACAAACGTCAGGGCAACATTCACATCAGTCCTTTAACCATTGATCCACCCGTGCGCGCTCTTCGTCGCTCAAAGCGGGCGGCACCTCGGCTTGCCTGCGGCGCTGGCGCAAGTACCACCACAAACCGGCAACGGCGCCCAACAACAAGGCAAACGGCCCAAACCACAACAACCAAGTCAAGGGCTTGAGCTCGGGGCGGTACAACACAAAGTCGCCGTATCGCTGAACCAAAAAATCTTTCACAGCTTGGTCAGATTTGCCTTCGCGCAACAAATCGCGCACCTCGCGGCGCAAGTCATCGGCCAACTCGGCGCGCGACGAAGCCAATGATTCGTTTTGGCACACCAAGCAACGCAACTCCTCAGACAAGGCCAGCAAGCGCGCCTCCAAGTCGGGTTCACTGGTCATCGGCGCGGCCTCTGGACCCAAGGCGCTGCTGCGTGGTGCCACCGCGCTGTCAGCTGGGGCCGCCGGCGCGGCGGATAGTGGCGCAGCCAAACCTGGGGAAACCGCTGGGCTGGTGGGGCCGGCTGCGGACTGCGGGCCTTGGGCGCCAGCAGGCGACAACAGCACGCCGGCCACCACCATGGCCACGCCCAAGCGAAGCCATGCCGCGGCCAGCACGTCAAAGATGGGGGGGCGTTGCCAAGCGCCCATCAAGAGGCGTTCAATTTTTGGACCAAGGGCAAGACCTTGCTGGCCAACAGGGCGGGCGTGACCTCGCCCACAGCCTTGTAGCGGATCACCCCTTGCTTGTCGATCACATAGGTCTCGGGCACGCCATACACGCCGTACTGGATGCCCACGCGCCCATCCAAGTCGATCACCGACAGCACATACGGATTGCCATAGCGCGACAGCCACACCTGGCTGCGTTCGCGGGCGAATTGCAGCTTGGCCTGGGCATCCATGCCCTGCGCTTGCACGTCTTGGGGCTGAATTTCTTTGTAACTCATGCCCACGATGGGCACTTGGTGGCGTTGGGCAAACTCCACCAGCAGTGGGTGCTCTTGACGGCAGGCCACACACCAGGTGGCCCAGACATTGAGCAACCACACCCGGCCTTTCATGTCGGCCGGGCTGAACGCCGCCGCTGCTGGGTCGAGCGTGGGCAGGCTGAAGGCAGGGGCTGGCTTGTCAACCAAGGGCGAGGGAATGGCCTGCGGGTCGCGTTGCAAGCCCAAAGCCAAAAAAATCACCAAGCCGAAAAACAGCACCAAGGGGATGAGGAACTTCTTCATGCCGCCACCCCGGGCGCTGCACCGGCGGGCATGGGCTCAGTGCGGGGAGTGGCAGCACGGTAGCGCCGGTCCACGGCGGCCAAGCCACCGCCCAACACCATCAACAGTACACCGGCCCATATCCAGGGGACAAAAGGCTTGTAATACACCCGCATGCTCCATTGCGGTGTGGGTCCGTCGATGGGGTCACCCAGCGACACATACAGATCACGCATGAAGCCCGAATCGATCGCCGCCTCGGTCATCGGCATGGCGGTCGAAAAGTAACGCCGCTTTTCTGGGTACAAGCGGTCGATGGGCTGGCCGTTTTTCAACACCTCCACATCGGCGCGCACGGCTCGGTAATTGGGTCCTTTGACCTCGGACATGCCTTGCAAGCGAAACGCGTAAGGGGCAATCGTCACCACATCGCCCACGCCCATGCGCACATCGCGCTCAACCTCAAAAGACTTGACCCCAGTGATGCCCGCCACCACCACCGCCAAGCCGATGTGGGCAGATTGCATGCCCCAGTAGGCCGCACCGATGTGGCCGGGCTGGCGCCAGCGCAACACGATGTGCTGCACCGAACCCAACACCACCCAGGCGGCCAAGGAAAACCCAAATGCCGCCCCCACCGACCAATCCCCCGCCAACGCCGGGGCGACCAGGCCCACGCCCACAGCGGCCAGCGCCACCCAGCGCAAGCGCAGCAGCAATTCGCCCCATTGGGATTCGCGCCAGCGCACCACCGTGCCCGGCACCATGATGACCAACAAAGGAACCATCAAAGGCACGAACACCGCATTGAAATACTGCGGCCCCACCGACAGCTTGCCCAGGTTGAGCGCGTCAATCACCAGCGGGTAAATGGTGCCCAACAACACCGCCGCACAAGCCACCACCAGCAACACACTGTTGGCCAACAACAGGGTTTCACGCGACAGCATGCTCACCGCCTGCCCCATGCGCACCTTGGGCATGCGCCAGGCGTACAAAGTGAGCGAAAAACCCACCACCAAGGCCAAAAACATCAGGATGAACACGCCCCGCTTGGGGTCCGACGCAAAAGCATGCACCGAGGTCAACACCCCCGAGCGAACCAAAAACGTGCCGAGCAAAGACAGCGAAAAAGCACTGATGGACAGCAACACCGTCCAGGCCTTGAAGTTGCCGCGCTTGTCGCTGGCCATCAGCGAATGGATCAGCGCCGTGCCCACCAACCAAGGCATGAGCGAGGCGTTTTCCACCGGATCCCAAAACCACCAACCGCCCCAGCCCAATTCGTAATACGCCCACCACGAACCCAGGCCAATGCCAAAGGTCATGAACAACCAAGCCACCACCGTCCACGGCCGCGACCAGCGCGCCCAGGCCGCGTCCAAACGCCCCGCCATCAAGGCGGCGATGGCAAAGGCAAAGGCCACCGAAAAGCCCACATAACCCATGTACAGCATGGGCGGGTGAATGACCAAGCCCGGGTCTTGCAACAAGGGGTTCAGGTCGCGCCCATCGGCCGCAGCTGGCAGCAAACGCTCAAAGGGGTTGGACAAGGCCAAGATGAACAGCAAAAAACCCACCGAGATCCAACCCAGCACGCCCACCACCCGGGCCACCATGGCCTGCGGCAGGCTGAACGAAAACGCCGCCACCGCCGCTGTCCACAGGGCCAGCATCAGCACCCACAGCAACAACGAGCCTTCGTGGCCGCCCCACACCGCCGCCACCCGGTACATCGTGGGCAACAAGGAGTTGGAATGCTGGGCCACGTACAACACGGAAAAGTCGTTGTTCACAAAGCACGCCGTCAAAGCCGCAAACGACAGCGCCGCCAGGCCAAAGTGGGCGAATGCCGTGGGCCGGGCCAGGCTCAACCAACTGGCGTTGTGGCGCCACGCGCCCAGCAATGGCAGCGTGGCTTGCACCAGTGCCACCAGCAAGGCCAAGATCAGGGCAAAGTGTCCGAGTTCAGCAAGCATCGCTGTCTTTCATGGTTTGACCGTTTGGGCCGCCTGGCCCGCCGTGGCTTTGTCCAAGGCGTGTTGCGCTTCAGGCGGCATGTAGTTTTCGTCGTGCTTGGCCAGCACCTCGGTGGCCGTGAACAGGCCATCCGCCCCCAAGCGGCCCTGGGCCACCACGCCCTTGCCTTCTTTGAACAAATCGGGCAACAAGCCGCTGTACACCACGGGGATGTCGCGGGCCGTGTCGGTCACCACAAACTGCACTTGAACATCTTGGCGCTGCAAGCTGCCGGTTTTCACCAAACCGCCAATGCGAAAGATGCGCCCTTGGGGGGCCTCACCTTGGGCCACCTGGGTGGGGGTGAAGAAGAACACCAAATTGCTCTGAAAAGCATTCAGCACAAAAGCGGCGGCGGCGCACAGCACCAGCACCCCTATTGCCACCCACATGAACCGGCGTTGGCGTGCAGTCATGGACGCTCCTGAGAATGGTCATGGGCTTGGGCGGCTTGCTCGGTCCTCAACCAAGCCAAGGTGCGCATGCGCTCGCGCCGGGCCCACCAGACCTCACTGGCCAACAGCGCAAAGGTCAGGCCCACACTGCCCCACACATACACGGCGTAGCCGCCCATGTGCCAAAAAGCCGCCCAACTCTCCCACCTCATGGCCGCACCCCGGGGCTCAATTCGGGCAACTGGGCGACCCAATCGGCATGGCGCTCGCGCTGCAAGATCAGGCTGCGGGTGCGATAGAGGACGATGGCCAGCGTGTAAACCCAGCAGGCCAAGGCCATCAGCAACATGCCCCACAACATGGTTTGCGCCATGCTGGGAGATCGGGTCAAGGACACCGAAGCGCCCTGGTGTAAGGTGTTCCACCATTTGACCGAAAAATAAATGATGGGCACATTGACCGCGCCCACAATGGCCACCAAGGCTCCGGCACGATCGGCGCGGCGTGGATCTTCAATCGCCGAGGTCAAGGCGATGAAGCCCATGTACAAAAAGAACAAAATCAGCTCCGACGTCAGTCGGGCGTCCCACACCCACCAGGCGCCCCACATCGGCTTGCCCCACAAGGCCCCGGTCCACAGCGACAAAAATGCAAACAGCGCACCCGTGGGCGCCAGGGCTTGGCTCAGCATGCCAGCCATGCGGGCTCGAAACACCAAGCACACCACGCCCCAAAAGGCCATCGCCAGGTAGATGATCATGGACATCCACGACACCGGCACATGGACAAAAATGATGCGGTAGCCCTCGCCTTGTTGGGCATCGCTGGGGGCCACCATGAAGCCCACCCACAGACCTGCCAGCGCCAATGCCAGGGCCAGGAACACCAAGGGCTTGATGCACACACCGGCCAAGCCATAGAAAGTTTGCGGGGCAGCGTAGTGGGTCCAGGCGATGCGGCGCATGGGTTATTCCAAGGCGATGCACAAGGCCTGGGCACAGGCCCAAGGGCTGAACAGGCCAGACAAAAGCAACAAAGCCATCAATATCGACAAATGAGCCCCGCTGCCCAAGCCAGCGGCCAAGGCCTCGACCGCACCAGCGCCAAACACCAGCACCGGCACAAACAAGGGCAGCACCAACAAGGCGAGCAAGACACCGCCGCCACGCAAACCCAGGGTCAGGGCTGCGCCAATGGCTCCAATACAAGACAACACGGGGGTACCTATCAAGAGAGACAGGGCCAACACGCCCAGGGCATCGCCGGACAGGTCAAACAAGACCCCCAGCAAGGGCGCCAATAATACCAACGGCAAACCACACAAGACCCAGTGCGCGGCGATTTTCGCCACAACCAGCAAGGTCAATGGCGTGCCCGACAACAGCATTTGCTCCAAGGTGCCGTCGCGGTGGTCAGCCTCAAACAAACGGTTCAGCGCCAGCAAACTGGCCAACAGTGCGCCGACCCACAGCACACCCGGCGCCAGCATGCGCAAGGTGGCGCGCTCCGGGCCCACGGCCAGCGGAAATAAGGCGGCCACCACCACAAAAAAGAACACGGCCGTCAACACCTCACTGGGGCGGCGCAAAGCCAGCAGCAGGTCGCGGCGCAGCAAAGACCACAGCGCGTTCATGGCATGCCCAATCGCCAGCTGCGGTGGTCGCCGCTGGCCCAATGCACCGCCTGGTGGCTGGTGAACACCACCATCCCCCCGCGCGCCACATGGTTTTGCATCAAGCCCTGCAACACATCACAAGCGGCGCTGTCCAAGGCGACAAACGGTTCGTCGAGCAACCACAAGGGCGCCGGGCTCAGGCACAAGCGGGCCAGGGCCACACGCCGCTTCTGGCCTTGGGACAGCACTTGCAATGGCAGGTGCTCGCGCCCGCGCAAGCCCATCTGGCGCAAGGCCGCCGTGGCGGCATCGGCCGACCAAGCTTGATCCATCAAGGCCGCAGCGAAATGCAAGTTTTCCAACGCACTCAAGCCCTCTTTGAGGGCCAAGGCATGGCCCAGGTAGAGCATGTCGCGCTCATAGGTTTCGCGCGCCTGGGCCACGGGCACGCCATCCCACACCACCTCTCCGGCCGCAGGTGGGCTCAAACCACACAACAAGCGCAGCAAGCTGGTTTTGCCGCTGCCGTTGTCACCTTGCAGGTGCAGGCTTTGACCTGGGGTGACCGACAGGTTGAGGCCGGCAAACAAGGTCTTGCCGCCGCGTTCACAGGCCAGGTCGCGGGTTTGCAAACCGGTGTGGGCTGGCATCACATGTAGGTGCCGCACAGGGTGATGACCTCACCCCCGCTGCCCATTTTGAAACGTGCCAAACCCGCGCTGCGTTGGGTGTTGACACCACCCAAATCGAGCCGGCGCACACCGCGTTGACGCAACTCTTGGATCGCCTGCCACAAAATCAGGTTGTGGGCATTGAGGTCGCGACCGGCATCGTTGGACCAGCCCACTTGGTAAGTCGCCGCCTGGCCGTGGATCAGAAACAGCATGGCCGCCACCCGCTCACCAGCAACATCGGCGCGCAAAATCAAAGCGGTTTTGGACACATGCTTGCGCGCATGGATGTAGTGGTGAATCCAGCCCAGGGGCAAGCCCGAAAAGCCACGCGACAGGCGCTGCTTGAGTTCTTCCTCCATCAGCCATGCGTATTGCGCCGGGTTGGCACCCACCCGCTGCACCTGCAAGCCCGCGCCTTCGGCCGCCACCAAACGGTTGCGCCAGCGCGGGTCCATGGCTGCGCGCAACTGCGCATCGCTGTGCTCAAGGTTGATCATCACCGTGGATTCGCCGGTCACCATCCGCGTCATGCCCGGCCAGCGCAAACCCTCAGAGCCCGCGCCCTCATCCGGGGAAAACAGTGCAAACCGAGGCCGCCACAGGGGCAATTGGCGTTTCAGGGCGGCCAGCACCTGGGCCTTTTCGCGGCGCGACAAGGGCTGCAACCACAAAGGGCCATGGGCGCACAAAGCGACGGTGGCGATCAAACCCACCCGGCGCGCGCTGAACTGGGCCAAGGCCACGGCTTGGCCATCGCGCTCCACCCGGGCCCGCAAGCAAGCCACGCCCAGCGCCATCATGGTCTCGCCATAGGCCCAGTCTTGTTGCAAGGCGCCCGCCGAGCGGCCATGGGCTTGGTCCCAGGCTTGGGCGTCGTGGCCATCCCAAAAGACTTTCATGGTTTTAGAATGGGCCCACGATGAACAACCTCAGCCGCTGGATCCGCCGCGCCCCCGTGCAAACCGTCATGGGGCATCGCCTGCCCGAACCCCGCCTGACCTGGGGCGCTGCCGCCATGGCCTTGCTGTATTTGGGCGTGCCGGTGTTGGCGGTGGGCATGGTGATCGACGCCGTGATCCAAATCGTCACCGGGCGTTGCACCGGTGTGTGGTGTTGGTTTGGTTGAGCCGCAACACCCTTCTTTGACGTCCCGATGACCCGGCTTGGGCCTGCGCCCCGGCGCACAGGCCGCATGACGCGCTGAATTTCTGGCGTGGACGTGGATGGACAGCTGGGGTAGGGCATACAGGACATGGATCTTACCGCCGCGGGGTGACGCAATCCGCACCCACGGCGCTTGTCGCCCGCGTGGCAAAAACGGGCGTGGACAGGCTGAGCGCTGGTGAATAATCGGTTCCTCACACAACGCTGGAGCACCGACATGAGAAAAACCCAAGGCCTGAGAACGCTGCTGTTGACGGCATGCCTCGGGGCCAGCTTGGCCTGGGCCCAAACACCGGCCTTCCCCAGCCGCAGCATCAGCTTGGTGGTGCCCAACCCGCCGGGCGGCTTGGTTGACACCTCGGCACGCTTGGTCGCCGACCCCTTGTCCCGCCTGATCGGCCAATCGGTGGTGGTCGACAACAAACCCGGCGCCAGCGGCAACTTGGCCTACCAAACCGTAGCCCGCTCGGCCAAGGACGGCCACACCTTGTTGATCTCCTACTCGGGCTACCACGTGGCCAACCACATCTTGATGGACAAGGTGGGCTGGGAGCTGCGCGACCTGACCCCCGTGGGCCTGATCACCGTGGCCACCAATGTGATTGCGGTCCACCCCTCGCTGCCGGTGAACAACTTGAAAGAGTTCATCGCCTACCTCAAGGCCAACCCGGGAAAGGTCAATTACGCCTCGCAAGGCAATGGCTCGGTGTCGCACATCGGCACCGAAATTTTCAAGCAACAAACCGGCACCGACATGGTCCATGTGCCCTACAAAGGCTCGGGCCAGGCCATCCAAGACGTGCTGTCGGGCCAGGTGCAGGTGTTCATGACCACCCCGCCATCGGTGATGGGCCATGTGTTGGCCGGCAAGCTCAAGGGCTTGGCGGTGACCGGGAAAATCCGCCACCCCCAAATGCCCCAGGTGCCCACCATTGCCGAGGCCGGCTTGCCCGGTTTTTCACTGGAGTCTTGGGTCGCGCTGTATGCGCCCAGTGGCACCCCACCGGCGGTGGTGCAAAAGCTCGCGGCCGATGTCAAGCGCAGCATGGAGTTGCCCGAAACACGCCAACGCGGCGAACAAGCCGGCATTGAAGTGCGCTACTTGAGCCCCAGCGACACCACCAAATTGTTGGACGCCGACATCGCCAGCTGGTCGGTGGCGATCAAGCAAGCCAACATCAAACTGGATTGATGGTGCGCCTGCATGTGACCAGGCAACGGCAGGCTGCTTGCCCGCGCCGGCTCTGGTCTGGCGGGTCACAGGCTTGTTTTATTCTGCATCGGTGGCTTTCAGCCTGTTGCGTGGCCCTGTGCACCCTGGGCCTGGCGCCAAGCTGGGCCCAAAGCCCCAGCGACTACCCCAGCAAGCCCGTCAAAATTGTGGCCCCCGTGGCCCCGGGCGGCGGGGTGGACTTGATCGCCCGCACCGTGGCCGAACGCCTGACCAAAGCGCTGGGCCAGTCCTTTGTGGTTGACAACCAAAGCGGTGGCGGCGGGGCTATTGCATCGGCGAATGTGGCGCGCGCCCCGGCCGATGGCCACACCTTGTTGCTGGCCTACGTGGGCACCCACGGCACCAACCCCGCGGTGCGCAAACTCCCCTACGACGCGGTGAAAGACTTCAGCCCCATCGCCATGGTCGGTGGCACGCCCAATGTGCTGGTGGTCCACCCAGGCGTGCCGGTCAACGACCTCAAGGCTTTTGTGGCCCATGCGAAAAAGTTCCCTGCGGGTCTGAGCTACGGCTCGGCCGGCCAAGGCACGCTGACCCATTTGGCGATGGAGCAGTTCAAGTTGCAAGCCCAGTTTTTCAGCGTCCATGTGCCCTACCGGGGCATTGGCCCGGCCTTCACCGATTTGATGGGTGGCCAAACCCAGGCCTTGTTTCCCGGCTTGGCCGCGGCCTTGCCGCACATCAAGTCTGGCAAGGTGCGGGCGCTGGCCGTGACCGGCCTCAAGCGCCACCCGCTGATCCCCGATGTCCCCACCTTTGCCGAACTGGGGTATGCCGGCTTTGATGGCGTGCAGTGGTATGGCATCGTGGGTCCGGCCAAACTGCCCGACAAAATCACCACCCGGCTGAACGAAGAAATCAACAAGGCCATCAACAACCCCGAGCTCAAAGAGCGCTTGTCGGCCGAGGCCATCCAACCCATGCCCATGAGCCCCGACGCCTTTGGCCAATACATCCGCCAAGACATTGCGCGCTGGACCCTGGTGGCCAAAGAGCGCCGCATTGAAATCGACTGAGCACTGGACTGACCCCTTCAAGCGCCATCCCAGCCCATTGGCACACCTGCACCCTGTCAATCTATATAAACACCCCACACAAGGATCATCGATATGGCCCGCAACACCCAGGTCAGCGCCGACCACAACGCCCCCCCGATCACCGACATCTTGGCCCGCCATGTGGCCACTCACCCCTCACGCGGTTGGGGTGACGCGGTCGAACATGAAGCCCTGCGCACCTGGCTCAATTGGGTGGGATGCGCCATTGGCGCGGCCGGTCACGACAGCGTGCAAGCCGCCTTGGCCGCCATGCAAGCCTTTGATTCGGCGCCCCAAGCCAGCCTGCTCGGTCGCAGCGAACGGGTGGACATGGGTGCCGCAGCCCTGATCAACGGCATTTCGTCGCACACCTTTGACTTTGACGACACCCACCTGAAGACCATCATCCACCCCGCCGGTCCGGTGGCGTCGGCATTGCTCGCACTGGCCGAGCACCGGCATTTTTCGGGCCGCCAAATCATCGACGCCTTGGTGCTGGGCATTGATGTGTCGTGCCGCATTGGCAACTGCATGTACCCCGACCACTACGACCGCGGTTGGCACATCACGGGCTCCACCGGCAGCGTGGGCGCGGCTGCTGCTTGTGCGCGCTTGCTCGGCCTGAACGTGCAGCAAACCGCCATGGCCATGGGCATTGCCGCCTCGCAACCGATTGGCATGCGCGAGCAATTTGGCACCATGACCAAACCCTTTCACCCCGGTGGCAGTGCGCGCGCCGGCTTGACCAGCGCCTTGTTGGCCCAAAGCGGTTTCACCGCCAGCGCCAAAGCCTTGGAGGCGCCGCGCGGCTTCATCCAAACCGTGTCGACCAAACACGACTGGTCGGAAATCACCGACGAGCTCGGCCAGCGCTTTGAAATCTCTTTCAACACCTACAAGCCTTTTGCCTGCGGCATAGTGGTGCATCCCAGCATTGACGCGTGCGTGCAATTGCGTGCCAAGGGCATCGCGCCCGATCAGATCGAGCGCATCGACCTCAAGGTGCATTCACTGGTGCTGGAATTGACCGGCAAAAAAACCCCCGCCGACGGCTTGCAAGCCAAATTCAGCGTCTACCACGGCTGCGCCGCAGGCTTGATGGTGGGTCGCGCCGGTGAAGACGAATACGAAGACGCCTTTGTCACCCGCGCCGACACCGTGGCCTTGCGCGCCAAGGTGCACGCGGTGGTCGACGACCGCATCGACGAGGCCTCGGCCGACGTCACCGCCCACCTCAAAGACGGCAGCCAAGTGCATGTGTTTGTCGAGCACGCGATTGGCTCGATGCAAAACCCCATGAGCGACGCCCAGCTCGAAGCCAAATTCCACAGCCTGGCCGATGGCGTCATTGGTGCCGACCGCGCCCAAGCCGCCATCGCCGCTTGCTGGGGCATGAACCAAGCCCCCGGCGTGCAAGCCTTGTTGCAAGCCGCCTGCCCGCGCTGAGCGGGGGACCCGCCAGGCCTGCGGCCCTCCGCCTGTGCACCTCAACTTGTCGCCCAAGCGCAAGCCAGGTG
>JBEDFU010000372.1:0-2650 GCA_041174965.1 Pseudomonadota bacterium | reverse complement strand
TGCTTAGCTCAGTTGGTAGAGCGGCGCCCTTACAAGGCGTAGGTCGGCGGTTCGAGACCGTCAGCACCCACCACCACCCACACCATCAAAGGCGAACGGTGTTCGCCTTTTTTCTTGACCCATGAGAAAGTTTGCATGTTTGATTTCGTTCGCAACCATAAAAGAATCATGCAGTTCTTATTGGTGCTGCTCATATTTCCGGCATTTGCGCTGGTGGGCATCGATGGTTACAACAGTTTCATGGACAAAGGCGCTGTGGTCGCCACTGTCAATGGCGTGGATATCACCCAAACCGAGTGGGACAACGCCCACCGTGCCGAAGCCGAGCGCTTCCGCGCCCAAGCCCCTGGCCTAGACCCCAAATTATTGGATTCACCCCAAGCGCGCTATGGCACCTTGGAAAGGTTGGTGCGCGACCGGGTGCTGGTCGCCGCCGCACAAAAGCAATTGTTGTCAGCCAGTGACCAGCGCGTTGCCGATGAGTTGATGCAAAACCCCACCATTGCCTCGCTTCGCCGGCCCGACGGCAGCATTGACAAAGACCGCTACCGCCAACTGCTCTCGGCCCAGGGCTTGTCACCTGAAATGTTCGAGGCCAATGTGCGTGCCGATCTGGCCTCGCGCCAGGTGGTGGCGGCTTTGGGCGCCAGCAGCCTGGTGGGACAGACCGTGGCCAACATCACCTTGGATGCCTTTTACGAAAAGCGCGAAATCCAAGTGGCCCGCTTTTTGGCGTCTGAGCAATTGGCCAACATCAAGCCCGACGAAGCCGCTTTGTTGGCCTACTACAACGCCAATACTGCCAAGTTCAAATCTGTGGAAAAGGCCGACGTGCAATATGCGGTGCTGGACTTGTCGGCGATCGAAAAAACCATCTCGCTCAACGAGCAAGATGTCAAAACATATTTCGAGCAAAACCAAGAGCGCTTGAGCAACAACGTCGAGCGCCGGGCCAGTCACATCCTGATTGGTGCGGCAAAAGACGCCCCTGCGGCCGAACGCGACAAGGCCAAAGCCTTGGCCCAAAGCCTGCGGGACACCTTGCAAAAGTCGCCCCAGCAGTTTGCAGAGTTGGCCAAAAAGAACTCCCAAGACCCGGGCTCTGCGGCCAAGGGCGGAGACCTCGACTTTTTTGGCCGGGGTGCGATGGTCAAGGCCTTTGAGGATGCTGCGTTTGCTTTGAAGAAGGGCGAGATCAGCCCCTTGGTGGAAACTGAATTCGGTTTCCACATCATCCAAGTCACCGACATCAAAGCCCCGCAGTTACAAACCTTTGCCCAGGCCCGAGCCGGCTTGGAGGCCGATTTGCGCCGCGAACAAGCGCGCAAAAAGTTTGCTGAAGCAGCAGAGCAATTCACCAACCTGGTGTACGAACAATCCGACACCCTGAAGCCCGCCGCCGACAAACTCAAGCTCGACATCCAGTCGGCGCAAGGGGTGGGGCGTACGCCTGTTGCGGGTGACAAAGGACCTTTGGCCAACCCCAAGGTGCTGGGGGCGTTGTTCTCTTCTGATGCGACGGAAAAAATGCGCAATACCGAAGCAGTTGAATTTGGCCCCAACCAGTTGGTGTCGGTGCGGGTGGTCAAACACTATCCCGAAAAAACACTGCCCTTGGACCAGGTCTCTGAGCGTGTCACGGCCCTTTGGAAGGCGGAGCAAGCCCTCAAACTGGCCAAAGAAGAAGCCCTGGCCAAACTTGCCGATGGCAAGGCGGACAAGCCCGTGACCAACCTGGGCGCGGTGCAAACCTTGTCACGTGAGCAAAACCTGCAATTGCCCTCGGAGGTGGTCGAGGCGGTGATGCGTGCTCCCGCGCAAACTTTGCCCGCTTGGGTCGAGTTGGGACTGGGCAACGTTGGGCATGTGGTGGTGAAAATCAGCAAAGTCGTTGCCCGCGAGAACAATTCGACCGCGCCACCCCGCAAAGAAGAAATGGCCCAAATCACCCGCTGGATGGCTGCGGCCGAAAGCGTGGCTTACTACAACGACTTGAAAGAAAAACTGAAAGTCAAAATCATGGTGCCCGAACCAAAACCATAAGACCGTTTGTCGGCACCGCAGGGGTTGTGCTTTGTTCGCCTGCACCTGCGTTTATAATCTACGAACACGGTGGCTGTAGCTCAGTTGGTAGAGTCCAGGATTGTGATTCCTGTTGTCGTGGGTTCGAGCCCCATCAGCCACCCCAAGTCAAACAAGCACTTAGCCCAAGCCTCATCGCTTGGGCTAAGTGCTTTTTGGGGTTGCAGGCCTATAGAGACAGAGAGGAACTCACGCCTTGGGCAGCCCCTGTGCCACAGCTTCTCGCAGCGCGGCATTGATGCGAGTTTGCCACCCCTGCCCGGTGGCCTTGAAGGCTTCCAAAACATCGGCATCCACTCGCATGTTCAGGGTAGGTCGCTTGACGGCAGCAGCAGGCCTGCCTCTCCCTCGCTTGATGCTGGCCTGTTGCCAATAAGCGGCCACGGCATCAGCATTGTTTGGGTTGTAGGGGCCATCAGTGGGGTTGTGTGCAATGGGCGCGTCTTGGGTGGCTTCACGCTTGACACGTGCCCAATCGGTTGCGGAGGGCTTAGTGGGTGTTTTGGGCATACAGCGTCCTTTCTTGTTTGGATGCGCGGCGCAGAGATATGGACCGCACTTCGTTGGG
>JBEDFU010000371.1:0-4339 GCA_041174965.1 Pseudomonadota bacterium | reverse complement strand
GGTTTCTACAATCGGCCCCATGAACTACACCCGCGCCCAAAAACTGCCCGATTTGCTCCAGCAACGCATTGCCATTCTGGACGGCGCCATGGGCACCATGATCCAGCGCTTTAAACTTTCTGAAGCCCAGTACCGGGGCGCGGGCTACAGCGGCGAGGGCGGACAAGCTGAGCGTTTTGCCGACTTTCACCGCGACGTCAAAGGCAATAACGAGCTGCTCAGCCTCACCCGCCCCGACATCATCCGCGACATCCACGAGGGCTATTTGGCTGCCGGTGCCGACCTGATCGAGACCAACACCTTTGGCGCGACCACCATCGCCCAGGCCGATTACGACATGGCCGACTTGGCGGTGGAGATGAACCGCGCCTCGGCCCGCATCGCCCGCGCCGCTTGCGACAAGTTCTCCACGCCCGACAAGCCGCGTTATGCGGTGGGTGCTTTGGGCCCCACACCCAAAACCGCCAGCATCAGCCCCGATGTGAACGACCCCGGTGCGCGCAACGTCAATTTTGAAGAGCTGCGAGCGGCCTATTTCGAACAAGTGCAAGCCTTGGTGGAAGGCGGCGTGGACGTGTTGTTGGTCGAGACCATCTTCGACACCTTGAACGCCAAAGCGGCGCTGTTTGCCATCGACGAATACTTCGAGGCCAGTGGTGAGCGTCTGCCTTTGATCATCAGCGGCACCGTCACCGACGCCTCGGGGCGCATCCTGAGCGGCCAAACTGTCACCGCGTTTTGGCACAGCGTGCGCCACGCCCAACCCTTGGCCGTGGGGCTGAACTGCGCCTTGGGCGCGGCCCTCATGCGCCCCTACATCCAAGAGCTGGCGCGGGTGGCGGGTGACACCTTCATCAGCTGCTACCCCAACGCCGGCCTGCCCAACCCCATGAGCGAGACCGGCTTTGACGAAACCCCGGACGTGACCAGCCGCTTGCTGCACGAGTTCGCCGCCGAGGGTTTGGTCAACATCGTGGGCGGCTGCTGCGGCACCACGCCCGAGCACATCGCTGCCATTGGCGACGCGGTGTCGCCGCTCAAGCCGCGAGGGGTGCATGCTTGGGATGGGTATAAGCAGGCGGCGTGAGGTGATGGCGCGGTTGATGATGACCGTTGATCAAGCCTTGATAGGGCGAAAGTAACCCTTGATGCAATCGGTGTTGCGGATGCAAAGTTGAATATGGTTTTCGCTGCGGAAACCGGCGTTGGGATAGAGGTGCGCGCCTTCTAAAAACGGCCCACGCACAGAGTCGTATTCTTCTTCGTTGCGCTCTTTGCGGTATTCATGCAAGTAGTTCAGTACCAAGCAATCGAGCTTTCTGCCGGCGTTGTCCGGCGTGTTTCCGGCATTGGAGGGCATGGGTGTGCCTGTCAGCTGCATGGTTTGTTCGAGTTCGGCATGTGCTGTCCGAACTTGCCTCAGCCCTTCTTTGTCGAACAGATCGAGGCAGCGGCGCAGGTCAATGATGGCGCCAATGACAAATGGCGCCAGGATTTTTTCTTCTTGTTGTTTGAGCTCAGCCCACTCAAGTGCGCGCGCAGGATTGCCTTCCCAAAAGTAAATTCCATCGCCCAGCCAGTCATAAATTTTGGTGGAAGGCTTCAGGTGCTTGGTTTTGCCTGAGAGCAGTGCTTCGCCGATGGCCTTGTCACAGCCGTGAAAGCCCAGTACGAAGCTGGGCTGGTATTCGTAAGTCGACCAATGGGCAGACATCAGCCGCGATAGGGTTTGGCCAACGCACCTTTCTTGTTCAAGATGCCCGCGCGGATGAGGAATTCTTGAGCGGTTTTTTTGGATTCGCGAATCTCACGGCCAAACGCCTGCATGTCGGCAATGCGTTCATCAGGCGTCATGGCAACCACAGATCTGCCACGAGGCGGTGTGGCCACTTTGCTCGGTTTATTCATGGTGATCATATGGGGCTCCCTGACAATGCATTTTTATGCTTTCAAATAACTATACCTCGTCCATTGCGGCTTGGAAATCAGAAGGGCTTAAAATCTGATCGTCTCAAGGAGCGTTGCAGCTTCGCACGAAGCCAGGCTTGAGATGATTGCCCGCAACGACGCTCGCCTGTTTTGCATCCATCAGGTGAGCCCATGACGACCCCACATACCGCTGTCCCCCCCATGAAGCTATCTGGCTTGGAGCCGGTTCGCATTGGCGTGACCGCCAGCGATGACGGCACTGGCACGGCGCAGCAAGCCACGTTTGTGAACATTGGCGAGCGCACCAACGTCACGGGCTCCAAGGCCTTTGCCCGCATGATTTTGAACGGCGAGTACGAGCAGGCTTTGGCCGTGGCGCGCCAGCAGGTGGAAAACGGCGCGCAAATCATCGACATCAACATGGACGAGGCCATGCTCGACAGCCAGGCGGCCATGGTGCGGTTTTTGAACCTGATCGCCTCTGAACCCGACATCGCCCGGGTGCCCATCATGATCGACAGCAGCAAGTGGAGCGTCATCGAGGCGGGCTTGCGTTGCATCCAAGGCAAGGGCATTGTGAATTCCATCAGCATGAAAGAGGGATTGGACGAATTCAAACGCCAAGCCAAGCTGATCAAGCGCTATGGCGCGGCCGCGGTGGTGATGGCGTTTGACGAAAAAGGCCAAGCCGACACCTACAAACGCAAGGTGGAAATTTGCGAACGCGCTTACCGCGTGCTGGTCGACGAGGTGGGCTTTGCGCCCGAAGACATCATCTTTGACCCGAATATTTTTGCCATCGCCACCGGCATTGAAGAGCATGACAACTACGCGGTGGACTTCATCAATGCCACGCGCTGGATCAAAGAGAACCTGCCCGGCGCCAAGGTCAGCGGTGGTGTGTCTAACGTGAGTTTTTCTTTTCGTGGCAACGACCCGGTGCGCGAAGCCATTCACACCGTGTTCCTGTACCACGCCATCCAAGCGGGCATGGACATGGGCATCGTCAACGCGGGCATGGTGGGGGTGTACGACGACCTGGAACCCACGCTGCGCGAGCGGGTGGAAGACGTGGTGCTCAACCGAACGCCGCAATACAAAGACGGTGAAGAACACCTGACAGCGGGTGAGCGTTTGATCGAAGTGGCCGAAAGTGCCAAGGGCGCGGCCAAGGACGACAGCGCCAAACTGGCGTGGCGTGGCACGCCCGAGGCACCAGTGAGCGTGTCGCACAAACTCAGCCACGCGCTGGTGCATGGCATCACCGAGTTCATCAACGAAGACACCGAGGCCGCTTACCAAGAGGTGTTGGCCAAAGGTGGCAGGCCGCTGCATGTGATTGAAGGCCCGTTGATGGACGGCATGAACGTGGTGGGCGATTTGTTTGGCCAAGGCAAGATGTTTTTGCCGCAGGTGGTGAAAAGTGCGCGTGTGATGAAGCAGGCCGTGGCCCACCTCATCCCCTATATTGAAGAAGAAAAACGCTTGCAAGAAGCCGCTGGCGAGGACGTGAAAATCAAGGGCAAGATCGTGATTGCCACGGTCAAAGGCGATGTGCATGACATTGGCAAAAACATCGTCACCGTGGTCTTGCAATGCAACAACTTTGACGTGGTCAACATGGGCGTGATGGTGCCCTGCCACGAAATTTTGGCCCGCGCCAAGGTGGAGGGCGCGGACATCATTGGCTTGTCGGGCCTGATCACTCCCAGCTTGGAAGAGATGCAGTACGTGGCTGGCGAAATGCAAAAGGACGATTACTTCCGCTTGCGCAAAATCCCGCTCCTCATTGGTGGGGCCACCTGCAGCCGTGTGCACACGGCGGTGAAGATTGCGCCGCACTACGAAGGCCCGGTGGTCTATGTGCCCGACGCCTCACGCAGCGTGGGCGTGGCCCAAGGTTTGCTGAGTGACCAAGCGGCGCAGTACATCGAAGAACTCAACGCCGACTACGCCAAGGTGCGCGAGCAACACGCCAACAAAAAGCAAACCCCCTTGCTGCCGCTGGCCAAGGCACGCGCCAATGCAGCGGCCATCGATTGGTCAGCGTTCCAACCCACCGCGCCAAAGTTCATTGGCAAGCGGGTCTTCAAAAACTTTGATTTGGCCGAACTGGAGCCCTTCATCGACTGGGGCCCGTTCTTTCAAACCTGGGATTTGGCTGGCCCCTTCCCCGCCATTTTGAAAGACGAGGTGGTGGGCGCGGAAGCCCAGCGGGTGTTCAGCGACGGCAAGCGCATGTTGAAGCGCCTGATTGAAGGCCGTTGGTTGCAAGCCCATGCGGTGGTGGGTTTGTACCCCGCCAACAGCGTGGGCGACGACATCGTGCTGTGGACCGACGAGAGCCGCAGCCAACGTGCGCTCACCTGGCACGGCTTGCGCCAGCAAACCGAAAAGCCGGTGCATGACG
>JBEDFU010000370.1:0-3728 GCA_041174965.1 Pseudomonadota bacterium | reverse complement strand
CACCCTTGAGTGGTGCGTGGTGGCACTGGCGGTGTTGTCTGGCTTGGCCGCAGTTCTGTGGTTGGCTTGGCGCCGTGGTCACAGCCCAGCGGCTGTGCTGGCGGCGGTGCTGTTCACCTATGCCAGCTTGACGGCGGTGTTTGCACCCCTCAACGGGCCCAATGGCCAGTACCGGTCCGACGCGGCCCGTGCCCTATCCCCCACCACGGTGGTGGTGCCCAGCGACTTCAATGCCACGTATGAGGCCTATGCGTTTTTCCTGCCCGGCCACCGTTACCGGCCCGACAACACCCTCAGCCAAGCCTGGGGCCATGGCGAGGCGCCTGCCGGTGCCGGTGTGTTCATTTGGATCGCGCCCACGCCCGATGCCACCCCCACATGCTGGCCTGCGCGTTGTGAACGCTTGGACCAACGCTGGGACTTGAAGGGCCGCCACGCCCCGGGTGAAGTGCGCCTCGACAACCTGTGGCTACCGCAAGACTGGTTGCTGCAGCGCGAGTGGTTGTTGCGGGTGCGGTGAGGCCCTGATGCTTGGGGTGTAATGCCCGGTAATAAAGGCTTTGGGTGGTTTGTTAACCTCGCGCACTTTCCATCTGTGCCATTCAGCCCGCATGCGTTTACTCCCTTGCTTCGCCCGTTTCCAAACCATGCTGTGTGTGGTTTGGTTGCTGTGTGTGTCGGCACCGGCTTGGGCCTTGGACCACATCACCGAGCGCAGTTATTGGGAGGACGCTTCGGGGCAGATGGCGTGGGCCGATGTTCAACAGCAAAGCTTTACCCCTTTCAACGGTGTGCTCAGCCGGGGCTACACACCCGCTGCGGTGTGGGTCAAGTTGCGCATCACGCCGACTGAGCCACGCCAAGCCAACGACAAGCTGATATTGCGCATCCGACCGGTTTACCTGGACGAAATTCGCTTGTTCGATCCCCTCGATACCAGCGAGCGCCCACGGGTGGTGGGCGATCGCACCAATTACAGCGACGAAGAGTACAAGTCACTCACCTATACCTTTGTCATCCCCCCAGGCGACGCGCCGCGCGATGTGTGGTTGCGGTTCAAGACCACCAGCACCAGTTTGTTCAATATCGAGGCCTTGAGCGCCGACGACATGATGGTTGCCGAGTACCGCATGCTCATGGCCTACTGCCTGGTGCTGGGCTTGATTGGTTTCTTCACCTTGTTTGTCTTCATCCATTGGCTCAACCAGCCAGATCGCTTGTATGGTGTGTTTGTGGTTCGTCATTTGGTTTACTGGGTGTATGCCGCGTCATTTTTTGGTTTTCACCGATTTTTTTTGGATGGGTTGATCGACGCCAAAACCCTCGATGGGGCTTACACCTGCTTGGCCGTGGGCGCCACCGTGTTTTCCATTTGGTTTGAGAAACAGTTTTTGAACGAATACCAGCCTCCGACTTGGGCGCGCTGGGGCATCAACGCCTTGTTGGTGTGGTGGGGGGTGGTTTGTGTGCTGTTGGTCAGCGGGCAGGTGTTGTGGGCGCTCAAAGCCAATATGCTGCTGAATGCAACGGCCCCTGTGGTGCTCCTCGGCCTGGCGAGTGCGTTCATCGACAAATCCCGCCACGATCCGCGCCGCCAAGCGGCCTTGTTGGACAAAAAAATCGTGGTCACCTATTACGCTGCCATCTCTGGCTTGCTGGTGTTCAGTGTCATGCCTTACTTGGGTGTTCTTTCAGGCCATGAGTTGTTGATCAATGGACTGCCTTTTTATGCGGTGGTGTCGGGCTTGATGGTCACCGTGCTCATGCAGTTGCGCGCGCGCCAGTTGCGCGCAGCCAACGCGCAGTACGCCCAAGACCTGTTGCTCTCTGAGCAACAAATGCAACTCGAAAAACTGCGTCGCGAAGAGCAAAGCCAAATGCTCACCATGCTGATGCACGAGCTGAAAAACCCCTTGGCCGTGATTGATTTGGCCCAACAAGGCAGCACCGATATGGCCACCAAAGGCTATGTGGCGCGCCATGTGGGCATCATCAAAAATATCTTGGACCGCTGTCTGAGTGCCGACCAAATCGCGCTGGGCAAGCTCAATATCAACCTGCAAGCCGTGCGTTTGGATGACTTGCTGGCCGACCTGATCGACCAGCACGGGGACGCAGGCCAGCGCATCCACATGGATAACCCCGTCGGCAAAACCGCGTTGCAAACCGACTACCAGTGCGTGCAAATCATCATCAACAACTTGCTCGACAACGCACTGCGTTATGGCGACCCTGCGCAAGCGGTGACCTTGTCGGTGCGAGCCCAAACCAGCCCAGCTGGTGTGCCCGGTGTGTCCCTGTGCGTGTCCAACAAACCTGGGTTGGCGTCTTGGCCCGACCCCGCCAAGCTGTTTCAAAAATACTACCGCAGCAGCGGTGCGCAATCCATTTCGGGCACGGGCTTGGGCCTGTTTTTGGTGGCCAGCCTGGCCAAGATGTTGGGTGGCACGTGCCACTATGCCCCCGATGACACCCATGTGAGGTTTGAGCTGTGGCTACCCATCTGAACATTGTTGTCGTGGAGGACAACGACGACTTGCGCAGCTTGCTGTGTGCCGGCTTGCAAAACGCGGGTCACCGCGTCACGGGTTTGTCCTGCGCCGAGGCATTGGAAGACCAATCGGGTGTCGACCATGTGGATGCTTTTTTGATCGACATCAACTTGCCCGGCGAAGACGGCCTGAGCCTGGCCCGCCGCGTGCGCCGCGCCCACCCCCTGGTGGGCATCATCATTTTGTCGGCGCGCTCGGCGCTGGACGACAAGCTGCAAGGCTACGACGATGGGGCCGACATTTACCTCACCAAACCCGTGGCTTTGCCCGAGTTGTTTGCCGCCTTGCGCAGTTTTGCACGCCGGCGAAGTGCTACGTTGTCGCACATGGCCAGCGACGCCTTGACCCTGAACAAACTCGATTTGCAAGGACCCTTGGCCGCCGTCAAACTCACCACCCAAGAGGCCTTGGTGCTCACCGCCATGGCCCGCGCCCCGGCCGGGCGTTTGGAGACTTGGCAACTCGCCGATTTGTTGGGCTCCGAAGCCGACGAGGCCTTCAAAGCCAGCCTGGCTGTGCGCATGGTGCGCTTGCGCAAAAAGCTCACCGATGCCGGGGCTCAAGACGCTTGCATCGAGTCTTTGCGCAACATCGGTTATCAATTAACCACACCCGTGGCCGTTGTGTAAGGTGTAAGTATGGGTTTGTAATTCGCGGTAATAAAAGTTTTGTCGATTTTTAACAATATCAGCTGGATTCTTTGTGTCCCGCTGAATGACCACCTCAACCCCCCATTCCCCCAGTCGGATTTTGCTGGTTATGGCCATGCTCACGACCTGGGGCATGGCCGTGCACGCCCAAGTCAACATCGATGCCGGTTCGATCCTGCGCCAAACCGAGCGCGACCTGGTGGCCCCTTTGCCGGCGCCCGGTGTGTCACCGCTGCGCAGCGGTCCCCAACGACAAGTCACCCCCAGCGACGCCACCGTGCAAGTGCGTGGCTTCGAGTTGCGGGGCCACACCTTGCTCAGCACCGAGCTACTGCTCAGTGCCTTGACCCCCTTCACCGACCGGGTGATGTCGCTGAACCAGCTCAAAGAGGCCGCCGATGCGGTGACCACCACTTACCGCGAGGCCGGGTGGATGGTGCGGGCGTTTTTGCCCCAGCAAGAAATCAAAGACGGCATCGTCACCATCCAAATCGTTGAGGCCATGTTCGGCACCGTGTTTTTGCCG
>JBEDFU010000369.1:0-13459 GCA_041174965.1 Pseudomonadota bacterium | reverse complement strand
ATATACACCCGCAACCACAGGCCCTTGCTCAGGCGCTTGAACAACGATTTGGGCTTGGGTCAAGGGCCGCAGGTGTTCTCTGCGTTGGAGAAAAACGCTGATCACCCCGCTCAGCACAGCCCGGCCCAGCGCTGAGTTCATCCCGCCAGGAGTTTCATTTCTTGGGAGATGCGCTCGTAGTGCGCCAGTGCCACATCTGTGGGTTTGAGGTATTTGGTGCGCCGATTGCCTTCGACAAACACATGCTCGATCAAGCCATGACCGCGCAGCGCTTCAAGTTTGCGATGGATGCTGGCCGGTGATGCGATGTGCTTGAGCTCCATGGCCTTGGTCACGGGCAAGGGTGTTCCCTCAAGCTCGCCCAGGGCAATCACTTCCAGCAATTTGATGCTTTCCTGATCAAGATCCCTGAAAGGGGCTTGATTTTCCAGGGACAAAACGGTTTTGACCAGGCGCAAATACGCCAAGGCAGCATGGCTGGACATCCGGTTACCTTTCTTGGGTGTATCTTTGTTCCATTATTCAATCAATCAGGTGATTGAGTTTTGGGTTGGAACGGATTCTAGTGCCAGGCAGATACCTGCGGTCTGGCCTTTGGTGCCCCAGGTGACACAGGTTGATTTGTCCGCAGTGCCATGGTTTTGAACAGGGCCCCAAAACCCAGCGTGTCTGGGTGTCCAGTCACAACGCCGAATGCGGCCAAGGCTTGGTAAAGTCAGCACCCTGACCCACTTTCACCACAGGAGCACAGGCCATGAGCGAAGACACCCCGATTCAACCCCCTGCCAACCCGGTCCATCTGATGTTGGGCATTATCTTTGGATTGATTGTGATTTTCTTGCCCCGGGGCCTGGGGCCAGAGTTTCGCGATGGCTTTTTGCAATACGTGTTTCAAATCATCTCTTTGTGTTTGTGTATTTACTTGATTGGCCGGTTTGCCCAGGCCCGCAAGTCCAAGCCTTGACCACGCCATGACCCATCACCCAGACCACGATCACGATCACGCCCCAGCGCACAACCACACGCCCACCGACTGGAAGCACGACGGGGTGCGCGTGGTCCCTGGCAATCAGCTCGACGGCAATGTGCCCTCAACCCCGGGCATGGACCGCAAAGCGGCGATCAACTTTGCCCGCGTCGGGGCACAAAAGCTGTGGGCGGGCACAGTCACCATCCATGCGAATGCCAAAACCGGTGCCCACCACCATGGGCATTTGGAGAGTGTGATTTATGTGGTCAAGGGTCGCGCCCGCATGCGCTGGGGCGAGCAATTGGAGTTCACGGCCGAAGCCGGGCCGGGTGACTTTATTTATGTCCCGCCGTATGTGCCGCACCAAGAAATCAATGCCAGCCCCACCGAGGTGCTGGAGTGCGTGCTGTGCCGCAGCGACGGCGAAGCGGTGGCGATCAATTTGGACATCGCGCCCGCTGAGCCGCCCGAGCAGGTGTTGTGGGTGGACCCCACCCATCCCCACGGCGGGGTTTGATGCCCCAGGGCCCGGGGCGTGTGGCCCTCAGGGATTGACCATCACCAACTTGCCCATCACCCGGCGCGAACCCATCAAGGCGTAGGCTTCGTGCAGCTGGGCCATGGGCAGGGTGCGGTCGATCACCGGTTTGATCTTTCCTTGGGCATACCACTGGGCGAGTTCGCCCATCATGGCCTGGTTGGCAGCGGCCTCTCGCTCGGCGTAGTCACCCCAAAACACGCCCACCACTGACGCACCTTTGAGCAAGGTCAGGTTCAAGGGCAGTGAGGGGATGGGGCCAGCGGCAAAGCCCACCACCAAATAGCGCCCGCGCCAGGCGATGGAGCGAAAGGCCGGCTCGGTGTAGTCGCCACCCACCGGGTCGTAAATCACATCGGGCCCTTTGCCATCGGTCAGGGCTTTGATGCGTTCGCGCAGGTTTTCGCTGGCGTAGTTGATGCTGGCGTCTGCGCCTTGGGCCATACACAGTTGGCATTTTTCGTCGCTGGAAGCAGCGGCGATCACCCTTGCGCCCACGGCTTTGGCAATTTGTATGGCCGAGGTGCCGACACCCCCGGCCGCACCCAGCACCAGAACGGTCTCGCCAGCGCGCAATTGCGCGCGGTCGATCAAGGCATGGTGCGAGGTGGCGTAAATCATGATGAAAGCCGCCGCATCCACCGCTGGGAAGTTGGCGGGCAAAGGCACGCATTGATCGGCTTTGGCGACGGTGTGGGTGGCAAAACCACCGGTGCCCGACAAGCAGGCCACGGCTTGACCCACCTGCAAGTGGCGCACCCCTTCGCCCAGGCTTTGCACCACACCGGCCCATTCGGAGCCGGGCACAAAAGGCAAACTGGGTTTGAACTGGTATTTGTTTTGAACGATGAGCAAATCGGGAAAATTCAAGCTCGCGGCTTGAATTTGCACCAACACCTCACCTGGGCCTGGTGTGGGGGTGGGCAGTTCTTTCCAGACCAGTTGATCAACGCCAGTGGGGGTTTCGCAGAGCCAAGCATGCACGGTGTTTCTCCTTGTTGGGGAGCCGAGATTATGGCGGTGTAGGGGGCCATACAATCTGCGCTTCTAGGATGGGCGCGCATGAAAATTTTGATTTGCAACGACGATGGCTACCAAGCGCCCGGCATCGAGGCCTTGTACCAGGCGATGCGCACCTTGGGGCAGGCGGAGGTGGTGGCCCCCGAGCACAACAACAGTGCCAAATCCAACGCCCTGACCTTGTACGCGCCTTTGTATGTGCGCGATGCCCCGAATGGTTTCCGCTATGTCAATGGCACGCCGGCCGACTGTGTGCACATTGCGCTCACGGGTTTGCTCGGCTACCGCCCTGATTTGGTGGTCTCGGGCATCAACAACGGTGCCAACATGGGCGACGACACCATTTATTCTGGCACCGTGGGCGCGGCGATGGAGGCCTATTTGATGGGCGTGCCCGCCTTGGCCTTTTCCCAGCATGAAAAAGGCTGGGCGCACATCGAAGACGCAGCCCGCAAAGCCCGCGACTTGGTGCATGGTTTGATCGCCGGTGGCCAACTGCAAGCCCCGCCTTGGTTGCTGAATGTCAATATCCCGAACTTGCCCTATGCGCAACTCGATCGGGTGCAGGTGTGTCGTTTGGGGCGGCGCCATGCCGCCGAGCGCGTCATCACCCAAGAAAGCCCGCGCGGCGAGACCATGTACTGGATCGGTGCCGCGGGTGCGGCCAAAGACGATGCCGAAGGCACCGACTTCCATGCGATGCACCAAGGTGTGGTCACGGTCACGCCACTGCAAATTGACCTGACCGAGCATGATCAACTGTCGGCTTGGCAAAACCACTTGGGCGCGGCAGACCGTCCCGCATGAAGCAGCGGCCCTCGTTTCCCGCCCGCATGCCTGCGGGCGATGCGCCAAAGGGCAAAGCGACGAGCCCAGGCCCAAACCCTGCATCCGGACTGCCAAGGCCCAACCCAGCGCGTGCCCCCAACCCTGCGGGTGCGCCAAAACCAGAACGCCCCAAGGCGGCCACGCTCGCCCCTGTGCCTTCAGGTTTGGGTTTGGACTCTTCGGCGGTGCGTGCGAGCATGGTGCGCAAATTGGTGCAAGGTGGCTTGAGCGACGCCGAAGTGCTCGCGGCCATGGGCCAGGTGCCGCGCCATCAATTTGTCGATTCGGCCTTGGTCACCCAGGCTTACGAGGACACCAGCTTGCCCATAGGCTTGGGGCAAACCATTTCCAAGCCCAGCGTGGTGGCGCGCATGATCGAGTTGTTGCGCCAAGGGGCTTTGATGCAAGCCGATGGCCGCATGGGGCGGGTGCTGGAAATTGGCACCGGCTGCGGCTACCAAGCGGCGGTGCTCAGCTGTGTGTCGCGCGAGGTCTACAGCATCGAGCGTTTGCGCGGCTTGCACGACAAGGCCCGTTACAACCTGCGCCCCTTGCGCCTGGCCAACTTGCATTTGTTGTTTGGTGATGGCATGTTGGGCTACCCCAAAGGGGCGCCTTATGCCGCCATCATTGCCGCTGCTGGGGGTGAGGCCGTGCCGTCGGCCTGGATCGAGCAGCTCGCAGTGGGTGGTCGGCTGATTGCGCCCACGCTCACGGCCAACGGTCAGCAAGCCTTGGTGGTGATTGACAAAACCCCCCAAGGACTGCATCAGCAGCAGTTGGAGGCGGTGCATTTTGTCCCCCTAAAATCGGGCATCGCTTGATGAGAGGTGGGATGAATTCCATGCCGCGTTGCTGGGGTCTGTGGGTGGTTGCTGGCTGGCTGGCCTTGGGCCTGGTCGGCTGCGCCACGCGTTCGGGCTTTCCGGCGCCGGTTGAGGACCGAGGCAGCAGCGTCGGACGACTTCCCCCTCCGCCACCGCCCACCCCGGCTTCTGCCAGCAGGCCCGCGGCGCGACCCGACCCACAAAGCTTGCCGGGCCATGAAAACATGGGCAAGCCCGGTTACTACACGGTCAAACCCGGCGACACCTTGATCCGCATCGGTTTGGATGCGGGCCAAAATTGGCGCGATTTGGCGCGTTGGAACAAGATTGAAAACCCCAATTTGCTCGAGGTGGGGCAGGTGCTTCGCGTGATGTCGCCGGACCAAACCCCGAGCCCAGAAGCGGTGGTCGTCAAACCAGTCACAGCGCCCACCCCGGTCAACGCTGCCGGGGCCGACAGCAAGGTGACCACCCCGCCGGCCATTGCGCCCAACCCTGCGACTTCAGTCACGGCTTCAACGCCCGCAACCCCAGCCCCGGCAGCCGACAGCGAAGGCCTGGCGTTCATTTGGCCGCACAACGGCGCTGTCACCGCCGGGTTTGATGAAGCCAAAAACAAGGGCCTGGACCTGGCAGGCAAGGCCGGCGACCCGGTGCTGGCCGCCGCCGACGGCAAGGTGGTGTACGCAGGATCTGGCCTGCGCGGCTATGGCAACTTGGTGATCATCAAACACAACAACACCTTTCTGAGCGCCTATGCGCACAACCAGGCCCTGTTGGTGCGCGAGGACCAATCGGTCAAGCGCGGGCAAACCATTGCCCAAATGGGCAACAGCGACGCCGACCAGGTGAAGTTGCATTTTGAAATTCGTCGTCTGGGCAAGCCGGTGGATCCTGTTAAATTTCTGCCCCCCCGTTGAAGCCCGCGTGAGCCCCAAACCCTTGCCCGAACTCGACATCGAGTCGCTCGACCATGACGCCCAAGGTGTGGGCCACAGCGTGGAGGGCAAGGTGGTGTTTGTCGAAGGTGCGCTGACCGGTGAACGGGTGAGCGCCATCATCCACCGCAGCAAGAACCAGTGGGAGCAGGGGACTTTGCAGGCCGTCTTGCATGAAAGCTCGCAACGGGTCAAACCACACTGTCCGCATTTTGGTTTGCATGCCGGTGCCTGTGGCGGCTGCAAGATGCAGCACTTGCACCCCATGGCCCAATTGGCGGTCAAACAAAGGGTGATGGAAGACAACCTCTGGCATTTGGGCAAGGTCAAGCCCGAGCGTATCTTGCGCCCCATCCAAGGGCCCGATTGGGGCTATCGCTATCGGGCTCGTTTGTCGGTGCGCTGGGTACAAAAAAAAGGCGAGGTGTTGGTGGGCTTTCACGAGCGCAAAAGCCGTTATGTGGCCGACATGCAGGTCTGCCCGGTGCTGCCGCCCCAAGTGAGTGCCATGTTGCTGCCGCTGCGAGCGCTCTTGGGCGGCATGCAAGCGCGCAGCACCTGCCCCCAAATTGAATTGGCCGGCGGCGACCGCACCACCGCCTTGGTGCTGCGCCATTTGGAGCCCTTGAGCCCCAGCGATTTGCAAGCCTTGCGCGACTTTGCTGTGCAGCATGGGGTGGAGTGGTGGCTGCAGCCCAAAGGCCCGGACACGGCCCACCGCTTGGACAAGGCGGCCTCTGACTTGTTTTATGCCTTGCCCGAATTTGGCATCCAGTTGCCCTTCAAACCCACCGATTTCACCCAGGTCAACCCCCGCATCAACCGTGTGTTGGTGCAGCAAGCCTTGCAACTGTTGGATGTTCAAGGCAACGAGCGGGTGATCGATTGGTTTTGTGGCCTGGGCAACTTCACCTTGCCCTTGGCCACCCAAGCCGCTGAGGTCTTGGGGGTCGAGGGGAGCGCTGCCTTGGTGCAACGGGCCCATGACAACCTGGGCTTGCAGCCAACCCGATTGGCCCCCACCGCGTTTGTCGCGCGCAATTTGTTTGAGATGACGGCAACCGCCTTGGTGCAAGATGGCTTGGCCGACAAGTGGCTGATGGACCCGCCCCGTGAAGGCGCCTTCGCGTTGAGCAAGGCCTTGGCCGATGCCATTCAGAACCCCGCCGAGCACCCTGGCTGGCAACCGCCGCAGCGGATTGTGTATGTCAGCTGCAACCCAGCCACCCTGGCCCGAGACGCGGGCTTGCTGGTGAATGTGGCCGGTTACCGTTGCACGGCAGCCGGTGTGGTGAACATGTTTCCGCATACCGCCCATGTGGAGAGCATGGCGGTGTTTGACAGGATGCCACCGAGCCCATGACAAAGGCCCCGAAGGGCCTTTTGCAGGGAGGGGCCAAACTGAGTTGGCCTTGGCAGAGAAACTTAGTCGCGCTCACCGCCCATGATGCCCAGCAAAGCCAGCAGGCTTTGGAACACATTCATGATGTCCATGTACAAGGCCAAGGTGGCACTGATGTAGTTGGTCTCACCGCCATCAATGATTTGTTTGATGTCATACAGCATGTAGGCGCTGAAAATACCAATCGCCAACATGGAGATGGCCATCATGCCGGCCGATGAACCGACAAACACGTTGATGATGCTGCCCACCATCAACACCATGGCCCCGACAAACAACCATTTGCCCATGCTGCTCAGGTCACGCTTGATCACGGTGGACAAGCTAGCCATCAAGAAAAACACGCCGGCGGTGCCACCGAAAGCGGTCATGATCAACTCGGCGCCGTTTTTAAAGCCCAGCACCATGGCGATCATGCGCGAGAGCATGATGCCCATGAAAAAGGTGAAGGCCAACAAGACCGGCACGCCTTTGGCTGTGTCTTTGGTCTTTTCGATGGCGTACATGAACCCAAAGGCGCCCACCAAGAAAACCACCAAGCCCACGCCACCTGACATGGCCCGGCTCAGGCCCGTGACCACACCCAGCCAAGCACCCAGCACCGTTGGCACCATGCTCAGGGCCAGCAGCCAATAGGTGTTGCGCAACACCCGGTTGCGCTCAGCGGGGGTGGTGGTGACGTATTGGTAATCCATCGTTTGGTATGAATCGCTCATGACACAGTCTCCAAAGTTACTCTGCACATGCAGATGGCGGCATTCTAGGAGGATTCAAGACCCTGCGAACAATATGCCTAAGCCTTGTGGGTCTATGTCAGGGCCCCTGGGCATGGCCAGGGCGTGCCAGCTGTCATGGGCGTGGTTTGCTAAGATGTTTCCCATGAAAAACAAACCCACCCTTGAACACTCCGATCTGCAGCGCATGGCCGCAGCCGCCCAAGCCGAAGCCTTGAAAAACCAATGGGCTGTGTCCTTTGCCATCGTCGATGACGGCGGACATTTGCTGTGGTTTGAACGCATGGACGGCGCAGCACCGAGCACGTCGTACATGGCACCGGCCAAGGCCAACACCGCCGCACTGGGCCGGCGTGAAAGCCGCATTTACGAAGAAATGATCAACGGTGGGCGCTATGCCTTTTTGAGCGCGCCCAACCAACAAGGTTTGTTGGAGGGCGGCGTGCCCATCATCAAAGACGGTCAAGTGATTGGTGCGGTGGGTGTGAGTGGCGTGAAATCCCAAGACGACGCCCAAATCGCCCGCGCCGCGATCGCTGCCCTGGGTTGAGGCCCCGCCCCTGCTTGGGGGCCATTTAATCGGGCTTATCCGACACCAAACCGCGCTGGCAAGGGGCTAGTAAGTCAGCCTTTCAGGCTTGACCTCTTGCAAGATGGTTGTGGCAATTTCCTCAATGCTTTTGGTGGTGGTGGACAGCCAGCGGATGCCTTCACGGCGCATCATGGCTTCGGCTTGGCTCACTTCATAGCGGCAATTGTCCAAGCTGGCATAGCGGGAACCGGGTCTGCGCTCGTTGCGCACCTCGCTCAAGCGTTCCGGCAAGATGCTCAGGCCAAAGACCTTCTTGCGATAGGGCTGGGCGGCTGAGGGGAATTGTTGGCGTTCGAAATCCTCGGGGATCAGCGGATAGTTGGCGGCCTTGATGCCGTACTGCATGGCCAAGTAAAGGCTGGTTGGGGTTTTGCCACTGCGGCTAACTCCCACCAAAATCACATCGGCTTTGTCCAAGTCTCTGCTGAGTTGGCCATCGTCATGCGACAGGCTGAAGTTGATGGCTTCAATGCGGTCGTGATAGGCCTGGCTTTTGCTCACGTCCGAGAAGCGCCCAATGCGGTGATTGGAGGTGATGCCCAATTCGGCTTCCAAGGGGTTGACAAAGGTGCCAAACATATCGAGCAACAAGGCCTTGACGCCGTTGCGAATCACGCCCAAAACATTCTCATCGACCAAGGTGGTGAACACAATCGGGCGGCGCCCTTCGAGCTCGGCGGTGTGGTTGATTTGGCGCACCGCCTGATGGGCTTTGTCCACGGTGTCCACAAACGGTAAACGCACATGCCGTGGTTTGATTTCAAACTGAGCCAAGATGGCGTTGCCAAAGGTTTCAGCGGTGATGCCAGTGCCATCAGAGACAAAAAAGACCGTGGGGTTGGGCATGGGTGCTTTCAGAGGGGGTGGGCCCAAACGCAGGCCTACAATCTGACCATTATCCAAATTTATCCATGGCAAACCCTTTCTGCACACCCAAAAAAACACAACTCCGCTGTGTGGGACCGTTTGCACATGGGCCACACGGGCTTGAACATCAGCCCCGGCTTGGCGCCTCACCGGTTTTAACTTCCGGAGCTTCCCCATGTCTGCACTCTTCAGCCCGACCGCCTTGGTCGTACCGTTTGAAAACCTGAGAATGACCGATGTCGAGGCCGTTGGCGGTAAAAACGCCAGCCTCGGCGAGATGATTTCCCAATTGCCTGCTGGGGTGCGTGTGCCCACCGGTTTTGCCACCACGGCCCACGCCTTTCGACAGTTTTTGCACCACGAAGGTTTAGACGCACGCATTGCCCAGCGTTTGACCAGTTTGGACACCGAAGATGTGCGTGCCCTGGCCCTGGCGGGTGCCGAAATCCGCCAATGGCTGATGGATCAGCCGTTTCCCGCCGACTTGGAGGCGGAGATTCGCGCAGCGCATTCGGTTTTGTGTGCCGGTCAACTGGATGCCTCATTGGCAGTGCGCTCTTCGGCCACTGCCGAGGACTTGCCCGACGCATCCTTTGCCGGCCAACAAGAGACCTTTCTCAATGTCACGGGCATTGAGGATGTGCTGTTGAAAATGCGCGAGGTGTTTGCCTCGCTCTACAACGACCGCGCCATCAGTTACCGGGTGCACAAAGGATTTGCCCATGCCGATGTGGCTTTGTCGGCCGGGGTCCAGCGCATGGTGCGCTCGGACTTGGGGGCGGCGGGGGTGATGTTCTCCATGGACACCGAAACCGGTTTTGACCAAGTGGTGTTCATCACCTCGAGCTACGGTTTGGGCGAGACAGTGGTGCAAGGGGCCGTCAATCCTGACGAGTTTTATGTGCACAAGCCCATGCTCAAAGCTGGGCAAAAAGCGGTGATTCGCCGCAGCCTGGGCTCCAAATTGATCCAAATGGTGTTCGCCACGCCCGAGCAGCGTGCGCAGGGCGGCAAATTGGTGCACACCGAGGATGTGCCCACCGAGATGCGCAATCGCTACTCGTTGACCGACGATGAGGTGCAGCAGTTGGCGGCTTACGCTTTGGTCATCGAAGCGCACTACGGCCGGGCGATGGACATTGAATGGGGCAAGGACGGCTTGGATGGGCAGCTTTACATTTTGCAAGCCCGGCCTGAAACCGTGAAGAGCCAACAAAAAGACCAGGTGGAACATCGCTTCAAGCTCAAAGCCCAGGGAACTGTATTGGCCCAAGGCCGTGCCATTGGCCAAAAAATTGGCGCCGGACCGGTGCGCTTGGTCAACCACATCGACCAAATGGATCTGGTGCAAGCGGGGGATGTGCTGGTCACCGACATGACCGACCCCAATTGGGAGCCGGTGATGAAGCGCGCCAGCGCCATCGTCACCAACCGCGGCGGGCGCACCTGCCATGCGGCCATCATCGCCCGAGAACTGGGCATCCCTGCGGTGGTCGGTTGTGGCGATGCCACTGAACACCTCAAGTCGGGTCAGCTGGTCACGGTCAGTTGCGCCCAAGGTGATACGGGCTTTATCTACGACGGTTTGCTGCCCACCGAGGTGAGCGAGGTAGCGCGCGGCACCATGCCCGAGATCGCCACCAAGATCATGATGAACGTGGGCAACCCGCAGTTGGCGTTTGATTTTTGCCAACTGCCCAACCAAGGTGTGGGCTTGGCCCGGTTGGAGTTCATCATCAACAACAACATTGGCATCCACCCCAAGGCCATCTTGGACTACCCCAATGTCGACTCTGACCTGAAAAAAGCCGTCGAGTCGGTCGCCCGTGGACATGCCTCGCCGCGTGCGTTTTATGTGGACAAAGTGGCGGAGGGTGTGGCGACCATTGCCGCGGCGTTTTGGCCCAAGCCGGTGATCGTGCGTTTGTCCGACTTCAAGTCCAACGAGTACCGCAAACTCATCGGGGGCAGCCGGTACGAGCCCGAAGAGGAAAACCCCATGCTCGGCTTTCGGGGCGCGGCGCGTTACCTCAGCGCTGACTTTGGACCGGCTTTCGCCATGGAGTGCGAAGCCCTGCGCCGAGTGCGTTTGGACATGGGTTTGCGCAATGTGCAAGTCATGGTGCCGTTTGTGCGCACCTTGGGGCAGGCTGAGCGCGTGACCCAGTTGTTGGCCCAGCATGGGTTGCAGCGCGGGCAAGATGATCTGAAATTGATCATGATGTGCGAAGTGCCCAGCAACGCCATTTTGGCGGCCGACTTTTTGCAATTTTTTGACGGTTTCTCCATCGGCTCCAACGACCTGACCCAACTCACTTTGGGCTTGGACCGTGACTCGGGTTTGGAGTTGTTGGCCGCCGACTTTGACGAACGCGACCCGGCTGTTTTGGCCATGCTTGAGCGCGCCATCGATGCCTGTCATGCAGCCGGCAAATATGTGGGTATTTGCGGCCAAGGCCCCAGCGACCATGCCGACTTTGCCTTGTGGTTGGCCCAAAAAGGCATCAGTTCCATCTCGCTCAACCCCGATAGCGTGATCCAAACTTGGAAATCGCTGGCTGCATCGGCGTGAACCCTAGGGGCAACCCCAGCCCCGTGGCGGCATAAAACTGCTAAAACCCAGGTGTGAACGCCGATGTCCAGCCCCCCACTTCAGCCCTGAGACCCCGTGAGTGGGTGTTTTTGTGCTTGGCCTTGCTGGTCACGGTGGCTGCGCTGGTGTGGGTTTGGCTGACGCCCGATCAATCTGGGTGGCATTTTTGGTGGGTGGCCCAGGCCCTGCCAGTGGTCTATGTGCTGTTGCTGTGGGGGGCGCATCGCCACCTCCAAGATGAGGCGGGACACCGGTGATGGCTGAGGCTTGGCGCTGGCGCATGGTGCTGGGTGCCAGTTTGGGAGCCTTGTTGATGGCCTTGTCACTGTGGATGGCCGAATCCTGGGGTGTCTCCAAATCCAGCATCAATGTGTGTTTTTTGGTGTTGTCCATAGCGGGTTACGCCACCATTGGTTTGGTCTGCAGAACCACGCTGTCTGACGAATACTATGTCGCGGGTCGCCGCATTGGTGCGCCCTTCAATGGCATGGCCACCGCCGCTGATTGGATGTCGGCTGCCACCTTCATGGGTTTGACAGGTTTGCTGATTTCCGATGGGTTTGTTGGCGATGGTGAACGCGCTGGGGGCTTGGCCTATGTGTTGGGCTGGACCGGCGGATTTTGTTTGTTGGGCATTTTGTTTGCCGGCAAGATCCAACAATCGGGGGCCACCACCATTCCAGAGCTGTTGGGTCAGCGCATGGACAGCAGTGCGGTGCGCTGGTTGGCTGCCGCAGGGGCCATTTTGTGTTCGGGTGTTTATTTGGTGGCGCAAATCTATGCCATTGGCCTGGTGGCTTCCATGCTGTCCGGGATGAACTTTGAGCTGGGTGTGTTTTTGGCCTTGGGCGGGGTGTTGTTGTGCTCCTTTTTGGGCGGCATGCGCGCGGTGACCTGGACCCAGGTGTTGCAATGCGTGGTCATTGTCTCCACCATGGTGACCTTGGCCGTGGCGGTGTCATGGCATGTCCACGGCAGCCCTTTGCCATCGTGGGGCGCCAGTTTGGGATTGCAAGGCATGGCCCAGCGGGTGCACGACATCCAGGCCGATCCAGCAGAGGCGCAATCCAAAGCCATCATGATTGAGAAATTGGCCGAGTTGGATCGCAAAATCGCCGCCCCAGAGCAAGCCCGGTTTGCGGAGCGGCAATTGCTGGGCGCCAAGATTGCTGAACTCAAGCAACAAAACAGCCCGGTGCGTGACATTCAACGCTTGGAGGCCAACCCAGTTTGGCACGACAACGACAGCCAGCGTTTGGTTCAGGCATGGCAGCGCGAGCGCAGCCAAATTCAGCATGAATTGCAGCGCGCCATTGGCTTTGAGCGCGGCACTGCCCAAGACAGCCAAAACGGCTTGCTCAACACTTTGTGTCTGGTGCTCTGCTTCATGATGGGAACCGCCTCTTTGCCCCATGTCTTGATGCGTTCTTTGACCACTCCCTCAGCGCGGCAAGCCCAAAAATCCATCGTTTGGACCCTGGTTTGGGTGGTCATCGTCTACCTGTGCGCTTCCAGCCTGGCGGTGATGATCAAGCAGGTGGTTTTGACCGATTTGGTGGGCTCGGCCATGAATGCTCTGCCAGAGTGGGCGCAACAACTGAAGTTACGAAAACCTGCCTTGCTGACCCTCAATGACCACAATGGCGATGGCTTGGTCCAATGGGCCGATGTGCGCTTGGCCACCGATTATTTGGTGCTGGCAGTGCCCGAAATTTTGGGTATTTCTGCCGTTTTCACGGGGCTGATCGCAGCTGGTGCTTTGGCTGCCGCCTTGTCCACGGCTGATGGCTTGCTCTTGACCATCTCCAATGCCTTGGCGCACGACATGTATTTTCAGACCCTGGCGCCCAAGGCCACCCCCATTCGGCGGGTCATGCTGTCAAAAATTTTGTTGATGCTGGTTGCCCTGGTCGCAGCTTGGATTGCCACTTACCGACCCGTGGACATTTTGTTTTGGGTGTCTTGTGCTTTTTCTTTGGCCGCATCCTGTTTTTTTCCTGTCCTGTTGCTCAGCCTGTACTGGCCGGGGTTCAGCCGTGCAGGTGCGATTGCGGCCATGGTTTGCGGCACGGTATTGGCGCTCTGGTACATCGGCGCCCACTCGCTGGCGGCCATGGGGCTGGGCTCGTTCGATGGGCTGTGGTGGGGGG
>JBEDFU010000368.1:0-13492 GCA_041174965.1 Pseudomonadota bacterium | reverse complement strand
GCCATAACCCGCCAAGGGGCCGGTCAAGATGCTGATGTAGCCAATTTTGATGGGGGGCTTGCTTTGTGCGATGGCCCATTGGGGCAGCATGGCGGCGGCCACCAAGGTCAAGATAAAGCGGGTGCGTTGCATGAGAGGTCTCCTGGTTGTTGATGAAAGGTCAGATGAATGCGTTGTCCATCAGGGGTGCTGAGCCAATTTACCATGGCCCAAATAGCCCGCCAGCACAGCGGGGTCGTTGGCCAGGTCGCTGGCTTTGCCCGATGCGGTGAACACCCCCTGCGAAAGCACATGGGCGCGGTGGGCCAAGCGCAGGGCGCTGCGCACGTTTTGCTCGACCAGCAAAATGCCCAGGCCGGTGTCGCGCAAATCGGCCAAGATTTGAAACACCTCTTGGCGGTAGCGGGGTGACAAACCCATGGAGGGTTCGTCGAGCAGCAACAATTGGGGCCGGTTCATCAGGGCGCGGGCAATGGCCAGCATTTGTTGTTCACCGCCTGAGAGGTTGCCGGCCATTTGATGGCGGCGCTCTTGCAAACGCGGAAAGCGTTGATACACATCGCTCAGCGCTGCTTCAAAAGAGGTTTCGCTGGGGCGAATTTCCCAGGCCAAGCGCAGGTTCTCGTCAACCATCATGCGTTGCAAGGTGCCGCGCCCCTCGGGCACGTGCAGCATGCCGGCATGGGCCAATGCGTGGGTGGGGGTGTTGGCGACAGCGTGGTCCAAAAAGTGAATCGTGCCTTGGGCCATGGGCAACAAGCCACTGATGGCGCGCATCAAAGTGGTTTTCCCAGCGCCGTTGGCACCCACAATGGCCACGGTTTCACCCGCATGGACCGTCAAATCCAGTCCGCGCAAGGCCCGAATGGGCCCATAAGACACATGCAAATCACGCACGCTCAGGATGGGGGCGCTCATTCGTCTTCCCCCAAATAGGCTTTTTTGACATCCGGGTGCGCCAGCACCTGGTCGGCTGATCCTTCGGCAATTTTTCGCCCGTAATCCATGGCCACCACGCGGTCAGACAGGCTGCGGATCAGGCCCATGTCGTGCTCGATCAAGAGCATGGCTTTGACCTGGCTGCGTGCGGTGTGGATATCTTGGATCAGCGCTTCGGTCTCGCTTTCGTTCATGCCCGCTGCGGGCTCATCGAGCAACAACAAGGCCGGGTATCCGGCCAGGGCGCGGGCAATCTCTAAGCGACGCGCATCACCATACGACAAAGACTGGGCTGACACATCGGCTTTGGCGTCCAGGTGCATGGTGGCGAGCCAGTGCATGGCTTCATCCACGGCTTTGCGGCGCTGGCGAAAACCCCAAAACGCTGACCAAGGGTGGGCCGCATAGGTCTTGTTGGCGACCATCACGTTTTCCAACACGCTCATGCGTTTGAACAAGCGGATGTTTTGAAAGGTGCGGCCAATCCCCAAGCGGCCAATGTCGTGCAATGAGCGTCCCACCAGGTTGTGGCCCATGAAGTCCATTTGCCCGCTGTCAGCCCGGTAAAAGCCGGTGATGGTGTTGATCAAGGCGGTTTTGCCTGCGCCGTTGGGCCCGATCAAACCCAGTATTTCGCCCTCGGTGATGTGCAGGTCAATGCCGTTGAGGGCATGGATGCCTCCGAAATGTTTGGACAAGTTGGCAATCGACAAGATGGGCGTTGGTATCATGTCAATCCCCTGGCGCACCCAGGGCGCGGCCATGTTTGGACAAAGCAGTGCGGGGGCGGAAAGAGAGCAAACCATCGGGGCGGAACAACAGCAACACCAAGATGGCTGCGCCAAACACCGTGGGGCGCCAATCGGCCAAAAAGCGGATGTACTCGGGCAGCAAGGTCATGATGGCCGCACCCAAAATGGCGCCGTACAAATTGTTGACGCCGCCCAGCACCAGGTACAGCACCACGTAAATGGACAAGGTGACGTCGAAGTTTTCGGGGCGCACAAAGCTCATGTAATGGCCATACAGCATGCCGGCCACTGCGGCAATGGCGGCTCCGGCAGAAAAGCCGATCAGGCGGATGGCAGTGACATTGATGCCCAATGACGAGGCCACCCGGTCGTCTTCGCGCACCGCGTCAAACACCCTTTGCAAGGGGCTGATGGACAACAACCACAAAACAATGCCAATCAACACCACGGCCGCTGCGGCCTTGGGCAAATCGCCCCCCTTCATGCCACCAAAGCCACCAATGCCGCCCAAAAATTCCATGTTTTCCAGCAGCACACGGATGCAAAACGTCAGGCCCAGGGTGGCCAAAATCAGGTAGATGCCGCGCAAGCGCAAAGCAGGGTAGCCCACCAAGGCCGCAATCATGGCGGCGATCAAAGCGGCCATGCCGGTGGCAGGCAACAAGGGCCAGCCCATTTTGGCGGTCAGGTAGCCAGAGGCATAGCAACCCACGGCCATGAAGGCGCCCTGGGCAAACGACAGGCTGCCGGTGAGCAAACTGACATAGACGCTCCAGGCCAGCAAAATGTTGATGCAGGTGAAAAACAGGTGGTCGGCGATCACACGCGTTGCTCCTGCCCGTGGTGGCCCGAGGCAAACAAGCCCGCGGGTTTGAGCAACAAGGTGGCGATCATGGCCGCCCACACAGTGAGCTCGCCCAAGCGGCCCAGACCGAAATGAAACATCAAGGCCTCCAACACGCCAATGCCCAAGCCGGCCAACACCGCGCCGCGCATGTCACCCATGCCACCGATGGCCATCACGGCCAAGGCCTTGAGGCCAAAGGTCAGGCCCAGGTCGGGCGAAACCGTATCGGCGCGCAAGGCCAGCATCAAACCGGCGATGGAGGCCAAACCAGAGGAGATGAAAAACACCGCTTGGTTGACCCGCAACACATGCACACCCAGCAAAGAAGCATGGGCAGATGACTCGGCCACTGCCCGAATTTGCCGCCCCATGCGGGTGTGCGCGATGACATGGTGCAAGGCCCACATCAAGGCAAAGGTGATGGCCAACAAGACCATTTGCAGGTTCAGAAAATTCACGCCTAACAGGCCAAAACTTTCCGACAGCCAACCGGTCATGGCGGGCAAGCGCAGCGGCTCGGTGCCCCAGACCTTGTGCACCAAGTCGGTCAAGATCAGCCCCAGTGCCAATGAGCTCAAGGCCGCCGTGGTGCGGGCATCGTTGCCCACAAAGCGGCGAAACGCCATCCACTCGGTCAACACCCCCAACAAGCCACCCACCAAAAAGGCCATCGCAAACGCGCCCGCCACAGACATGTGCGGCAGCGCCATCAAGCCGACGTAGCCGCCGAACATGAAGACTTCGGGGTGGTTGAAATTGAGCTTGTCCAGCACCCCAATGATCAGGGTGAAACCAATGGCCACCAAGGCATACATGGCGCCACTGACCAAGCCATTGACAATTTGTCCGGCCAGCATGGGTGTTCAGTGTGTGGGTTGGGTCAAGCCAGGGCGACGGCGGGTTCGGTGCGCTTGAGCTTTTGGATGTGGGGCAACACGTCTTTGGCAAACATTTCCATGCTGCGCCTGGTCAGATCTTGGGGCAGGCTGCCAAAGTGCATCATGGTGAGCAGGTTGTCAAAGTGCATTTTGGACCAGTGGTCTTCCAACATTTGGCGCACGGTGTTGGCGGTGCCGCAGACAAACATGCCCATCTCGATGGCTTTGTCGATGGTCAAGTCTTGCGACAGCGTGGCTTTGGCCTTCATCAGGTTTTTCAAAGAGTCGCGCGAGGTGTAGCCCGGGGGCAAGAGCATTTCGATGGGCATTTTCAGCAGTCGGTTGCGGAACAACTCGAAATGCACTTTGGCTTCTTTGCGCGCTTGGTCGTCGGTGTCGGAGACATAAACAGGCACCGCCCAACCCAGTTGGCTGTCAGCGGCTTCATAGCCATAGCCTTGGGCGGTGTCGCGGTAGGACTTCAGGTATTTTTCCACCACAGCAGCGGGGCTGAAGGTTTGCAAGTAGGTGTAACGGTGCTCGGGCAAGGCGGCCCAATCGATGGTTTCTTTGCTGCCCTGTGAGGGCACCCAAATGGGCGGGTGTGGGTTTTGGAACGGACGCGGCCACAGGTTCACGTACTCGAGGTTGTAGTGGCGACCGGTGAAGCTGAAGGGGCCAGGGCGGGTCCAGGCTTGCACGATCAAGTCGTGGGCTTCGTGGAAGCGGTCATGCGAGATGGTGGGGTTGATGCCAAAGGTGTGGTACTCGGCACCGATGCCGCGCACAAAGCCGCTGATCAAGCGACCGCCGGTGATCACGTCGATCATGGCGTGCTCTTCGGCAACGGTGATGGGGTGCTCACGCAAAGGCAAGGCGCTGCCCAAGATGGCAATCTTGACCTTCTTGGTCCGCCGCGCCAAGGCTGAGGCCATGACAACAGGTGAAGGCATCAGGCCGTAAGCGGTTTGGTGGTGTTCGTTCACCGCCACGCCGTCAAAGCCCAGCACTTCGCCATATTCGAGTTCGTCCAGGTAGCGGTTGTAAAGCTGGTGGCCTTTGACGGGATCGAAGTATTTGTTGGGCAGGTTGACCCAAACGGTTTCGTGGCCCTTGGTGGCCTCGAAATCCAAATCGGCATACGACATCAGGTGAAACAAAATGACTTGCATGGCTCTGGCTCCTAGGCGGCGATGTGTTGGACGGCGGCGCAAAAAACGCCTGGGTGTTCGATCTGCGGCAGGTGGCCGCATTGGTCGATGACTTGCAAACGGGCATTTGGCAGGTGTGATTTGATTTTCTCGCCGCACGCCAAGGGCATGATTTTGTCTTGGGCGCCCCACAGGATGGTCACGGGCATGTTGGCGCGGTGCAGCCACTTGTGCAGGCAGGGGTCGTGCAAACGCGGCTCCCAAGCCAACAAGGCCGTGGTGTGGCGGTTTTTCAGGCGAATGTTTTGGTCATCTTCTGACAGCGGAATCGCCAGCACCTTTTCGGCCAAGGCTTGGTTGTGAAACAGGTTGCGCGCCATTTGCTCGGGGGTCCAGAGAAAAATATCGCCCGGTGGGTCATTGGCTACGCGCACGCCGGCAGGCGCACTCAGCAGCATGGACTTGACGCGGTGGGGTGCCCGGATGGCGATCTCCATGGCCAGCCAGCCGCCCAATGAGCTGCCCACCAAATGCACCGCAGGCAATTGCAGGTGGTCCAGAAGGTCGAGGTAAAAGTACGCCAAGTCGTGCATGTTTTCCAGCCAAGGCGTTTCATCGGATTGGCCAAAACCGGGGTGCTCCGGAACAATCAAGTCATGGCTTTGTGCCAGTGTTTCCATGAAGGGCTGGATCATGGCTGCACCATCGGCACCGTGCAGATAAATCATGGGTGTGCCCTGGCCCTTGCGGCGAATGCGCACCCGGCATTCTTTGAGGGTGATGAAGGTTTCTTGAAATGACATGGTGATGGACCTTTGTGCCTAGGCGGTTGGTTGTGGCATGGCTTTGGCCAGCAAGCTGTACTGGGCGAACTGCACCACTTGTTGGGCCACGGTTTTCAGTTGGGCCGACACGGCCTCTTCGCGCAACAGGCCATCGGGCCCAAACGGCTTGGTGCTGGAATTGATGGTGGCCGAATACGGTGTGGGCCAACCGCGCAAAGCATGCACGATGGAGCGCAGGGTGAACAAGGTGGTGCCCATGGCTTGAATGCCTTCGGCGCAGACCACACAGCCCACGGCGCGGCCATCAAAGTAGGGCCGCGGGTCGCTGCGCATGTCCTCGGTGTAATCGAGGGCATTTTTCAGCAAACCGGGAATGGAGCCGTGGTAGCTGGGGGAGGCGATCACGATGCCGTCGGCTTCACGCAGAAGTTGCACCATGCGCAATGAACTGTCGCTGCGGGTTTTGACCATGGGGTCGTAGGCGTCCATCACCAATTCGGTCGCGCACAACAAAGCGGTGCGTGCGCCGAGCCCTTCGGCATGGGCCAAGGTGGCACGCAGGGCCAATTCGGAGGTGGAGCCGGCGCGGGTGGTGCCGCCAATGCCTACGATGAATGGGGTGGAGGTGGTCAAAATGAAAGTGTCCTGCGAATCGGGCGAGGGGCTGGGGCTGGGCACATGCCCGAGCGCGTCAACCGATTTAAACTTTGCATGCAAACTTTGAATGCGTTGCGGCCATGTTACGAACCGGTGTTTGCTTTGTCAACGCGAAGGGCCAGGAGTTTTTCTAGGGCTTACCCTTATTTTTCAGGGCGATCAATGGGTTCAACATATGCATGCTTAGTTTGTGCAAAGTGTGCACGCTTGTCGCAACGCCAAATTGGGCGTTGATCTAAAAATGAAACTCAAAACATTCGAACAGTTTTACGCCACACCCGGCCACTTGTTTCGCCGTGCGGGGCAGTTTGTCACGGCGACCTTTGAGGCCGAGATGGGCCACATTGGCATCACCGCCAGCCAGTTGTCGGCCATTTTGGCGGTGCACATGCAGCCGGGCATGCAGCAACGCGAATTGGCCGCTGCATTGAGTTGGGACGAAGCCACCGTGGGTGGCATGGTCAGCCGCTTGGAGGCGCAGGGCTATTTGGAGCGGCGCAGCACCACCCGCTCACGCCGGGGTCGGGAAATTTACATGACCCCAGCCGGTGAGGACTTGTACCAACGCATCGAACCGCATGTGGCGGCGATTCAGCGCCAGTTGCTCAAGCGGCTGAAAGCCGACGAGCGCAAGCAACTGATTTACCTCATCAGCAAAGCCATGGGTGTGGGTGCGGCGCAGTTTGATGCCCCACGCGCAGGCAAAAAAACCTGAGCGTGAGGTGTGCGCCTTCAATGGCGCTGCAAAAATCCCAGCAGTGCTTGGTTAAAAACGGCTTCTTGCTCAATGTTGGCAATGTGTGCGGCGTCTTTGATCACCAACAGCTCGGACCCTGGCAGGTTTTCGTGGATCAGTTGGGCCATCTCTGGGGGTGTGCCGTGGTCTTGGTCACCCACGATCACCAGAGCAGGGGCTTTGATTTCTTTCAGCCGGTCCAAATAGTCTACTTCCGCAATGGCTGCACAACAGCCAGCAAAACCGTTGACTGGCGTATTGGCAATGCCTTGGCCAATGCGCGCCATGGTGGCGGGTTCACGTTGCCGGTAAGGTTCGGTGAACCAGCGTGACAAGGTGCCTTCGACCAAGGCGGTCATGCCTTTGTCGTGCGCCAGCTTGATGCGGTCGCCCCACATCTGCGCCGCATTGGGCGGGCGCCGGCTGGTGGTGTCGGCCAGCACCAAGCTGGAGAACACTCCCGGGTGGGCCAGGGCATAGGCTTGGCCGATCATGCCGCCCATGGACAGACCCACCCAATGGGTGTGCTCAATGTGGAGGTGTTGCAGCAAACCATGCACATCGCCCGCCAGCATGTTCATGGTGTAAGGACCGGCCGGGGCACTGGACTGGCCGTGGCCTCGGGTGTCAAAGCGCAACACGGTGTAATGCGGCGCCAACAAGGCGGCTTGCGCATCCCACATGCTGATGTCACAAGCGAGTGAATGCGACATGGTGACCCAAGGCCCTTGGCCTTCGATGGTGTAGTGGATGTCAATGTCGCCGATGCGTGCTTTCATGGTTTCTCCGTGTGAAGATTGGTTGGGCAAGGTTCAGTCAAGTTGAATTTGTGCGGCAGCCGCGAGTTTTTTGAAGTTCAGCACTTCATCGGCGATCAGTTTGTCCATCTCATCGGGCGTGTTGGTGGCGGGCTCGATGCCCAGCGGGCCAAAGCGCTGGCGCACTTCCGGTTGGCGCAGCACCGCCACCAGGTCGGCGTTGATTTTGTCCAGCACCGCGCGCGGTGTTTTGGCAGGGGCCAACAAGCCATACCAAAACACCCACTTGTAGCCGGGCAGGCCCGCTTCGGACACGGTGGGCAAATCGGGCGTCTCGGCCATGCGCTGGGTGCTGGTCACGGCTATCGCCTTGGCTTTGCCGTCTTTGACCAATTGAATCGCGCTGGCGTAGGGCGATATGAACAAATGCGTGCGTCCGGCGATGGTGTCGGTCAATGCTTCGGGAATGCCTTTGAACGGCACATGCACCATTTGGACATTGGCCTGGGCCTTGAGCAACTCGGCAGCAAACTGCGAGCCACTGCCGGTGCCGGCGGATGCGTAATTGAGTTGGCCCGGCTTGGCCCGGGCCAGGGCCAAAAATTCGGCCAGGGTGTTCACCCCCAGCAAGGGCGACACCACCACCAAAGCGGGACCGGTGGCGGTGAGCGAAATACCAGAAAAATCTTTTTGAGGGTCAAACGCCAGTTTGGGGTAGATGGCCGGTGCAATGGCGTGGGCCGATGAGATGGACAACAGCGTGTGGCCATCGGGCGCGGATTGGCTCAGGGCCAGCGCAGCCACATTGCTGCCGGCGCCCAAGCGGTTCTCCACCGTGACGGCTTGCTTCCATTGCTCCGACCATTTTTGTGCCAGCAAGCGCGCGGCTATGTCGGGCACGCCACCGGGCGTGAAGCCGACCAAAATTTTCACCGGCTTTTGGGGGTAAGCGGTTTGTGCCGTGGCCACGGGGCACAGCAAAGCCAGCGCAACGCCAGCCATGGACATGGGTCCGTTCCAGCGCAGCCATTTCATGGGCGATCCTTCATGGGGTACAGGGGCGGTGATAACATGAATCGAACTCCAAAAAAACAGCGATTCTTCAATGAAAAAACACAATTTGGTGCTGGTGCCTGGCTTGATGTGCGACCACAGCGTGTGGGACCCCATGCTCGAAGGATTGCGCAGCGAGGCCTGTTGTCAGATCATAGACCACGGTCAGGCGCGCAGCCTGGTGGTGATGGCCCAACAGCTGTTGGCATTGGCACCGCCCCGCTTTGCGCTGGCCGGCCATTCCATGGGCGGCCGCGTGGCGCTGGAAGTCATGCGCTTGGCGCCCGAGCGGGTCAGCCATTTGGCGCTGATGGACACCGGTTACCTGCCCAAGGCGCCCGGTGCGGCGGGCGACGCCGAGGTCGCCAAACGCATGGCCTTGAAGGACATTGCCCAGCGCGATGGTGTGCGGGCCATGGCCTTGCAATGGGTGCAAGGCATGGTGGCCCCGCACCGCTTGGCCGATGCGGCATTGGTGGAGCGCGTGGTGGCTATGATGGAGCGCAAATCGGCCGATGTGTTTGCGCACCAAATCAACGCCTTGATCGAGCGCCCCGATGGCACCGAGGTGTTGCGCCAATTGCGCGTGCCCACCTTGGTGTTGTGTGGCGCCGAAGACAGCTGGTCCAACCCTGCGCAGCATGAAGAAATTTCCCAATGGATACCGGCGCGCCCCGCCGTGGTGTCGGTACCCGAAGCCGGTCACATGGTGACCATGGAGCGGCCAGAACCCGTGGTTCAAGCTTTCAAGGATTGGTTGGCCATGCCCTGAGATTGCAGCAAGCTGTGCAGCTGCGCCAGGTTGGTCGCTGACCCATCCAGATAGGCACACACATAGCGGTCGGGTCGCACCAGCACGGCGACTGCTTGGGCGCTGTCGAGCACGGACTGCAACACCGCTTGCACATCGCGCAACACGCGCTGATCGGTTTTTGGCGGCGATAAAAAATCTTCTTCGGCGCGCAGCAGGTCGATCACCACCAAACCCGGCAGGCTCAGTGCCGGGACTGCCGGCCCATCGCGCCAGCGCAGCAAAGCCCAAGAGGTACCCATGGCGTCGTCCAACCACTGGCGTTGGCCATCAAAGCCCTCCAACTGCGGTTGGGGCAGCAATTGGCCGGCGGGGATGAGCGCCCCAGGGCGTGGTTTTGCATCAAAAAAGCCTTGTTGAAAGCGCGGCTTGGGTTTGAACTTCAGGTGCAAGATGTGGTCGCGAAAGCGGGGCACCAGGCAAACCAAACGCAACAAGCCTTGGGCCAAGGCAGCGCCCCAGGTGCTTTGGGGTTGCATGTAAATGCCAATGCGCAAGGCCATTTGGATCAGCGACCAGGCATGGGGTGCGCGCTCTTGTGCGTAGGTGTCGAGCAGGCTTTCGCTGGCTTGTCCGTGGACCACAGCCGCCAACTTCCAGGCCAGGTTGCTGGCGTCGCGCACACCGCTGTTCATGCCTTGCCCAGCGAAAGGTGGTGTCAAGTGGGCAGCGTCACCGGCGATCAAGGTCCGATCCACCCGCCACTTCTTGGCAATGCGGGCATGAAAGGTGTAGACCACTTTGCGCAAGATGGTCAAGCCCGCGTCGCTGGGTTCGCGTTGCGCAATCATGGCCCGCACTTGGCTGTCGGGCAACACCGATTCGGGTGTTTCGCCCGGCTTGAGCATGAACTCATAGCGCACCGTGCTTTGCGGACCGGGCAGTCGGATCGCAGGCCGCTTGGGGTCGCAGTAAGTGCGGGTGTGGCGAAAGGGGGAGGTTCTGCCGATCAAATCGGCGATCAGCCAGCGTTGCTCATAGGTGCTGCCTTCCCATTCAATGCCCAGTTGTTGGCGCACCGTGCTGCGCCCACCGTCGCAACCCACCAACCATTGGCAACGAATGGCGTGCAGCCGACCTTGGTGCTGCACTTCCAAGTCAACGCCGTGGGTGGTTTGGGCGAATTGCATCAACTCATGCTCGAAGCGAATCTGCACATGGGGATAAGCGGCCAAACCATCGCGCAGCAAAGCGACCAATTGCTGCTGGCGAAACGCATTGCGTTTGGGGTGGCCGTATTCGGTGGAGGTGGGCTCCACTTTGGCAAACAAGCGGTTGCGCCACGAGTAGTAATGCACCCCGTAGCTTTGCACGATCATGGGCAAAAACCGCTCCAGCATGCCCATGGTTTGCAAGGTGCGCAGGCTTTCGTCGTCAATTGACACGGCCCGCGCTTCATCCACCGTGTTGCTGGCTTTTTCAATCAGCCAGGTGCGCACGCCGGCTTGGGCCAGCAAATGCGCCAGCACCAAGCCTGTGGGGCCGGTGCCCACGATGGCCACATCGCAATCAAAGTCACTCATGTCCACATGCCTTGGACCCGTGCTACGTCAAGGCTGAACAACATGAAAGCGCACGGTGATCAAGCCTCACAGCACCACATGCACGTTTTTGTGTTGGGTATAGGTGAGCAGCTCGTCAAAGCCTTCTTCGCGGCCAATGCCCGACTGCTTATAACCACCAAAGGATGCACCAATGAAATGGCTTCCCACATGGTTCACCCACACAAAACCGGCCTGCACCCGCCCAACGGTGCGGTGGGCGGTGGCCAAATTTTGCGTCCAGATGGATGCGGTGAGGCCGTATTCCACGGCGTTGACTTGTTCAATCATCTCGGCTTCATCGCGCCACTTGATCACCGACAGCACCGGGCCAAAAATCTCTTCGTTGGCCAAACGCATTTTTTGCGTGACGTTGGTGAAGACGGTCGGCTGAACAAACCAGCCCTTGGCCAAGGCCGGGTCGCTGGGCCGCTGACCACCGTAAGCCAGGGTGGCACCCTCTTGTTGTCCCAGGGCAATGTAGGACATGATTTTTTCATGTTGCTGCTGCGACACGATGCAGCCCATGGTGGTGGCCATGTCGGTGGGGATGCCGGGCTGGTAGTGGCGGATCGCTTTGAGCATGCCTTCAACCACCTGGTCGTGGATGCTTTCGTGCACGAACAGTCGAGATGTCGAGCCACAGCTTTGACCACACCAAGTGAAGTTCATGCCATTGACCGCAGCGGGAATGGCTTTGCCCATGTCGGCGTCGGGGTAAATGATGCAGGCATTTTTTCCACCCAGCTCCAATGTCACGTGCTTGAGCAGCTCGGCCCCAGCGCGGGCAATCGCGCGCCCGGTGGGCACACTGCCAATCAAGGCCAGGCGTGGCACATCGGGGTGGTTGACCAGGGCTTGTCCGCATGCCATGCCACCGCTCAAAATGTTCAGCACACCCGGGGGCAAGATGCCATCGATCAACTCCATCATCCGATACGACGACAGCGGCGCTTGGTAGGGCGGCTTCATGATCACCGCATTGCCAGCGATCAAGGGCGGGGCCATCTTGGCGGCGGTGAACATGATGGGGTGGTTATAGGCCACGATGCGGGCGCACACGCCATAGGGTTCGCGCAGCGTGTAGTTCAGGATGCCATCGCCCATCGGCAAGGTCTCGCCTTTGACCTCGGTGGCCAGGCCCGCGTAATAGTCAATTTGGGCGGCGGCGATCAAGGCGTCGCGTTGCATTTCGATGATGGGGTTGCCGCAGTTGGCCGCGTCCAGCAAGGCCAATTCAAACGCGTTGTCGCGCAACACCTGCGCCACTTTTTTGAGCAGGCCCGCACGCTCCAAGGGTTTCATGCCACGCCAGATGGCAAATCCTTGTTGGGCGGCACGCACGGCGGCATCGACATCGGCACTGTTGGCCTCGGCCGCTGGGCCGAGTGATTCACCGGTGGCCGGGTTGAAGGTGTCGAGGTAGCCCCCTTGGGGCCGGTGCCAAGCGCCGCCGTAATACAGGTCGCGGTGCTGGGGCAAGACAAGTGTGGGGGTGTGGGTGGACATGTTCATCTCTTGTGGCTGGCGGTGGCTTGGCCACTCATGTTGGCGTCATAGCCCGGAGCAATGCAGGCATCGATGACGCAGACCTTGCCTTGGCGGGCGTGTTGCCAGCCTTGCAAAATCACGGCGTCCAGGTCTTGGGGTGTGCGCACTGGCCCGATGGCTGTGGCGCCCATGGATTGCGCCATGGCCGCGATGTTGATTTCGGGGCCATCCATGCGCTGACCAATCCATTTGTTTTCCACCGGACGGCCGCGTTCTTTGGCCACCCGCTCTTGGTGCAATTCGTCGTTGAAGAACGAATGGTTGTTGCACACAATGACCAACAAAGGGATGCCGTAGTGCACAGCGGTCCAAATGGCGGTGTTGCCCATCAAGAAGTCGCCGTCGCCAATCATGGCCACCGCCACCCGTTGCGAGCCCATGTCGCGCAATGCCAGGGCTGTGCCCACTGCATTGCCAGGCCCGGCACCCACACCGCCGCCGCCGTCCGCACCCAGGTAGTCCAGGGGGTGGCGGAAGTGGCGGTAGGCCCCGTTCCAACCCAGTGGCAGTCGCACCAGGCAAATGGCTTCGGGCAAGGTCTCCAAGGATTGGGCCAAGTGGCGAATGCCCAGCACCTCGTTGCCGTGGGGTGGCAGTGGCGTGATGGCCGGCCAGGTGCGCGCAGGGCGGGGCTTGACCTGATCGGCCAAGGCGGCCACAGCGGCATCTGGCTCGCACAGCATGAACACATCGGCTGGGGGCAGGCTGCCCATGTCCATGCTCCAACCGCGGTGGCTGTGCGCGTCCAGCGACACATGGATCACTTGGGCTGCTGTGCTGCTGGTGCCAAAGGCTTGCTTGAAAGCGCCACCGGGGTCAATCCAGTCCAGCATCAACACCACATCGGCTTCGCGCAAGGTGTCGATGGCGGCGGGGGGCATGAAATTGCCGGGTGGGCCCACGTGTTGCGGGTGGTCGGTGGGAAACACCGCGCCGGTTTTCAAATCGGTGATCACGCTGGCTTGCAGTTTTTCGGCCAGGGCCACACGCGCATGCCAGTCGGACTCGCTGCGCGACATGCGCCCCATGAGGA
>JBEDFU010000367.1:0-4018 GCA_041174965.1 Pseudomonadota bacterium | reverse complement strand
AAACGACCAGTGCTGCGGGGGGTAATACCGGTATTTCGGCCCGAATCACGGCCGACAGCAGACTAGACGTTTCCACCCAAACGCCCTTACCCAATGTGGTTAAAAGCGGTGAATCTTTTATCACCAGTGCCGGAACAACGGACAGCAAAACTATGAAATACACGGTCGACTTTGTCAGAAACAGTGACACGGCCACCACGGGTGCTTTCCGCTCGTCGGCTGTTTTCACGATGTCCTACCAGTAAAAAACCATGACGCAAACGCTGCCCAAGGTCAAATAACCAAGATATTGCAACGAAGCTGCTTTTAATTTTGATGTTGCCGGTGTTTTTGCCATTTCTATTTGGGGGCCAGCGCAGGGTTGTTTTTGAACTTGATTTCAGCCGTCCACAGGTCCAAAGCCTGCTGCATGCGAAGCCAGCTTTCTGGGGTGCCACCGATGGTTCTGGCAATCAAGTTGGAGGCCAACTCGCCTTGTGCCAACAATCGGTACATGCTTTAAGCCATGATTTGATAGCTATCAGCTTCGGCGATGGGTCGCAGGGCGCGGTTTTCATCGCTCAAAGCCCGCGCCAAAGCCAAAGGCGTGCCCCATTCGCGCTAGGTGCGCATGCCGGTGGAAAACGATACGGCGCAGTGGCCTTGAGGGGTTGGGTGCGCCTGGGTCACTGAGCTGAATTTGTTGTAATTTTTGATACAAATCAAGTGTTTATATGGCTTCGGATGAATGGTTAATGAGCTAAAATTGTCCTATGAATATCATTGACCGCATCAAACGCTCTATTCGAGGTCGTGCCGACTTGGTTTTTCGTCCCATCGACTTTCAACCATTTGGCAGCGAAGCATCGGTTAAGCGTGCATTGAAAGAGCTGACGGAAATGGGTGTGTTGGTGCGGCTGGGCGTCGGTATTTATGCCAAAGCCAAACCCAGTGTGATTTCTGGAAAGCCCATCCCCGTGCAGCCACTAGAAGTACTTGGCCCGCTGGCCTTGGCCAAACTCGGTGTGCGCGTCTACGAATCCTTTCAAACAGCCGAGTACAACGCTGGTCGAAGCACCCAGGTCCCTGCGGGAATCGTGGTCAACATAGGCAAACAACGCATCAGCCGAAAAATTGGCTTCAACGGGAAGCTCATGGCGTATGAGCACACATGAGAAAACTATCCGCCGAGCGCCTGGAGCTGATTGATGCCTTGGTGGCGGAGGCGGAAATTGGCGGCGTCACCGCCGGTTTGCTTGAAAAAGACGAGCACCTGACTGCCGCATTGAAGGCAATTTTTGAGCTCAATTTCGAACATGCTTCGTTGGTCTTTTGCGGTGGTACCAGCTTGTCAAAAGCACATGGTCTTATCGAGCGCATGTCTGAGGATGCCGATATCAAAGTGATCCTCTCGCAAGCTGCTGCCAACTGGCCGCAAAACCAGCAGAGACGTTACCTTGGCGATGAGGTTCGAGGCCAAGTCGCCAAAGCACTGGTGACCATCGGACTCGTTGAAGATGAGAATTTCCGGCGCTCATTGAATAACAACCGATATACCCATAGCCAATGGTCGTACCAACGCGCTTATGAAGGCATTGCCGCTCTTCGCCCAAACCTTCAATTGGAATTAACAGAGCGCGGAACTGTTCTGCCCACAGAAATGGCATCGCTGGTGACTTTGACAGACAAATTTGCAGGCCACACAAAGACAGGGTTTTCTGTGCCAGTTGCATCGGTTGCAGAAACATTGGCCGAGAAGGTTTTGTCATTTCTGAGGCGATTCGCCCAACACCGAACTGGACAAATGCAACAAAGTTGGGACACCGCACTGGTGCGCCATATCTACGATGTGCATTGCATTGTTTTAAAAAAACCAGAAGTGCTGGATGATTCCATGGCTGCCTTTTATGCCCTGACTGATGGGGATGTGCGCGAGTTTGGTTACCAGGATGCCGCTTTCGCCAAAGACCCAAAGTCTGTACTGAGTACAGCCCTGACTCAAGTGAGAAGTGACGCGCAATCGAAACAGGAATATCAAGGGGTGTTGTTGCCACTGGTTTATGGCGAAGGCAAGTATTCTTTCGAAGAGGCTTGGACCAGCTTTGAAGAGATAGGCAAACGATTGATCGATGAACTTTAAGTCGAGGTTCATTTGTTCTTTATAAAGATGGCGGCAGTTCAGAGCCGGCTGCTGCGCTTGAGCACATCGCCAAGGCGCGGGGCATTGACTCACGGCTAAACTAGCTGCTTTCCCCAAAACCCTGAGACACCATGGCCACTTTTCCCATCAAAATCAACCGCCGCTCTGCCAACATCACCGAGGGCAAATCGCGCGCGCCCAACCGCTCCATGTATTACGCCATGGGCTACCAAGAGGGTGACTTTGTCAAACCCATGGTGGGCGTGGCCAATGGCCACTCCACCATCACCCCTTGCAACAGCGGCTTGCAAAAGCTGGCTGACGCGGCGGTGGCGGGCATTGAAGAAGCAGGTGGCAACGCGCAGATTTTTGGCACGCCCACCATTTCGGACGGCATGGCCATGGGCACCGAGGGCATGAAGTATTCGCTGGTCAGCCGCGAGGTGATTTCCGACTGCATCGAAACCTGCGTGGGCGGCCAGTGGATGGACGGCGTGGTGGTGGTGGGCGGCTGCGACAAAAACATGCCCGGCGGCATGATGGGCATGCTGCGCGCCAATGTGCCGGCCATTTATGTGTACGGCGGCACCATCCTGCCGGGCAGCTACAAGGGCAAAGACTTGAACATCGTGAGCGTGTTCGAAGCCGTGGGCGAAAACGCTGCCGGCAAAATGAGCGATGCCGACCTGCGCGAGATCGAGATGCGCGCCATCCCCGGCACCGGCTCGTGCGGCGGCATGTACACGGCCAACACCATGTCGTCGTCCTTCGAGGCGCTGGGCATGTCCCTGCCCTACTCGTCGACCATGGCCAACCCCCACGACGAAACGCAAAACTCGGCCAAGGCATCGGCCAAGGTGCTGATCGAGGCGATCAAAAAAGACTTGAAGCCGCGCGATATCGTGACCAAAAAGGCGATTGAGAACGCCGTGGCGGTGATCATGGCCACCGGTGGCTCGACCAATGCGGTGTTGCACTTTTTGGCCATCGCCCACACCGCAGGCGTGGACTGGACGATTGACGACTTCGAGCGCATTCGCCGCAAAATCCCCGTCATTTGCGACTTGAAACCCAGCGGCAAGTACCTGGCGGTGGACCTGCACAAAGCCGGTGGCATTCCGCAAGTGATGAAGGTGTTGCTCAACGCCGGTTTGCTGCACGGCGACTGCATGACCATCACCGGCAAAACCGTGGCCGAGAACTTGGCCGATGTGCCCGACACCCCGCGCGCCGACCAAGACGTGATTCGCACCATCGACAAGCCCATGTACACCGAGGGCCACTTGGCGATTTTGAAAGGCAACCTCTCGCCCGAGGGCGCGGTGGCCAAGATCACCGGCTTGAAAAACCCCGTCATCACCGGCCCTGCGCGGGTGTTTGACGACGAGCAGTCGGCGCTGAAAGCGATTTTGGACGGCAAGATCAACGCCGGCGACGTGATGGTGCTGCGCTACTTGGGCCCCAAAGGGGGACCGGGCATGCCCGAAATGCTGGCCCCCACCGGCGCGTTGATAGGCGCAGGCTTGGGCGAGAGCGTGGGCCTGATCACCGATGGGCGTTTTTCGGGCGGCACCTGGGGCATGGTGGTCGGCCACGTGGCGCCCGAGGCGGCGGCGGGCGGCAACATTGCCTTCGTGCGCGAGGGCGACCGCATCACCATCGACGCGCACAAATTGCTGTTGGAGGTGGATGTGAGCGACGCCGAACTGGCCGAGCGCAAAAAAGGCTGGACTCCCCCTGCCCCGCGCTACACCCGTGGCGTGCAGGCCAAGTTTGCCTTCAACGCATCCAGCGCCAGCACCGGCGCGGTGCTGGACCTGTACCCCCAGCCGTGACACCCCGGCCCCTGGCATACCCGCTGGTGTTTGGCCACCGCAGCGCGCCCATGGGTTGCGGTGC
>JBEDFU010000366.1:0-3155 GCA_041174965.1 Pseudomonadota bacterium | reverse complement strand
TTGCTCAAGTGGGTGCGCATGGCCGCACGGGCGGCTTCGGTGTCTTGGTTGCGGATGGCGCTCAAAATGCTTTCGTGTTCGCCATGTACTTTTTGCAGGTAGTTGAAGCGGCCCTCGGGTGCGGCCTGGGCGGTGTTGATGCGCGCGCGCGGAATCACCATGGTGCCCAAATAGCCCATCAAATCCGCAAAGTGGCGGTTGTGGGTGGCGCGGGCGACTTCCATGTGAAAGGCGAAGTCCGAAGGCACGGCATCGCTGTCTTGGCCCAAGGCGGCTTGAAAATCATCCAGCGCGGTTTGCATCTGCGCCAATTGCGCATCGGTGCGTCGCTGTGCGGCCAAGCCAGCGGCCTCGGTCTCCAGGCTGATGCGCAATTCGAGCAAGGCGATCACATCGCCGACCATCGCCAAATCGACGCTGCCCAGGCTGAAATTGGCGCTCTCGCGCGGGGCCAGCACAAAGGTGCCAATGCCGTGGCGGGTTTCCACCGTGCCAGCTGCTTGCAGGCGTGACAGGGCTTCGCGCACGACGGTGCGGCTGACCTCGAACTCGGCCATGATCTCGCTCTCGCTGGGCAGCTTGTGACCAGCTGGCCATTGCCCTTGTTGCACCCGCTCGACCAACGAGGCCACGATTTCCCCCACCAAACCACCGGGGCGGCGCGCGCGCGGGTTGGCGCCCGCTGCAGGCCCGCCGGCAACACTAGGGGTTTGCCTTGATTCCATCTCTTTCCCCTTGACCTCAGAATGAATGGGCGTACACTTTTGGTTGTCTGACAACTGATGACCCATTGCGTGACTGTAGCAAAGCCATTTGGAAAGTCCAGCCCCCGATAACCCTTGGATGCGCAGCCACTGCGCTTTGAACCTCGCCATGACCATGCCGCCTTCTCACCACCGTTTGTTGCTCACCGGCGCTGCTGGCGGATTGGGCCAGGCTTTGCGGGGACGCTTGAAGGCCAATTGCCATGTGTTGCGCTTGTCTGACGTGGCAGACCTGGGCCAGCCCCAAGCGGGCGAAGAAATTGTCACCGCCGATTTGGCCGATGCGGCTGCTGTCCATGCCATGCTGGTCGGCGTCGACGCCGTGGTGCACCTGGGTGGTGTGTCCACCGAGCAGCCCTGGGCGCCGATCTTGCAGGCCAACATCGTCGGCATGTACCACTTGTACGAGGCCGCCCGCATCAACGGGGTGCGCCGCGTGGTGTTTGCCAGCTCCAACCATGTGACCGGTTTTTACAAGCAGGGCCAAACCATCACCGCCGATGACCCGCCGCGCCCCGATGGCTTGTACGGCCTGAGCAAAGCCTTTGGCGAAGACCTGAGCCGCTTTTACTTTGACCGCTATGGCATCGAAACCGCTTGTGTGCGCATTGGCTCTTCTTTTCCCGAGCCGCGCGACAGGCGCATGCTGGCCAGTTGGCTCAGTTATGACGACTTGCACCGCTTGATCACCGCTTGTTTGACCACGCCGGTGCTGGGCCACAGCATCATTTTTGGCATGTCCAACAATGCCGTGACCTGGTGGGACAACAGCCGCGCCCGCCACGTGGGTTTCGTGCCCCAAGACAGCTCAGATGTGTTTCGGCAAGCCATCTACCAAAACACCCCCGAGCCCGATTTGAGCGACCCCGCCGTGCAGTTCCAAGGCGGAGCCTTTGTGAAGATGGGGCCGATGTGAGCATCCATCGCCCCCGCACACCGCATTGATTTTTTCGCCACCCATCCCTTTCATCAACACAGGAGACAAACCATGAAAAAAAGACAACTCGTCAAATGGATCGCCGCCAGCTTGGCCATTGGGGCCTCGGCGTTTGGTTTTCAAGCCCAGGCCCAAAGCAAAATGGTGCTGAAAGCATCCGATGTGCACCCGCTGGGCTATCCCACGGTGGAAGCCATCGTGCGCATGGGCAAAAAACTCGAAGCCGCCACCAATGGCCGCATCTCCATCCAAATGTTCCCTTCCATGCAGTTGGGTGGCGAAAAAGAAATGATCGAGCAAGCCCAGATCGGCGCCTTGCAAATTGCCCGCATCTCTGTCGGTGCCATGGGCCCGGTGGTCGACGAGGTCAATGTGTTCAACATGCCGTTTGTGTTTCGCGATGAAGCACACATGCGCAAAGTCATCGATGGTCCGATTGGCCAAGAATTGCTCGAGCGCATGAGCAATGGTCCCGGTTCGCGCTTGATCGCGCTGGGCTGGATGGATGCAGGCACCCGCAACGTGTACGCCAGCAAACCTGTCACAGCACCCGCCGATCTCAAGGGCATGAAGATCCGCATGATGGGCAACCCCTTGTTTGTGGAAACCATGAACGCCATGGGTGGCAATGGCGTGGCCATGGGGTTCAATGAATTGCTCCCGGCCATGCAAACCGGTGTGGTCGATGGGGCAGAAAACAACCCGCCCACCTTGCTGGCGCAAAACCATTACACAGTCGCCAAGGTGATGAGCCTGACCGGCCACTTGATCATTCCCGAAATTTTTGTGTTCTCGAAAAAATCTTGGGAAGGGCTGAGCAAAGACGACCAGGCCTTGGTGCGCAAGTTCTCGGCTGAAGCCCAATTGGAGCAGCGCAAACTGTGGGACGACTACACCCGCGAGGCTGAGGCCAAGCTCAAAGGCTTGGGTGTGCAGTTTGTGCCTGCGGACAAGCCGGCTTTCTTCAAAGCCACCCAGCCCATCCGTGACAAGTACGGCGCCAAATATGCGACTTTGATCAAGCGTATCCAAGACACCAAGTAATCTGCCTGTGTGCGCGTGGCCCAGCATGGTTTGCTGGGCCACATCATTTTGAAGACATCCGACATGACACTCAAACAAGCGTATGCCCAGACCATGGAATGGCTTTACATGGCCTGCATTGCGCTATCGGGCACGGCCCTGGTGTTGATCACCCTGATGATCCCGTATGGGGTGTTCATGCGCTATGCGATGAACAACCCCCAGTCCTGGCCAGAGCCGGCCTCGGTGGTCATGATGGTGTTCTTTTCGTTTGTGGGTGGCGCTGCGATTTACCGTGCCAATGTCCACATTGCGGTGGCGTCCTTGCTCAATGCGGTATCGCCGCTGAAGAAAAAGTGGATGCTCGCAGGGGTTGAGCTGTGCATGGCTGCCATGTCTTTGTTCATGTTGTTTTATGGCGTGCAGTTGTG
>JBEDFU010000365.1:0-4601 GCA_041174965.1 Pseudomonadota bacterium | reverse complement strand
GCCCAGCGTGGTCGTGCCCGCCGCGCCTGCGGCACCCACCAAAGTGGACCTGCCCACCACCGTGGCAGACTACCAAGCCAAATCGCCACCGGTATACCCCGCCATGAGCCGTCGCATGGGCGAACAAGGGCGGGTGGTGATGCGGGTGCTCATAGGCGCAGACGGCTTGCCCCAGCAAGCCGAAGTGCTGCAATCCAGCGGTCATGGCCGCTTGGATCGCGCCGCTTCCGATGCGGTGATGCGCTGGCGCTATGTGCCGGGCAAACGCGGTGGTGTGCCCGAGACCATGTGGTTTCAGGTGCCGATTGAATTTAAATTGGGAAACGAGTGACGCATGAACAATGAATTTGGTTTGGTCAACCTGTGGACCCAAGGCGACATGGTGACCCGCTTGGTGGCCTTGTTGCTGCTGGTCATGTCCATGTCCTCTTGGGTGGTGATTTTTCTTAAGGCCAGCCATTTGTGGCGGCATCAGCGCCAAGCCCAGTTGGTGGACGACTTTTGGCATTGCGACAGTGTGGCTGCAGGCGAGCAGGTGCTGGGCGAGGTTGCAGACAACCCGTTTCGACAACTCGCTCAACAAGCCCGCGAGGCGCTTGACCATGTGCAAAACAACGCTGCTCGCCCGGCTTTGGCGCAGCAACTCGATGTGAGCGACTGGGTCACCCGCTGCTTGCAACGGGCCATCGACGAGGCCACGGCCCACCTGCAGTCGGGCTTGGCGGTGCTGGCCTCGGTGGGGTCGACCGCGCCGTTTGTGGGCTTGTTTGGCACGGTCTGGGGCATTTATCACGCGTTGGTGCAAATTGGCGCGGCCGGTCAAGCCAGCATCGACCAAGTGGCCGGCCCCATTGGTGAGGCTTTGATCATGACCGCTTTGGGCCTGGCCGTGGCCATCCCTGCGGTGCTGGGCTACAACGCATTGGTGCGCGGCAACAAGCAAGTGATTGGGCGGCTCAACCGCTTTGCCCACGACTTGCATGCGCTGCAAATCACCGGCGCCCGGGTGCATGGCCACGGCCGTGCCACCACCCCCTGAGCTGGAGAACCGACATGACCTTTGGCACCCAAGACGACACCGACGAGGTGATGAACGAGATCAACATGACGCCCTTGGTGGACGTGATGTTGGTGTTGCTCATCATCTTCATCATCACCGTGCCGGTGATGAAGCACGCGGTCAATGTGCAATTGCCGCGCGCCACCAACCAAGCGCAAGACACGCCGCCGCAAACCATTCGGCTGAGTGTTGATGCGCAGGGCCGCTATTGGTGGAACGAAACCGCCATTGACGATGCAGCCCTGGTGACCTTGTTGCAAACCGAGGCCGCCAAACAACCCCAACCCAAGTTGCACATCCGTGGCGACCGAGATGTGCGCTACGAGCGCGTGGCCCAGGCCATGGCGGCCGCGCAACGCGCGGGCATTCAGGGCATTGGCTTCATCACCGAGCGCCAGCCCTGAACCTGCCCAGGGCTACCGTCGATTCCATTTTTTTGAAGGAGTTTTCTCATGAAACGTTTGATATCTGTGGGTTTGGTGCTGGGGGCATTTGGGGCACTGCCCACTTGGGCCCAGGTCAAGATCGAAGACCCATGGGCGCGCGCCACCGTGCCCGGACAAAAAGCCACCGGTGTATTCATGCGGCTCACCGCCACCCAAGGCAGCCAATTGGTGGGGGTGAGCAGCCCGGTGGCCGGCGTGGCCGAGGTGCACGAAATGAAGATGGACAACAACGTGATGAAGATGGCCGCTGTGCCCGCCATCGACTTGCCTGCGGGCAAGCCCGTGGCATTGCAGCCCGGCGGTTACCACGTGATGTTGATGGACCTCAAAGGTCCCTTGGCCAAAGACACCAGCGTGACCCTCACCTTGAAATTCAAAGACAGCAAAGGCGTTGTGTCGCAGCAAGAGGTCAAACTGCCGGTGAAAGAAATGACCCACGGCCTGAGCAAAGACGGCGGCATGGGTTCGGCGCACAAGCACTGAAGAGCGAGTTCCCATGCGCCCCAGCTGTGCGTGGGGTTGATTCGGATAAGCTCGGGGCATAGGGCGGTCCATGGGGGGCGGCCCGCCTGCAAGGATGTGCCGCATGAACCAAACCCCTGGTTTTGATTTCAGCCAATTTGTTCCGGGCTTTGATTTTTTAAAAAATCTGCAATCCCAAGGCGCTGCAGCGGGCATGGGCCCCAGTGCTTGGGTCGCGCCCACCTTGGACCCGCAAGAGTTGGAAAAGCGCATCCAAGAACTCAAGGCCGTGCAGTTTTGGTTGAACCAAAACACCCAAGCCATTGCCGCCACCATCCAGGCGCTGGAGGTGCAGCGCATGACGCTCAAAACCCTGCAAGACATGAACATGAGCATGGGCGACCTGGCCGAATCGCTCAAGGCCAAGCCCAGTGCTTGGCCCACAGGGGCTTCCATGTTTGCCGCCAATGCCTCCCAAGCCGCTGAAGAAAAACCTGCGCCGTCACCCAAAAAAGCCACGGCGCCACGCGCTGCTGCCAAAGGCACCTCAGCCAGCAGCAAGCCCGCCGCTGGTGCCGCCATCGACCCATCTCAATGGTGGGGCGCCTTGACCCAGCAGTTCCAAGACATCGCCCAAAAAACCATGAGCGACATGCAGCAACAGGCCAAAGCGGCGGGCATGGACATGGCGGGCAAAGCCATGCCTGCCCATGCGGCCAAAGCCGCAGGCACCAAGCCCGCCAGCAAACGCCCAGCTGCCCGCAAACGAGCCACGACCAAACGCCCATGAAGTTGTTTCCCAGTGCCCATGCCACCCACCCGCAGTGGCCGATGGCGGCTGGCTTGGTGTTGGCCCAACTCAAAGCGCAATTGAGTTTGCCCACCCATGCAGCGCAGCCCACCCTGGGCTTGATCTACATCACCGACCACTATGCCGACCAAGCCCAAGACATCTTGGATTGGTTGAGCGCCGAATTGCCCACCGTCACCGATTGGGCGGGCACGGTGGGTGTGGGCATCGCAGGCAACAACGTCGAGTACTTTGACGAGCCCGCCTTGACGGTGATGCTGTGCGAGTTGCCGCACAACCAGTACCGCGTGTTCAGTGGCGTGGCGCCGCTGGGCCAGCACATGGGTTTTGAGCCCCACACCGCCTTGGTGCACGCCGATGGGCACACCCCCGATGTGGGCGATTTGATTGCCGAACTGGCCCAACGCACCCACGGCGATTACGTGTTTGGGGGCCTGGCCAGCAGCCGCCATGCCGCGGTGCAGTTTGCCGTCAGCTCGGGTGGCCACGTGCGCGGCCAAGGCGCGGCGGGCGGTGTTTACAGCGGTGGTTTGAGTGGCGTGGCCTTTGGTCCAGAAGTGGCCTTGATGTCGCGGGTCACCCAAGGTTGTGTACCCGTCTCTGACCAGCACACCATCACCGAATGCGAGGGCCATTTGGTGTTGGCTTTGGACGGTGAGCCGGCGCTGGATGTGTTGCTGCGCGATTTGAAAATTTCTTTGGAGCAGCCCCAAGCCGCATTGGCGCAAGTCAGGGCCACCTTGGTGGGCTTGTCCCCTGGCAGCGCTCAAGCCCTGCGGCGCACGGGCGAGTTTGGCGACGACGTATTGGTGCGCCACATCGTGGGCCTGGACCCAAAGCGCCAAGGGGTGGCGGTGGCCGAGATCGTCAGCCCCGGCATGAGCCTGAGTTTTTGCCAACGGCATGTGAACGCGGCGCGGGCCGACCTGATGCGCATTGGTTCTGAAATTCGCGAAGCTTTGGAAGCGCCGGCCTTGATGGACGACGAGGGCATGGGTGTCGGATCTGCCAAAACTGTGGCTGACACGATCGAACCCGGTTCCAAGCGCATCGTGGGGGCCATTTATGTCAGCTGTGCTGGCCGTGGCGGGCCGCACTTTGGCGGACCCAGTGCGGAAATGCACATCGTGCGCCGTGCTTTGGGCGATGTGCCCCTGGTCGGTTTTTTGCCGGCGGCGAAATCGCCCACCGGCATTTGTATGGCTATACCGGCGTGCTGACGGTTTTCACCAGTTGAGTGGGCTTTGACAAGTCACTCAATTGCAATAGACCTTGGCGTCGTAAGGGGTGTATATGCTTGCAGTCAAGGTTCCCAAAAGCCAGTTCAATGGGGAATAAGTGCGTTCGACCTTGACCACTTTGTCAGCGCCACCGCAAACCGCGCTGGCATCAATGGTCTGGGTTTGACCAAGTCCAGCGACAAAAAAGGTTTGCATGTCATCTTTTTTGAGCTGACCACCCGTTCCATTGATGAAAGCGGTTTGCGTGGAGCAGGCACCCAGGGCCAAAGTCAAAACGAGTGGAAGCAGTAATTTTTTCATGAGCGGCCTCTTTTATTTGGTGCAAGTGATGGAAATTTGGCGTGGTGAATAAATGCCGATGGTGATGAGGGTCAAGCCCACATTGCCAGGGGTTAATTTCGTTTCAACGCGACCAACTTTGCTGGCACCACCGCACACTTTTGCGGCATCTACTTCAGTTTGCTGACCAATACCACCAACCCAAAATGTTTGGCTTTCTTGGTAATTGGGAGATGCATCTAGGTTGGCCTTAAGATCAAACTGTTGTGTGGCGCAGGCGGTGCACAACATCACCATACCTG
>JBEDFU010000364.1:0-7344 GCA_041174965.1 Pseudomonadota bacterium | reverse complement strand
GGGTGCCACCATCGATGGCGCCACCGGCATGGCCACCGCGCTGGCCAAAGATCAGCCGATCCTGCGCTTTGCCGCTCCCGCACCATCGGCCGCGCTCAACCTGCGCCTGCCCGATACGCTGATGGTGGCTGGCGATGAGGCAACGCCGCTGACCTTCCCATTGGGTTCGCTCTATGACGCCGATCTGCTCAAGACGGCGGTGGCTGGCGACAACACGCCCAAGGTGTCGGTGCAGTTCGATGTGACCCAGGGCGCCTTCGGCGTCTCGGGCGCAGATGCCACCCAATGGGGCGTGAGCTTCAGCGCCACCGCTTCGGGCGTCAAGCTCAGCGGCACGGTGGCCAAGCTTTCGGGCTTCCTGGCCGATGTGGGTAATTTGCAGTTCATGCCTGGTCAAAAAGGCATCACCGGTCCGCTGGTGGTGACGCTCAGCGACGGCGTGAACACGGTGGTGCGCGAGGTGCCGCTGGTGGTGCAAAAGCCGGTGGCGCTCAAAGCCTCTTACAACGCGGGCAATTTCGAGATTTTGGGCACTGACGGCAATGCGCTGCGCCTGAGCCGCAGCCCGCTCGACGAAGTGCGACTGGGCCTGTTGGCCGACGAGTTGACGGTGGTGCGTCTGGCCGATGCGCCGCTGGTGGTGCGCGCCTCCGAAGGGGCCGATCAGATCACCATGGACCTGGGCAACACCGTGGCGGCCGACGGTCTGGCGCGCACGCTCAGGCTCGAGGATGTGGACAGCGGCCCGAGCGAGATGCGCGATGACACCCTGAGCCTGCGCTTTAAACCCGTGGCCTCGTCGACCACCAAGAACGTGGTCACGCTGGCCAATGGCAAGCTGGTCTCGGGCATCGAAAACATTGTGTGGGATCAGACCCTGGGCACGCTGCGCCTGAGCGGCGACAGCATCGTCATCAAGGCCGAGGGCGACGCGCCGATCGACCTGGGTGACACCCGTTTGGTGATCGACGCCAAGACCTTGGTGCTGGATGGGGAGTTGCGCGTCAAAGACACCAGCCGCATTGCGCTCAACATCACCGAAAAAATCACCCTTACTGGCATCAAGCTTTATGGGGTGAATGGGGCCGCCGACACCAACCTGGCCGTGGCCAGCGTGTTGTCCAAAGACGCCAAAGGCGTGGTCCAGGCCCAGGTGGTTCAATCGGTCAAACTGGCCATTCCCCAAGGTGGGGCTGCGGTGGACTTGGCGGCCTATGTCACCGAAGGGGCGGGCTTGCAGATCACGCCGCCACAGGGCGTGTCCATCTCTTTGGGTGGCAAGGGCGGTGGTTTGGCGCTGGACCCCAGCAATGTCAAAGGCGACACCACGTTGGTCATTGGTTCCTCTGGCGGCTCTAACCCGGTGTCCATGGGCGGCGGTGGCTCGGAATTGACCGTGTCGGTGCCGCTGACCATTCAGTCTTCAGGGGTGGGTGGCAAGGTTGAAGTGGCCGGATCGGTCAAGGGCAAAAAACTGAGCATTTTTGGACCCGGCAACACCACGGTGTTTTCCAATGGCACGGTGTTGGCCATGTCGCAAGGCACCTTGATCAATGATGCGATTCGCTTTGATGGCAGTGTGGTGCTCAGCATGGGTGATGCGGCCACCAACCAAGCGGCTGATTTGAAGATCACCGGGCGCGTGAATGGCAGCACGGGCAGCGCCGATCTGCTGGATTTATCGGCCTACCAGGGCAGCATCAACATCGATGGCCGTGTCGGTGCGGGAATTGGGGCCACCACCCAGAGCATCGGCATCACCCAAGCGGGGCAGAATTTCGGCGCAGACACCAGCCAGGCCGTGGCCAATGCCGACGGCAGTTTCACCTACCAAGGCGTGATCCTCACGGGGGGTAGCGGCAGTGGGGCCACGGCCGACATCCGGGTCAAGAATGGCGTGGTGGTGGATGTGAGCCTGGTTTCGGTGGGTGGCGGCTTCCAGGTGGGCGACACCTTGACGGCAGCACGTGCCCAATTGGGTGACTTGGTGGCTCGATCTCAGGCCGAACGTGACGCTTGGGCCTTGCGTTTGCAAGTGCGTGAATTGGCCAATATCGAAGGCTTGGTGGTCAGCAATGCCATGAACGTCACTTTCGGCGAGCAGGTGTATGTGGATGGCGACATCACCATCAAGGCCACGGGCAAGGTGGTGTTCTCCGACGCCGTTGTGTTGCGCAACGGAGGTCAACTGATCATCGATGGGGCCCAAGAGGTGGTCTTCTACAAAGGCATTGAGTTTGATGCCAATGCCCAGGGGAAAACTGGTGCGCTGCATGTCACCTCGGGCAATGCATCGGTGAGTTTTTTGTCCGGATTGTTCGCCGGGAAAAACGATGCGATGAGTTGGTCTGGTATTTCCAAGCTGGACTTGCAAGCGCCGCAAACGGCCACACAACTGGGCAGCTTGGCGGTGGTGGGTACCCAGGTGGTGTTGAGTGAGGCCCCAGGTTTTGCCAACCTGAACCTGAACCTGGACAGTTTGAGCGTGGCCACCCAAAGCCTGGCCATGCCCGCCACCAGCGCGGTCACGGTGAACATGAACTTGGGGTCGCTGGACCTCAACGCCGCCACAGGGATTGGTGCCCAAAATGCCTTCATGAAGGTCAACGCCCAAAAAATCGTGGCCCAAACCACCACGGGTGACATCTTCATGCAGATCACCGGCGGCCAAGCGGTGGCGCTAGACGTGAAAACCATCACCCAAGGCGATGTCCATGTGCGCTTGACGGCGGCCGATACCCTGAGTGCCCAGGTGCTGGCCCAGGGCCAGATCGAGGTCTTGGGCCAAGGCTCCTTGACGCTCACTTCTGGTTCGCGTTTGGAATCCAAAGCCAATCTCATTGCCATCACCGCCCAAGGCGACCTCATGGTGTCGGGCACCACCTTGGTCTCGAATGTGGCCAAGCTGAAAGCGGGGCAAGCCATCAATGCCCTGGACTCGGCGCAAGCGCCGGCAGTCTCGATCAGCGGGGATTTGCGACTCGAAGCGGTGACGGGCATTGGCGACTTTGGCTATGGCCGCTTCTTGGTCAACAACCTCAACACATCAGCTTCGGTCAGTGCCTACAACGAAAAGAGCGGGGACGTGGTGCTGGCGGGTGTGAATGGCTTGACCCTTTCCGCCGCTGGCGTCAAATCCGACGCCCCAGGTGATGCGTGGGTGGGCTTGCTTTCGGGGACTGGCCGCATCACAGAGCTGGGCCAGGTGGTGGCGCAGAGCAACAACGTGGTTCGATTGACCGGCAGCACCTGGATGGCCCGGCCATCGACAGGTTCAATAACCAACCCACCGACAGACACAAGCACAGGCTCATCGGCGCCGACACAAATATCCGTTGACACTCAAAAGGTCAGCGATGTCATCCGAACCGGCGTGCGCTTGGGCGCTTCAGAGGGCTTGGACACGTTCAACCGGATGATGGAGAAGTCGTTCACCGTGGATGCGCTGTCGCAAACGGGTTCAGCCAGGGTGCTCACCCCAGGGCCCGTGGCGAGCAAGGCCGTGCCAAAGACGCTGAGCAGCTTCTCGCCCTTGGCCCAGCCTGGCTTTGGCATGGGTGTCACCAACAGCCCGCAATCCACCGCCCAATTGCTGGACATGGCCATGGCGGTGGTGCAGCAAACCCCATCCGCCGTGGCCCGCGACATGGAGACCTTGGGCAATTGGGTCAGCCGCACGGCGCCAACGGTCAGCCCGGCTGAGGCGGCACCGGTGGCCCCTGCACCGGCACCATCTCCCGCTGTCCCAAGTGCGCCACCAGGCGCAGTGGAGGTCCGTCCTGAGCCCAGTGCACCGGCGCCGACCAACGACGGCGGTATTGCGCCGACGAATGAAGCTGCGCCACCCGCCAGCGCACCCAGCTCAGGTGTCCAATGGCTGTTGCCGGCCGATGATGTGGCGGCTTGGACCCAAGGTTTGTCGCAGCCAGTGGACAAGGGCCCATCTGAACCCAACCCATCGGGCCTGATGGGCGCTGTGGCGAAGTTGGGCCAATGGTTGGGTTGGGGCGGTGCTGGCCCAGCAGAGCCCCCAAGCCCAGGTTGATCAGGTTCTGCCATGCCCCGCCACAGACGTGATGGGCTTGGCAGATCGTCCTACAGCGGAACTGGGTGTCTGGTGTGAATTCGTTCACAATGGCCCGCATGAACCGCACCCCCGCCTTTTTGCTGAACTTCGCCCATGCGCTGGATCATTTGTTCTTGTTGATCTTTGCCACTGCCGTGGCAGCCATTGCCGCTGACTTTGGCGTGGCGCGCTGGGAAGACTTGATGCCCTACACCACCGGCGCATTTGTGATGTTTGGTTTGGCCTCGGTGCCCGCTGGCCGTTGGGGCGACCTGTGGGGGCGGCGGCGCATGATGCTGATTTTTTTCCATGGCATGGGTTGGAGTGCCATTGGCGTGGCGCTGACCCAAAGCCCTTGGCAAATGGGCGTGGCCTTGACGGTCTTGGGCGCGTTTTCGGCCATCTACCACCCGGTGGGCATACCGCTGTTGGTGCAAAACTCGCCCACCCCTGGGCGCACCATTGGTATCAATGGTTTGGCGGGCAATTTGGGCATTGCCTTGGCGGCCTTGTCCACGGGTTTGTTGGTCAAGTACTTTGGCTGGCGCATGGCTTTTGTGGTGCCCGGGTTGGTGTCCATCGCTTGCGGTTTTTGGTTTGCCCGGTGTGCGCCGCCTGAGCATGCGGCCCCGGCGCGCAAAGCCGCCACCCAGGTGCATTTGCCCAGGAACTTGGCCATCCGCACCTTTGTGGTCATGGTGGCCAGCGCCACCACCGGCAGCTTGTTGTTCAACTTCACCACCAATGGCAATGCCCAGTTGATGGTCGAGCGTTTGGATGGCTTGGTGACCGACCCGGCCCAGCTGGGCTTTTTGTTGGCCGGTATTTATGCGGTGGCTTCGCTGGCCCAATTGGTGGTGGGCCGCTTGCTCGACAAGGTGGCGGTCAAGCCCTTGTTTTTGGGCATTTTGGCCATGCAAATCGTGGTGTTTTATGCGGCTGCCCACACCACGGGTTGGCTTTGGTATGTGGCGGCCATTGTGTACATGGTGTCGGTGTTCGCGTCCATCCCGTTCAACGAAACCATGGTGGTGCGCTATATCGACAACTCGATGCGCTCGCGGGTGAGCGGCGTGCGCATTGCGGTGTCGTTTGGCATCAGCTCGCTAGCGGTGTATTTGCTCGGGCCCTTCATCAAGGCGTCGGGCTTCACCAGTTTGATGCTGACCATGTCGGCCATTGCCTGTGTCAGCGCTTTGATCGTGCTGTGGCTGCCAACGCAAGCGCAACTCCAAGCCGGTGCAAGCCAAGCCGCATCTTGACCCAGTGCCCACGCCAGGCTGCGGCGGCGATCAACTGCTTTGAAATTGCAAGGCCGCCAAGCTGGCATACAGCCCGCCTTGGGCGATGAGCTGGGCATGGGTGCCTTGCTCGATCAAGCGGCCGCGATCGAGCACCCAAATCACATCGGCCTTTTGCACCGTGGCCAAGCGGTGGGCGATGACCAAGGTGGTGCGGTTGGTCATGGCGCGCTCGAGCGCGGCTTGCACCATGCGCTCGCTTTGTGCGTCCAAGGCGCTGGTGGCTTCATCGAGCAGCAACAGCGGCGGGTTTTTCAAGATGGCGCGGGCGATGGCCAAGCGCTGGCGCTGCCCCCCCGACAAGCGCACACCGCGCTCGCCCAAAAAGCTGTCGTAGCCCTCGGGCAGTTCGGACAAAAATTCGTGTGCATAGGCCGCTTGGGCGGCGGCGATGACCTCGGCGTCGCTGGCCTCTGGCCTGCCGTAGCGAATGTTGTCCCACGCCGTGCCCGAAAAAATCACCGGCTCTTGCGGCACGATGCCAATGCGCGCACGCAAGTCGTGCAAGCCCATGCGGTGGATGGGCACACCATCAATCTCAATTTGGCCTTGCTGCGGGTCGTGAAAGCGCAGCAATAAATCGAACAGCGTGGTTTTGCCCGCGCCACTGGGCCCGACCACCGCCACGGTTTGTCCGCTGTGGACTTGGGCGCTGAGTTGGTCGATCGCCGGTGTCAGGGGGCGCGAGGCGTAATGAAAGCCCACGCCTTGCAAGGCCAAGGTGGACCCGGCCTCGGGCCAGGGGGCGTGTTGCGGCTGGGCCGGTGAGGCCACCGCAGACTGGGTGTGGAGCAACTCCATCAAGCGCTCGGTGGCGCCAGCAGCGCGCAACAAGTCGCCATACACCTCGCCCAGCACCGCAAAGGCACTGGCCAGCAAGATCACATACACAATGATTTGGCCCAACTCGCCAGCGCTCAAGCTGCCCGCATACACCGCCAGGGTGCCTTGGTACAGGCCCCACAACAGGGCTGCGCTGCTGGCCAAAATGATGAAACCCACCAGCAAGGCTCGGGCGCGCACCCGACGCACGGCCGTGGTGAAGGCGTTCAAGGTCGAGGCCTCGTAGCGGCGCGCCTCGCGCCCTTCAGCGCCATGGCTTTGCACCACGGTGATGGCGTTGAGCACCTCGGACGCCATGGCACTGGTGTCGGCCACGCGGTCTTGGCTGGCGCGCGACAAGCGCCGCACCCGACGCCCAAACCACACACTGGGCAACACAATCAGCACCAGCACCGCGATGACTTGGACCATCAGCCAAGGCCGCATCCACACCAGCATGAGCAAAGCGCCCGAGCCCATCACCGCATTGCGCAAACCCATGGACAGCGATGAGCCGACCACGGTTTGCACCAAAGTGGTGTCGGCGCTCAGCCGCGACAGCACCTCGCCGGTTTGGGTGGTTTCAAAAAAAGAGGGGCTTTGTTGCAACACATGGGCGTAGACGGCTTGTCGCACATCGGCGGTGATGCGCTCGCCCAACCAACTGACCGCATAAAAACGCGCTGCCGAAAACACCGACAAGGCCACGGCCACGGCAAACAACCAGACAAAGTCAGCGGCCAAGCCCTCGGCGTGGCCTTGCGCGCCATTGGCCAGGCCGCCGTCGATGAGCTGGCGCAGTGCCCATGGAAAGGCCAGGGTCGCCCCCGCGGCCAGCAACAAAAACAAGGCCGCTGCGGCAATCACGGCTGTGTAGGGGCGCAAAAATGGTTTCAAACCCGACAGCGATTGGGGGCTGGCGGCTTTGGGTCGATCGGGGGTGTGGGTGGCCATGGTGGGGTGCAGTGACAAGGCCCGCCATTGTGCCCGTGACCACTCGCGCAGGTGACAGCCGCTGTGCCTGGGCCATGACAGAATGGATCGCATGGACATCAATTCGATCGAAGTCACTGCCCCCCCGATCCCTGCCGCTACCGTGGTGATGCTGCGCGATGGCGCTGCGGGCCTGGAGGTTTTTTTGTTGCGCCGCCACAG
>JBEDFU010000363.1:0-3990 GCA_041174965.1 Pseudomonadota bacterium | reverse complement strand
TTTAGGGGCATCAGCGGCTTCAGCGGGTTTATCGCTTCCGTCCGATGGTGCGGCATTTGATCCAGCTGGACGACGACCGCCGCGTGCAGGACGATCGCCTGCGGGACGAGCATCGCGGCGTGGACCGCGAGGACGACGCTCTTCTTCTTGTCTGGGCTCGGCCACGACAGGAGCGTCGTTGCGGCCCAGGGTGTCGCCCTTGTAGACCCACACCTTCACACCGATGACCCCGTAAGTGGTCTTGGCGGTGGAAATGGCGTAGTCGATGTCGGCACGCAGGGTGTGCAGGGGCACACGGCCTTCGCGATACCACTCGGTCCGTGCGATTTCGATGCCATTGAGTCGACCCGAAGACATGATCTTGATGCCTTGGGCACCCAGACGCATGGCGTTTTGCATGGCGCGCTTCATGGCGCGACGGAACATGATGCGCTTTTCAAGCTGCTGGGTAATGCTGTCCGCAATGAGCTGGGCATCGATTTCGGGCTTGCGAACCTCTTCGATGTTCACAGCCACGGGCACGCCCAGACGGCTGGAAAGCTCTTTTTTGAGGTTTTCGATGTCCTCGCCTTTTTTGCCAATCACCACACCGGGGCGAGCCGAGTAAATCGTGATGCGGGCATTTTTGGCAGGGCGTTCGATGACGACGCGGGAAACTGCGGCGTTTTTCAGCTTGGCCTTGAGGTAGTCGCGAACCTTGATGTCTTCAGCCAGCATGCCTGCGAAGTCACGGTTGGTTGCATACCAGCGGCTGGCCCAGTTGCGGCTCACCGACAGGCGGAAACCAGTAGGATGGATTTTCTGTCCCATATTTCTCGATGCCCTCTTAGTTGCCGACCGTCACGTACACGTGGCACGTGGGCTTGCTGATGCGGTTGCCGCGACCCTTGGCGCGTGCGGTGAAGCGCTTGAGCGTGGTGCCTTGTTCCACATAGATGGACTTGACACGCAATGCATCAATGTCGGCACCGTCGTTGTGCTCGGCATTGGCGATGGCCGACTCGAGCACTTTTTTGATGATGCCAGCTGATTTTTTCTGGGTGAAGGTCAGGATGTTGAGGGCCTGGTCCACCTTTTTGCCGCGGATGAGGTCTGCCACCAGTCGACCCTTGTCAACCGAAAGACGGACACCTCGCAGGACTGCACGTGTTTCCATAGGTCCTCCTTATTTCTTGGCCTTTTTGTCGGCGGGGTGACCCTTGAAGGTGCGGGTCAGCGCAAATTCGCCGAGCTTGTGACCCACCATTTGGTCAGTCACATATACAGGAACGTGTTGTTTGCCGTTGTGAACGGCAATCGTCAACCCGATGAATTCGGGAAGGATCATGGAGCGACGCGACCAGGTCTTGATGGGACGCTTGTCTTTGGTGCTCACGGCTTTTTCCACTTTGTCCATCAGGTGATGGTCAACGAATGGGCCTTTTTTCAATGAACGAGCCATGGCCTACCCCTTATTTCTTGCGACGCGACACGATCATGACTTGCGTGCGCTTGTTGTTGCGGGTGCGGTAACCCTTGGTCAGATTGCCCCAAGGATCAACAGGTGCGCGGCCTTCGCCGGTGCGACCTTCACCACCACCATGCGGGTGATCGATCGGGTTCATGGCCACGCCACGAACGGTGGGTCGGATGCCCATCCAGCGCTTGACGCCAGCCTTGCCGATCTGGCGCAGGCTGTGCTCTTCGTTGGACACCTCGCCAATCGTGGCACGGCACTCGATGTGGATCTTGCGGACTTCACCTGAGCGCATGCGAACCTGTGCGTAAGTGCCTTCGCGGGCCAGCAAGGTTGCTGAGGTTCCGGCAGAGCGGGCAATTTGAGCACCCTTGCCAGGACGCAATTCGATGCAGTGAATGGTCGAACCCACCGGGATGTTGCGGATGGGCAGCGTGTTGCCTGCGCGGATGGGGGCTTCCGAACCGCTGTGCACGGTGGCACCGACTTCAAGGCCACGGGGGGCAATGATGTAGCGGCGCTCGCCGTCGGCATAGCAAATCAGCGCAATGTGGGCCGTGCGGTTGGGGTCGTACTCGATGCGCTCGACTTTGGCCGGAATGCCGTCTTTGTTGCGACGGAAGTCAACCACACGGTAGTGATGTTTGTGACCGCCGCCCTTGTGACGGGTGGTGATGTGACCATTGTTGTTGCGGCCCGAGCGCTGATGCTGGGGTTCGAGCAAGGGTGCAAAACCCTCGCCCTTGTGCAAATGGTCGCGGGTGACCTTGACCACGGCGCGTTGGCCGGGGCTGGTCGGTTTCATTTTGATCACGGCCATGATTAAGCAGCCTCCCCAGAGAGGTTGAGCTCTTGACCTGGCTGCAACGTGACGTAGGCCTTGCGGACATGGTCACGGCGGCCAACGCTGCGCCCGAAGCGCTTGGTCTTGCCCTTGATGTTCACAACTGACACTGCCTTGACTTGCACGTTGAAGAGCAACTCGACAGCAGCCTTGATTTCAGGTTTGGTGGCATCTTGCAGAACCTTGAAAGTCACCGCATTGGTCTTCTCAGCCACCATGGTGGCCTTTTCGGAGACGATGGGGGACACCAGCACCTGCATCAGACGTCCTTCGTCAAAACGGGTGTTGCTCATGCGAACATCTCCTTGAGTTGATCGAGGGCCGCCTTGGTCACCAAGACTTTCTTGTAGTAAACCAGCGAGACGGGATCTGCATAGCGGGGTTCAACCACCAGCACATTGGGCAGGTTGCGCGATGCGAGGTAAAGGTTGTCATCCACTTCTTCGGCAATCACCAAGACAGAATCCAGGTTCATGGCCTTGAATTTGGCAGCCAGCAATTTGGTTTTGGGTGCGTCCACCTTGATGGAATCGACCACGGCAAGACGACCTTCGCGCACCAACTGGGAGAGGATGGATGCCATGCCTGCGCGATACATCTTCTTGTTGATTTTTTGAGTGAAGTTCTCAGCAGGCGAGTTCGGGAAGATGCGACCGCCCCCACGCCACAGTGGCGATGAGGTCATGCCAGCGCGGGCACGGCCAGTTCCTTTTTGGCGGAATGGCTTTTTGGTCGAGTGCTTGACTTCCGCACGGTCTTTTTGAGCGCGGGTACCTTGGCGGGCATTGGCCTGGTAGGCGACAACGATCTGGTGAACCAGGTCTTCGTTGTAATCGCGGCCAAACACGGTGTCGGGCACATCAAGCTTGGATGAGGCCTGTCCTTGTTCGTTCAGGAGTTCGACTTGCATCAGTTGCCTCCCTTGGATGGCGCCACCTTGACAGAGGGGCGCACGGTCACAAAACCGCCGGCAGAGCCAGGAATGGCGCCTTTGATCAACAGCAGTTGACGCGACTCGTCGATGCGGATGATGTCAAGGTTTTGGGTGGTGACGGTGACATCGCCCATGTGGCCGGTCATTTTCTTGCCAGGGAACACGCGACCAGGGTCTTGTGCCATGGAGATGGAACCAGGGACATTGTGCGAGCGGCTGTTGCCGTGCGAAGCGCGCTGTGACGCAAAGTTGTGTCGCTTGATGGTGCCCGCGAAGCCCTTGCCGATGGAAGTGCCTTGCACATCCACCTTCTCGCCCACCGCAAACATGGCCACAGGCAAGTTTGCACCGGCAGCATACTGGGCTGCGATTTCGGGGGAAACACGGAATTCTTGGGTGATTTCGCCGGACTGAACGCCAGCTTTGGCCAAGTGACCAGCTTCGGGCTTGGTCACCCGCGATGCACGGCGCTGACCAAAGGTCACCTGCAAGGCGGTGTAGCCATCGTTTTCTGCGGTTTTGACCTGGGTCACACGGTTGTTGGACACATCGACCACCGTGACGGGGATGGCATCGCCGTCATCGGTGAACACACGCATCATGCCCACCTTGCGCCCAAGCAAACCCAAACGGTTGCTTTGACTCATTGTTGTTCTCCAAAACTCCCACCGACGCCACTTCAATTGGCAACGCCGTTTGTGCGTGAGAGAAGGTTAAAAATATCCAGACTTCAAGGACTGGAGCCGGGCATTGTAC
>JBEDFU010000362.1:0-7140 GCA_041174965.1 Pseudomonadota bacterium | reverse complement strand
AAGGACAAGGCGGCGACCACACGCCATTTGTAATGCCACAAATAGGGGATCAAACGCCGCAGGGTGATCCAATCGCCGCGCGGGGCATGGGGGTCGTTGGGAAGCTCAGGGGAGGCGTGGTGGCGCATGCAGGACAATCTTGTTTTTGCCGATTGTGCCCATGTCTGAACCTTCAACCGCTGAACCCGTGCTTTTGCCAACCGATCAGGCGTTGGTGCTCAAGGTCATTCCCATGCCCGCTGACTGCAATGCCAACGGTGATATTTTCGGCGGCTGGGTGATGGCGCAGGTCGACTTGGCCGGTGCAGTTCTGCCCGCTCGCTTGGTGCAAGGGCGCATTGCCACGGTGGCGGTGAATGAGTTTGTTTTCAAGCAGCCTGTGCGGGTGGGTGACATCCTGAGCTTTTTTGCCAGCGTGGCGCGCATTGGCCGCACCTCGGTCACAGTCAAGGTGGAGGTGTATGCCGAGCGCATGCGCCAGCAAGGGCGGTATGTCAAAGTCACCCAGGCCAACTTGACCTATGTGGCCATCGACAACGATGGCAAGCCCTGCCCCATACAAGCCCCAACTTCAAATTGAGGTGCGCCGCTTGCTGCGTGCAACACGCTGCGATGCCGACTGCACACCTTGCTGGGCATCCCACAGCGATGACTCTTTTTCATAGCGTTTGATTTGGACGCTGAGCCAGTCTTTGAACAGGCCCAACTCAGGTTTAACCTTGACCCGGTGAGGCGACACCAGGTAGTAGGCGTCAGGGTGTGGCGCCTGCACAGGATGGACCAACACCAACTCGCCACGGACCAACAAGGCCTGGGCAATCGAGCGGCGGGTCAGGGCCACGCCCTGGCCCAGCCTGGCTGCTTCCAGCAAATGGGTCGAATCGGTGAAATGCAAGCCCGCCGCAGTCACCTCGCCATCCAGGCCCGCAGCGGCCATCCAAGTGGCCCAACTCTCGCCGACGTGCATGCACGGCCATCGGCGCCAATCCACCGGCTTGCGCTGCAATGCGGGCGTCCACAACTCGGGGGATGCCACCACCACCAAGCCCTCGCCCATCAAACGCTGAGCCTGCAGATGCGGCCAGTGGCCATGGCCAAAGCGGATGGCGGCATCCATGTGATCGCCTTCCAAATCGCTGAAAGCCAAGCCCGCACGCAATTTCAAATGAATGTGCGGAAATTGATGGCGCCAATCGGGCAAGCGTGGCAACAACCAATGCATCACCCAAGAGGGCAGCACCGACAGCACCAGGGTGCTTTGCGCGGAGTTGTCGCCAACCTGCGCACTGGCCGCGGCCAATTCATCGAGCAGTGGCCGCACTTGATAGGCGTAGCTGCGGCCCGCCTCGGTCAAAGCCATGCCGCGACCTTGGCGGATCAACAAGGTTTGGCCCAGCATGTCTTCGATGGCGCGTATTTGATGGCTCACCGCGCCATGGGTCAAATGCAGCGCCTTGGCGGCTTCGCTCAAACTGCCCAATCGCGCCACAGTGACAAATGCACGCAAGGCGGTCAGCGGTGGAATGCGTTCGATCATGTTAAAAAAATTCACATGGGATGCGAATCGAACAACGATGCGTGGGTTTGAACTCGCTCTCCAATGGATGGGTGTCTAAAGCAGCCCAGGGCTGATGTAAGACACACCCCATTGACCGCACCCTACTTGAAAGGAAAACCACCATGTGCATTGACGACATTCGTTTGTTTTTGAGAGATTATTTTGATGTGTTGCAGAACCAGGACTTGGCATTGTTTGACCGGGTTTTTCACCCGCAAAGCGTGCTCTATTCTGCCCAAAATGGTGAGGTGGTCGTGCGCCCCTTTGCCGTTTATCGGGACATGGTTCAAGGGCGTGCATCACCGCAGTCCCAGAACAGCCCGCGCGACGACCATGTGTTGATGATCGACTTGTTGTCGCCAGAGATGGCCATGGCCAAAGTGCAATTGCGCTTGTTTGACAACATCATGGTCGATCACCTGAACTTGATGAAAGTGGATGGCCGCTGGACCATCATGGCCAAGCATTTCTCTCGCTTGCGCAGCGCTGTCTGAGTGGTCACACGCCAACGTCCCCACGCTCCGCAAGGGTATTGACCATTTCTCGCCATCTGCGCAGGCGTTGCGAACGAGAAAACCCCATCCCCATGGGGTTTCCCCGCTGACGCAGCAGCAGCATTTTTAGGCATAGTAAGTACTTTCGTTGAAGTTAATTTTGCCAAGGCGAGCGCGTGCAATTTTTACAACTGGTCATCGGTGGGGTTTCGCAGGGTTGCATTTACGGCCTGATTGCGCTGGGCTTTGTACTGATCTACAAAGCCACTGAAACCGTGAGCTTTGCCCAGGGCGAGCTGATGATGCTCGGCGCCTTTGCCGGTTTGCTGGCAATGGGGTTTTGGGGCTTTCCCTTTTGGGTCGCGGTGCTGGCGGCGATGGCGGCCATGGCCGCAGTGGGCTATGTGATTGAGCGCGCGGTGATTCAACCCATCCTCGGACAGCCTGCGTTTTCTGTGGTCATGCTCACCATTGGCATCGGCTATGTGTTGCGTGGCTTGGTCACCATGATTCCTGGCATTGGCACCGACACCCACACCTTGGCGGTTCCCTACAAAGACATGGGGTTTCAATGGGGTGCCTTGATGATCAACGCCGAACAAGCGGTGGTGGTTGGGGCCACCGCAGCCTTGTGTTTGGTCCTGTATTTGTTGTTCAAGCACACCAAGCTGGGCATTGCCATGCAAGCGATGTCACAAAACCAACTGGCTGCCTATTACATGGGCATCCCGGTCAAGCGGCTCAACAGCATGGTCTGGGCATTGGCTGCCATGGTGGCAGCCGTCGCCGGCTTGCTGCTCGCGCCCATCACCTTTGTCCATGCCAACATGGGCTTCATTGGCCTCAAAGCCTTTCCCGCTGCGGTGGTGGGCGGATTTGGCAGTTTGCCGGGAGCGATTGTGGGGGGCTTGGTGATTGGTGTGGTCGAGTCTTTGTCGGGCTTTTATTTGCCAGATGGCTTCAAAGACACGGCCGCCTATATCGTGGTGCTGATCATGCTGATGGTGATGCCCAACGGTTTGTTTGGCGAAACTACCCGCAAAAAGGTCTGACACCGTGCGCTTTGTTTTCAAAACCGATTACGACCAAGACATTGGCTTGGCCAAACACAAAGGCCATGTGTTTTGGTATGGCCTGTTGATGCTGGTGCTGGTGTTGTCGCCCTGGCTGTTGCAAGAGTATTGGCTGGCCCAACTGACCTTTGTGTTGATCTACAGCATTGTCGGTTTGGGTTTGATGCTGTTGGCAGGCTTCACCGGTTTGTTCTCCATTGGCCATGCGGCGTTTTTGGGGGTGGGTGCGTATACCCAGGCGGTGTGCACCCAAGCCGGCATGTCATTTGTGCCCGCCCTGGTGTGTGCCACGGGTTTATCGGCGGCTGTGGGCGTGGTGGTGGGTTTGCCCGCCTTGCGCGTCAAGGGCATTTACTTGGGCATTGCCACACTGTCTTTTGGATTCATTGTGGAAGAGGTGCTGGCGCGCTGGGAAAGCGTCACCGGCGGTAACGCTGGCATTCACCTCAAAGCCCCCGATCTGTGGGGCCAGTCGGTGAGCAGCGCCGAAGGCTTTTATTTCTTGTGTTTATGTCTCACGGTGTTGAGCACCTTGGGCGTGCTCAATTTGCTGCGCTCGCCCACGGGGCGCGCATTTGTGGCGATCCGCGACTCGGAAATATCGGCCCAAAGCATGGGCATCCATTTGGCTTATTACAAAACCCTGTCGTTTGCCATTTCGGCCGCCTTGGCCGGTCTAGGCGGGGCTTTGTACGGCCACAAAATGCAGTTCATCTCGCCCGATCAATTCAGTGTGCTGCAGTCAATTGATTTGCTGCTGATGATTGTGGTGGGTGGCCTGGGCTCGGTGCACGGTGCATTTTTGGGTGCACTATTTTTGATCGTGCTGCCACAGTTGATTTCATTGACCAAGGACAGTTTGCCCGACGCGATTGCTTTGGCCCCCGGTCTTCAGTCTTTGGTTTATGGCTCGGTGTTGATTGCATTTGTGCTGTTTGAGCCCATGGGCATGTATGGGCGCTGGCTCAAGGTGCGCACCTATTTCCAGGTTTTTCCGTTTTACCGCCAAGGCATGTTCAAACGGCAAAAGGCATTTCAAAAATCTGATCGGCTGCGCTGACCATGTCCGACATCTTGTTGCAAGCCCATGATTTGAGTGTCCAGTTTGGCGGTGTTCGGGCCGTCAACCAAGTAAGCTTTGCCGTTCGCAAAGGTGAAGTTTTCACCTTGATTGGGCCCAACGGCGCGGGCAAAACCACGGTGTTCAACCTGATCAGCCGCATCTACAACCCCACCAGTGGCCATATCCGCTGGCACACCCCAACGGGCGAGCTGACCTTGACCGATTGCCCAGCGCACAAGGTGGCCGCTTTGGGCATCGCCCGCACATTTCAAAACATTGAACTGTTTGAACACGCCAGTGTTTTGCAAAATTTGCTCATTGGTCGCCATGTGCACCAACAAACCGGGTTTTGGCAAAACCTGCTTTTCACACCCGCGGTGCGCCGCAGCGAGCGCGCCTTTCGGCTGCGGGTCGAAGAGGTGACCGATCTGCTGGACTTGCAACACCACCGCGACACCATGGTGGCCGGTTTGCCATACGGGGTGCGCAAGGTCGTCGAGTTGGCCCGTGCCTTGTGCACCGAGCCCCAATTGCTGCTGCTCGACGAGCCCTCCTCCGGGCTGAACGCCGAGGAAACCGACGACATGGCCTACTGGATCCGCGACATCCAACACGAGTTGGGCATCACAGTGTTGATGGTGGAGCATGACATGCGCTTGGTCAGCATGGTCTCGGACCGGGTGCTGGCCATGAACCAAGGCCAGGTGCTGGCCCTGGGCAGCCCCGCTGAGGTGCAAAGCCACCCTGATGTGGTCGAGGCCTATTTGGGCAGCGCCGAAGACTTGAGCCATTTGCGCCGGAGCCGGGCATGAGCGGTGATCAGACCCCCATCTTGCAACTGCTCAATGTCGAGAGCAGCTACGGGCCCATCAAAGCGATTCGTGGGGTGAGCTTGCAGGTGAATGCTGGTGAAATTGTCACGGTGTTGGGCTCCAATGGGGCCGGCAAATCCACCATTTTGAAAACCATCTCCGGCATCATTGAGCCACGCAAAGGCAGTGTGTTGCACCAAGGCCAAGACATCACTGGACAAGACCCTGCGGCCATCGTTCAGCGCGGTGTTTCGCATGTGCCCGAGGGGCGCGAGGTGTTCCCTTTGCTGAGCGTGCGCGACAATTTGCTCATGGGCGCTTACACACGCCAAGACCGCGACGGCGTGGCCAGGGACATGGCCCAGGTCTATACCTACTTTCCCATCTTGCAAGAGCGCTCAAGCCAACAGGCTGGCTTGTTGTCCGGTGGCCAACAACAAATGTTGGCCTTGTCACGGGCCTTGATGGCCGAGCCTGACATGATCTTGCTCGACGAACCCAGCTTGGGCTTGAGCCCCAAGCTGACCTTGGAGATTTTTGAAATCGTGGTGCGAATCAACCGCGAGCGCGGCACCACGATTTTGCTGGTCGAGCAAAACGCCCATATGGCCTTGAACGCTGCAGATCGGGGCTATGTGCTGGAGAACGGCCGCATCGTCATGGAAGACAGCTGTGAGCGCTTGCGCGAGAAAGACGATATCCGCGAGTTTTACTTGGGCATGAAAGACGACAGCGTTCGCACGGAGCGGCGCTGGAAGAAAAAGAAAACCTGGCGCTGAGCATGAGCAATCTATGGAACTTGCAAGACCTGCAAGGCAACACTGAGATCATTGTGGCGGGTGACACCATCCCCGCCATGTTTTGGCAAGCGGCGGCGCAGCGCGCCGACCAGGTGTGGTTGCGGCAAAAGGAATTGGGCATTTGGCGCAGTTGGACTTGGCAAGATTGCGCCAACACGGTGCAAGACCTGGGCCATGGCTTGATGAGCCTGGGCGTGCAAGCCCACGACCGTTGCGCCATTTTGGCCAACACCTCGCGCAAATGGGTGCTGAGCGACTTGGCCATTTTGTGCTGTGGTGCCGTCTCCAACGGCATTTACCCCACCGACGCCGCATCCCAAGTGCAATACCTTTGCCAAGATTCGGACAGCGTGGTGCTGTTTGTGGAAAACGACGAGCAGCTCGACAAGGTCTTGGCGGTGCGCGATCAATTGCCGCGCTTGCGCCACATCGTGGTGTTTGACATGACGGGCTTGCAGCAGCTCCATGACCCCATGGTCATGGGCTGGGAGGCCCTGGTCGAGCGGGGTCGCGCCTGGGGCCAAAACAAACCTGGCGCTTTGCGCGCTCGCAGTGACGCATGTCAAGCGAAGGACCTGGCGATTCTGGTTTACACCTCGGGGACGACCGGTAAACCCAAGGGGGCCATGCACAGCCATGCCGGATTGGTGTATGCGGTTCGCGGCTTCAACACCGTGGCGCGCCAAGATGCGCGCGACGATCGCATGTGCTTTTTGCCGTTGTGTCACATTGTGGAGCGCATCGGCGGTGAGTACCATGCGCTGTACACCGGGGCGGTGCTCAATTTTGTGGAGAACCCCGAAACCATTCCCGAGAATGTGCGCGAAATTGCACCCACGGTGTTTGTGGCCGTGCCCCGGGTGTGGGAAAAGTTTTACTCCAGCGTGATGATCGCCCTCAAAGAGTCCAGCCCACTGCAACAAATGACGTATGCCTGGGGCATTGGGGTCGGCCAGCGCATCGCCGAGCGGGTGCTGGCCCAACAAACGGTTTCCTGGGTTTTGAAATGTCAATTCACCCTGGCCCGCTGGTTGGTGCTCAACAATGTGCGCAAGCTCATTGGCATTCATCGCGCCCGCATGCTGTTCTCGGGTGCGGCCCCCATTTCACCCAGCTTGATCAAATGGTATTTGTCACTTGGCGTGCCCATGTTGGAAGCATGGGGCATGACCGAAACCTGTGGCGCAGCGACGGCCATGACCGCTGCCCGCATCAAGCCCGGCTCCATCGGGCCAGCAGCTGCCTTCAACGAGGTCCGGTTGGACCCCAGCACCCATGAGTTGTTGGTGCGCGGGCCCAATGTGTTCATGGGCTATTTGAATTTGCCAGACAAAACCGCT
>JBEDFU010000361.1:0-14542 GCA_041174965.1 Pseudomonadota bacterium | reverse complement strand
TGGGGAGCCCCCACCATCGCTGCGGGCGTTCTCGGCCACCACCACAAACTGGTGGCGGCAACGGCTCCACAGCACGCGGTGGATTTTGTTCATGTCGGCGAACGCGCCTCAGCGTTCAGGGACGACACCACCCGCCATCTGGCACCGATGTTTGCGCCAACGAGGTGCAAACACGAAAAAGAAATCAAAAACATTAAAAAGTTAAGAAAATCAACAAACTAGCGCTATTTTCCAAACCCAATCGACCAAAAACACATAAAAACTCACGGTTTCATGCTTTGCCGCACAAATTGAGTATTTGTGTCGATATAAATTACATGTTTGCGATAAAAAACCAAATATCTGAATTAGCCATGGACGCCATCAAACTCGAACTGTTGCTGGAGTTGGGGTTGGTGCTGTTGGCGCCAGCCATACACCAAACTTATTTGTGGCGCAAAGGAAGGCTCACCCCCGAAGCCTTGCGCACGAACTCAAAGGTATTTATCCCTTTGTACGGATTGGTGTTGTTGGCGGCGTTGCTGGCGTGGTGGTCGGCCTGATGCCAAGCCATGTTCAGTGGCCATTCATGGGCGTCACCACGATCACACCGGCGCAAGAGGAGGGCCGCAAGCTGGCCCGGCGGTGGCTTATTCGGCCTTGGCCCCAGACTCTTTGACCACTTTGGCCCATTTCACAATTTCAATTTGTTGGTAACGGGCCAACTCTTCGGGGCTGGAGAGCACCGCTTCAAGCCCCAGTTTTTGCATCCGCTCTTGCACGTCTGGCAGGCGGTACACGCGTTGGACCTCGGCGTTCAAGCGGTCGATGATGGGCTTGGGGGTGTTTGCCGGTGCAAACAAAGCAAACCAGGTGGTGGCTTCAAAGCCGGGAACGGTTTCGGCCACGGTCGGGATGTCGGGTGCTGCCGATGAGCGCTTGGCGGTGGTGACGGCCAGTGCGCGGATCTTGCCCTCCTTGGCCATGGGCAAGGCCGATGGCATGTTGTCAAACATCAGCTGGATGCTGCCGCCCACCAGGTCAGGAATGGCAAATTGACGCCCCTTGTAGGGGGCATGCGTCATGCTGGTGCCGGTCATGGACTTGAACAATTCGCCCGACACATGCACCGAGGTGCCAATGCCTGGCGAGCCGAAAGACAGCTTGTTGGGGTTGGCCTTCATGTAACTCACCAACTCGGCCACAGACTTCACCGGCAAGTCATTGTTGACCACCAATAAATTGGGGGCCGAGGCGACCAAGGCAATCGGTGTGAAATGCTTTTGCATGTCATAGGGCATTTTTTCGTAGAGGGCGCCATTGATGGAATGCGTCCCCACCGTCCCCATGACCAAGGTGTATCCGTCCCCCGCAGACTTGGCCACAAAATCCGCGCCGATGTTGCCACCCGCGCCCGGCTTGTTGTCCACCACCACACTTTGTCCCAGTTGCGCTTTTTCGCTGAACAAACGCGCCAAGATATCGGGCGCACCACCGGTGGGAAAGGTCACCACCAAGCGCAAAGGTTTGTTCGGGTAAGCCGTTTGGGCCCCAGCCAGGCCGCTGCCCAAGAGGACAGGGCCACCAAAGGCCATCCACAGCACAGCGGCAGAGCGGACAAGGCGTTGAAAGTGATTCATGGTTGTCTCCAATGTTTAGGCTCAGGGGTTCCAGACGGTCAGTGGCTCAACGCAATTTGCGTTGAAACCAAGGCACCACGACCTCAGAAAAAATGCGCCCGTCCGACCAATCCTTGCCACGACCAATGTGGCCGCCCTCTGGGTTGACCCAGGCCTCTTTGGGGATACCGGTTTTCAAGACCACATACAAATCGTCGATCGGCACTTGGGTGTCGCGCTCTCCATTGACCAACAACTGCGGGGCCGAGGCCTTGCCCAAAGCGCCAATGTCTTTGAGCGACATGCGCGGGCCGTAGCTCAAAAAATCTTCCAAGCTTTCAACGCCATACACCGCGGCCCGGGCAGGGAACAAATCAAACAAATATTCACGCGTGCCCAGGGCCTTGAGTTGCCACTCGCGTTGAAAGTAACCATGTACGGGGCCTGCCCAATTGACCACTGCCTTCAGCCGCTGTGGCTCTGCATGGGCCATGCGCGCAGCCCAATGGCCACCCCAAGAAACCCCTTGAAAACCAATCAGTGCAGGGTTGACGTCGGTGCGCTTTTGTATTGCGTCGATCACCGTGCTGTACATGCGCTCTGCGCCCACATCAATTTTGATCGGGGCCTCCCCCGTGCCAGGCATGTCCAGGGCCACATAGGCCAAGCCGGCTTTCAAATAATCGGGGCCAAATTGCTCGACCACAAACTCCTTGTAACTGTCCAAGCCCCCCACCGATAACACCACCGGTGGTTTGGCCACCCCTTTGGGCTTTTGCAAATAAGCCACGATCTCTTTGCCCTCAAAGGGAATGCGCAAAACCTCGATGGGTGGATCGGCCAATTGGGCATAGGCACGAAACGCCTGGGCACCCAAAGCATGGGCGCGTTTTTTTTCAGGTGAGTTTTGGGTGGGCCAAGCGCCAAAGCCGTAATAGCGCCAAGCCGACAAATAGGCCTCGGCCGCTTTGTGCGGCTGGGTTGGCGCCACAGCGGCAGCGGCTTGTGCATGGCGGTCGCCGTTTTGAATCCATGACAAGGCCCATTCGTTGCGGTCCAACGATTGGATGCGACCCAAGATTTCGGCCACTTCCTTGGCGTCAAACCCGGTCATCGGGTAGCGCTGGGCGTTGACCCGTTCTTGAACCGCTTGTTTCAGTTCAGGCCAGGTGCGCCCAGGTGCAATTTGTGAATGGGCGCAGCCCAGCCATAAACCAAACAAGCTGGTGACCATGAAACGCAAAAAAACAGCCATGTGTAACCCCAATAAGAAACCTGCCACGAAGGGGCAGATCAGCAAGCTTTATAGCGCATCCCTGCGCCATAGACCATGGGGTTTTACCGTGCCAACAAGGCCTTTGACAAACGGTCAGTCACATTTGTGATGTCACCACGCTGGCAGCGCAGGGGGTGAAGTGGCCGGGCGCAGCGGCCACGCGGGCGCTGCTCAATAAGTCTTGTAGGGCAAGAACTTGCCTGACAGGACCACGTTCACGCGGTCGCCTTTGGGGTCGGGTTCGCGCTGAATGTCCATGCTGAAATCAATGGCGCTCATGATGCCATCGCCAAATTCTTCATGGATGAGTTCTTTGATGGTGGTGCCATAAACACTGACGATTTCGTACCAGCGATAAATCAGGGGATCGGTGGGCACCGAGGTGGGCAAAGATCCTTTGTAGGGCACCACTTGCAACCATTTTTGTTCCTCAGCGGTCAAGCCAAATATCTTGCCGATCACTTTGGCCTGCTGCGCGTTGGCGGTCATTTGACCCAAGCACAACGCTGTGGTCCATTCTTTGGATTCGCCCACTTTGGTGGCGACATCCTCCCAGCGAATGCCTTTGGATACTTTGGTGCTGATGATTTTTTCGGTGACTTCCATGCGATTCATAAGAGCTCCATTCAAAATAAAAAAGTGATCAGGCTGCACCTGCCAGGGCACGGCTGACCAAAAAATCAACCATGTGGTTGCGCAACTCGTAGTAGCCTGGCAAGTGATGCAGTTGGGCGCGCTGGCGCTGGCGCGGCAATGGGTTCACCACCACTTCGGCAATCCCGCCGGGCACATAGCCTTGATCGGTATCGCGGCCATTGCTCATGAGCAAAATGCGATCGGCCAACAAGATGGCTTCGTCCACATCGTGGGTGATCATGAACACGGTTTGCTGCGTTTGCGCGACGATCCCCATCAATTGGTCTTGGATCGAACCGCGGGTCAAGGCGTCCAAGGCCCCAAAGGGTTCGTCGAGCAACAGCATTTTGGGTTGGATGGCAAAGGCACGGGCAATGCCCACCCGTTGCTTCATGCCGCCGGAGAGCTGTGCGGGTTTTTTATCCATCGCCGAGAGCAAACCCACTTTGTCCACATGGGTGCGCACATGCGCCAGCACTTGTGCCTCGCTCCAGTCGGGCCAACGTGAGCGCACGGCAAAAGCAATGTTTTTGCCCACCGACAACCATGGCATCAGGGCATGGGTTTGAAACACCACGCCACGCTCCAAACCTGGCCCCTCCACAGCCCGACCATCCATGAACACATGGCCCGAAGTGGCTTGGTCCAAACCAGCCAAGACATTCAAGATGGTGGTCTTGCCACAACCCGAATGGCCAATGATGCAAACAAATTCGCCCCGGCTGATTTGAAAATCAACCCCATCGAACACCGGCCGACCCGGGACAAAGCATTTGGACAAGCCCTCGACCTTTAAAAAGCCCGGCGCCAAAAAGGGAGAAGTTGCATTTGACTGTTGTGGATTCAGAACTGGGTCTGTGCCACTGGGTTGGCCACTGTTATTCCACATACGTCACCATTTTTTGCAATCTGGCAAACGCCAAGTCCAACAACATGCCCATGAGCCCAATGACCACGATGGCAAAAATCACATTCGTCAAAGATAGGTTGTTCCATTCGTTCCACACAAAGTAGCCAATGCCGGTGCCACCCACCAGCATTTCAGCCGCCACGATGACCAACCACGCAATGCCCATGCTGATGCGCATGCCTGTCACGATGGTGGGCGCTGCGGCAGGCAATATCACCCACCAGGCTTTGCGCAGGGGTGTGACCTCCAATGTCATGGCCACTTGAAGCCACTCGCGTTTGACCGAAGAAACACCAAACGCGGTGTTGAGCAACATGGGCCAGACCGAGCAAATGAAAATCACAAAAATGCCCGAAGCCGATGAATCTTTGATGGTGTAGAGGGCCAGAGGCATCCACGCCAAGGGGCTGATGGGCTTGAGCACTTGAATGAACGGGTCCAGTGCGCGGTACAGCAACGGGCTCATGCCAATGGCAAAACCCAAAGGGATGGCGACCAAACAGGCCAGCAAAAAACCCAGACCCACACGCCCCAATGAGTGCGCCAGCTGTACCGCAATGCCTTTGTCATTGGGACCGTTGTCGTAGAACGGGTTCTCCAGCTGACTGACCACAGCCTGGCCCATTTGCGCCAAACCTGGAAAATCCGTTTGCTTTTGAACGCCAGGGTTTTTTCCCATCAGCTTTTGGTATTCGGCCTGCTCAGGCGACAGGCTCTCCACAGCCGGGGCATTGGCCGTTGTGGCCAACGGCATGGTGGCCCAATGCCAAACGCCCAAAAAAAGAAACAGAAGCAAGGCCGACAGAATGGCCGACTTGGCAGAAACAGAAAGCTGCATGGTCAACCCATTTTGTGGATGGGAAAGCTTTTGGCGTATGCATCAGCCGAAGCAGCGTCAAACTCTCGGCCCATGACCTTGAATTTTTTATACGCCCCCTCGGGAGGCTTGAAGCCGGCCAATGCCATTTGCTTTTTGGCATCGGTCAACATGAACACCTTTTCGGCAATCTGCTTGTAGTTGACGTCGCCCTTGATGTAGCCCCAACGCTTCATTTGCGTGAGCATCCAAACCGCCATGCTTTGCCAGGGCACGGGGTCAAAGTTGGCGCGGTCGGGCACGTTTTTCACACCGCCCAAACCATCGGCAAATTTGCCGGTCAAGACCTGGGCAAGCACGGTTTCGGGTTGGTTGAGGTATTGCGCAGGGGCAATCACCTTGGCGATCAACTCGCGGTCTTTGGCTTGGCTGGCCATGTGGCTCGCGGTCAACACCGCACGGTACAGGGCAGCGAAGGTGTTGGGGTTTTGTTTGATGAATTCGTCACTCACACCAAATGCACAGCAAGGGTGTCCATCCCAAATTTCTTTGGACAACAAATGGATGAAGCCCACCTCGTCGTACACCGCGCGTTGGTTGAACGGGTCGGGACCCAAAAACCCATCGATGTTGCCAGCGCGCAAGTTCGCCACCATCTCCGGCGGCGGTGTGACGCGAATTTGCACATCGGTGTCGGGGTTGATGCCGTTTTCTGCCAAGTAGTAGCGCAGCAAAAAGTTGTGCATGCTGTATTCAAACGGCACAGCGAACTTGAAGCCCTTCCACTGCTTGGGATCACGCTTGTCTTTGTGCTTGATGTGCAGGGTGATGGCTTGGCCATTGGTGTTTTGAATGCTCGCCACATTCATCGCCACTGTGTTGCTGCCCAAGCCCATGCTCATGGCCAAGGGCATGGGTGACAAAAAATGGCTGGCGTCATGCTCTTTATTGAGCATCTTGTCGCGAATCAAAGCCCAACCTGCGGTCTTGTTGAGTTGAACGTTCAAACCTTCTTTGCGGTAAAAGCCCAGTGGGTCGGCCATGATCAGGGGGCTGGCGCAAGTGATGGCGATGAAGCCAATTTTGAGATCCTTCTTTTCCAACGCGCCTCGCTCTTGGGCCATGGCTTGCAAGGCCCCCATGGGGACCATCGAAGCCAGCGCAGCCCGGGCGGTGTTGGCGCCCACGGCTTTTAAAAAGCCGCGCCGCACAGCGTCAACAGGGAACAAGGCTTTGACCAAGGCCGCTTCCATGAAGCTGGCAGACAACTGCTCGGGGCTCAGGTTTTCAACTGGGTGATTCTGTGGCGCATGCCCCGCCCCGCAGGCACAACGGAGCATCAATGGCTGATCAGGGTCAAATGCGTCCAGCGGGCGCTGGAGGTTTTGGGGCAGAAGTGGCATGGTCAACTTTCTTCAAAGCAATACAGACTGGACAGGCTTTTGCAAAAGCCATGCCATGGTCTGCGCTTTGTGTTGATGCCGCTTGGTCAATGGACCTGCACCGCTTTGAACAGCGACGCCACAACCCCACGCCCATCAAATGGGGCAATGACTAAAAAATGATGCGCCAGCCCTGATTTATGAAAGCCCAAACAGGTGCCTTTTGCATCAAATTGGTGCAAATGCAACCCCACGCACCATCAGCAAGCCGCCCCTTCACTGGCCAAAATCAATTTGTATGCACAGCTGATAACCCACACCCCAGACCGATTTGATCGGCGTCTCAGCTGTGGTGGGCATGACTGTCTTGAGTTTTTTGCGCAAACGGGCCACCAACTCCTCCAGGGCATGCTTGCTCATCAAATCATCGGTCTCATCGCTGCCATACAAGTCACACATGACACCAGATTCCAACGTGTTGTTTTCGGCCTGCATGAGGGCCACCAACAATGTTTTTTCGCGGCTGGTCAAGCGCAGCTTGTCTGTTGAGTAAGGCGAGTTGAGGGTTCTGTCGCGCAAATTGAGCGACCACGCCTGCCCCACATTGACTTTCTTGATGCGTCGGCCCAAGCTGCGCAACACCAACACCAACTCCACAGGGGCGACCGGTTTGGTCAAGTAAATATCCGCCCCGCCCATTTCATAGCCAGCCAAGCGATCATTGAGGGCCACCCGCGCCGTCAAAATCACAATCCCCGCCCCTGGCATCGATTGGCGCAGCCGCTTGCACAAACTCAACCCACTTTCACCTGGCAGGTTCAGATCAAGAATGTACAAATCGATGGCCTGACGCGCCAAAATATCGTCCAGTGCCGAAGCGCTGTTGGCGGCATGGACCACAAAACCATGGGCGGTCAAATGATTTTCAATCTCCTCTCTGAGCAAGCGATCGTCCTCGACCAAGGCAACTGTCAATTTTTCCGCAATGCTCATGAATCACTTTTCCTTATCAGTTGAACGGGTAGGCGCACGCAGAACGTGACGATTTGGCCATGAATATCGACATCAACATCACCACCCATGCGTTCCACGGCAGACTTGACCAAACTCAAACCAATGCCCATCCCCGAGATGCCCATGACATTGGGGTGCCGGTAATACCGGGTGAACAATTGGCCTGGGTCGGGCAAATTTTCGGCGGCCACACGGTTGCTGACCGTCAACACCACGGCCGCACCCGGCATGTTGGGTGCGCTGGGGACCTGGGACAGGTTCACATCTACCCGGCCTTCGCTGGCATATTTGTAGGCGTTGCCCAATAAATTTTCAACCACGATGGACACCAACTGTCGATTGGCGTGAAGGGATGTGTCCGGCCCATGCACGAAGTTGAATTTATCTGGGCTGGCGTGTTCCATGATCGACTCCAAGACAACTTGAGTCATGTTGAGGTTTTCAATCACATCCATCAGCCCCGTTTCGACTTGGTTGGAATGGGCCACATGCTCGATCAAGGTGTCCATTCGATCGACCGAATGGGCAATGTGTTGAACCGAAGCGTCTGAGGCTTCTCCCGTCATTCGGCTTCTTTTGATGGACTCCAAAGAAAACCGAATGGTGCTCAATGGATTTTTCAACTCATGGGTCAGCATGTCAATCAAAGATTGGCGTTCTTTGAGTTGTTGCGATTGGTTTTCCGTTTGTATTCGGACCAAATTCAAGGATTGAATGGCCTCCAGTTGTTTAAACTTGCTGAACTGGTGCTGGCGAATAACAACCCAAAAAACAAACAAACTCACCAAGCCGCCATTGAGTCGCCAATCAGAGATCGTTGACAAGCTTGCTTCTGAATCAAGTTGGGGCCACCAGCCAAATGCCACCATCGAGCCATAACTCAAAAGCACGGCATAAAACGCATAGCCCATGATCAATATTATTTGGGTTTTGCGTTCAATCCCTTGCGCATGGGTCACGCCCCACAACTGCACCAGAGGATTCAACACAAAAATCAGAAAACTCAGTTGCAAAGCGTATTGCGCGCCCCACACCCACAACATGGCCAAGGTAGCCGCAGCCGCCAACATCAAGGCACGGACCAACCCCAGGTAAAGGGGCGAGTTTTTGTACTGCATCAGCACGGACCAGCCCAACAAGACCGTCATGCACACGCGCAGCAGCTGGGAAGCCTGACCCCATGTGTTCAAAACATCAGGTTCCATCTGCGTGAAGACTTTCGCCATCACACCCGTATTTGAAAAGGTAAACGCCACCGAAGTCAATTGAAAAATGCAATAGGTTTGCATCAAGCGCGAAGAGTCCACCCATAAAAACAGCACGCCCAAAAATAACAACCCCGAGGCCAAGGCCAAAGCCACACTGATGCGCACCACCCGATCAATCACCTTGTTTTGCAAATCTTTTTGATCGAAGACTTCCAATTGGATCCAGCGCAATCCATCGGTATTGATCTTGAAGTAAACCGTGAATGCTTGGTTCGTTGATTGCGATGGGAAAAAGCAGAACAAGTCATCTTGACAAACAGCAGCGTTCTTTCGGGTGAGGTCCCCTGTTTTTTCTATCACCCAGCGCTGACCATCCCATTGATGCATCCACACTTGGTCCAAATAGTGCGGGCCCACGCGCAATACTTTTTGAGCATCAAGGCCTGGCGTGTTCTCTCCCGCATCCAAGGGGTTGCTGGAAACACGAATCCAGGTGTCTCCCCGCGCAAAGCCCAAGCGCAAGGATTTGTCAAAAGGCTTGAAGCCTTTTAGATGGATATCCTCTATATCGGTGCTGGCCGTCTCATCATGGAAATAGGCCATCTCAGGCACAGGCCCTGCAGCATGCGCACAGGGTCTAAAAAAAACAAAAAGCAATAAAAAAATGAAGAAAATGCGCTGCATACAGTCTCGGATGATGACATTTTTTTGGGAATTGATGGGATACATCGCGACACCAGTGTGCATTGATCGGGTACTTGAGAGGTATTGTGAGTCCTGACCTGTCTGGCAGCGCCTGATCACCCGCCTGTCATGCCCTTGACACGCCTCTACAGCCAACAGCACGCCCCTGATTGACATCGATCTGGCGATCTCCCAGACTCAAGTGCCCATGGTCTACATTAAGCCCTTACCTGAACCGGTGTCTGAACTGACTTTTGATGAGCAAGCTCATTGGCCTCACACGCCCCGCCTGGACCCACAGTCCGAATTTTTATTCGCTGCATGGGTTCGCTCGTTGGGGGCTTGCCTTGATGCTGCTGCTGGGTTTGTGGGGTTGTGGAGACAAACCGCTCACTTGGCCCTGGTCCGAGCCAGCGACAGCCACCCAAGTCAACATGCCGCCCGTGGCGCAATCGGGTCAGAGCCCCATGTTGCTGTTGAGTGCCGACAATTGGCCCATGACCGCCCCGGTTTTTCGCCAAGTCAAACGCGACTTTTACGACTGCAAGGGTTTGGTAGGCGACTGGTTTGAAACCTTGTTGCTGGCCGAGATGAATTTTTTAGCGAGCGAGTCTGGCCTTCAAAACTTGTCCTCAGCCGTATGCCTGGTGCAAATAGACCGACAACTCAAACCCAACGAGGGGCGATTTGTGGTTCATTTTTATGCCAACGCCACCGAACTGAGCGAATGCGCCATGAAACACCGGTGCCAATTGGCACGCAACGTGAGCTTGGTGCTGAAAAACCAAGCGGTTTATCGCTCCTATTTTTTATCTGACTTCAAGCGCGAAAAATACCACCAGCATTGCATCACGCCCGAGGGCAAATGGCACCCCAAAACCACTTGCTATGAATTGACCTGAAGAAGGGCGTAAACCGAGTCAAAGTGGCACGGCCAACATGGTGTCAATGCCAAAAGAATCGACCACCACATCCATTGACTGGATCAACCAGGTCTCCCCAGAGACACTCAAACGGGCGTTGTAGCGCGCCACCATGTACAGGCTGCTCACCCCTTCTTCACTGGACTGGTAAACCACCAAATTGGCACGCGCTTGCACCTGGGTTTCGGACACGTCAAGGCATTGCACATTGGTCACTTGGCGCAGCAAACGGTCCCTGCGATACGTCAACACACCCTTGGCCAACATGGCCACCCGGTCACGGACCATGCCATGGCTGAAGCAACCCATGATGGGTAAAGGCAAGCCCAGGTCTTGGTTTTCTCGCGACAAGACACGGTATGTACACGCTTGGGTGTCGAACAAGGCCGTCCAAGCATCGAATTGCTCAGCATCCAAGAGTTCGGCATAAACGTTGAAAAAGGACCGAACAGCTTCAATGCGGGCGCTCATGCAAGGTCCCCTTGAGCCTTGGCGCCATCCAAGCCCATGATGCGGTGGTAAAAGCTCCAAAAACCGCGGATGGAAATTTCTTGCGACAAGTAATCAGTGTCTTGCACCGGTCCCACCCCGCCCATTTCCAGCACCTCATGACCACCCGGTCGGCGATGGCGAATGCCTTGTTGCACCAGGCGCAAAGCTTCGCCATCTTCCAAAGAGATATAGCCAGAAGGACCGATGAAGTTGGCGGTCAGCATCTTGTCGTGGGTCTGTTCGGGCGTGTCTGATTCAAAGCCCAAATAGGTGATGTGCAACTCCACCTCGTCTGGGCCCTTGGGCCTGAGATGGCGGATGGCGTAGGTGTTGTCCACCTGGGCAATGACCAAGGTCGGGAAGATGGACAAGATGGTGGTTTTGTAACCATCCCCCAAATCCAGAGGCACATGGATCAAAGCAGGGTCGGCCATCTTCATATCGGGGTTGAATTTGCCCGTGCCCTCATACGCCTGGGCCACCAAAGCTTGGTTGTCTTTATCGGTGGCGCTGAGGATGGAATGGTTCCAGGTATTTTTCAAATCGGCATCGACTTTGATGCCGCCTTGCATCGTGGGTTGCTGCAAGCCAAAAGAGACTTGGAACTGGTGCAGCAAAGAACCATGGTAAGGATCGCGCACATTCTCGTTGTAGAGCTTCCAATTGCCTGGGATCCGTTGGCGCAAATAGCCCAACACTTTGGGTTTGCGCTGCACCAATAAGCGCTCAATTTGAGACAATGAATGCGGCCCCAAAAACGCCTTCAAATCCGGCGGCGTGGCGTGAAAGCTGCCGAAAATCAACCCCCCATGGGATTGAACTTGCAACACATTGAGGCCATGGTCAGATTTTTGAAATGAGGCGGGCATGCCGCCCTTGCCCTTGAGCCCCTTGAGCAATGGCACACCGGTGAGTTCGCCCTTGAGGGAGTAGCTCCACAGGTGATAAGGGCAGGTCAAGCTTTGCGCACGCCCCCTGACTGCTGTGACCAATTGCGCACCACGGTGGGCGCATGAGTTTTCAAACGCGTGAAAGCCCTGGTCTTCGGCGCGGGTGACCACGACTTGGGTGTCGCCAATCCAATTGGTGACAAAGCTGCCAACCTCTGGCAGCTCGACTTCATGGCACAAATAATTCCAAACAGGGCCGCGAAAAATGCGCTCGTTTTCCAATTGGTAAATGTCTGCGTCTGTGAAGACGGCATAGGGCACACGCGAAAAATCAGCAGTGGGCCAAGCAGTCGTCGCTTGGGCAGGGTGTTTGATCATGAAGTCATCCTGGGTTTGCAATTCGCCATCTGGTCAGATGACTTTCATTTATAACACGCAGCCTGTGACCAACGCGCCCAGCTCTCTGTGCATCTGGCGCACAAGCATGCTTGCACATGACCCATGCACCATCGCAGAAACCATCTTGAATGAATCAAAATTTCAGCGACAATGCGATGCAAGAAATCCTTGCAGAGTGGGGTCACAGAATCCGGCCTGCATCAACAACTACAAAAGCAATGCACAAGAAATATGGCTGTGGCAAGCCACTTCGGATACGGCAACACCATGACCATGCGCGTCATGACTGCAGATTTTCCGCCTTTGAGTCGGGGCTTCGAATCAACACTGTGGCCGAGGTCTGCTGTGCTGTTTGACCACTGCGCCGAGTGTCAACGTTGCTGCACCATCGACGATGGCCACCCCTCCCTAGAGGTCAGCCTGACCCGGTCTGAGAAAAAGAAATTGGGCAGTGTTTGCATTGAAAAAAAATGTGAACACCTGGGCGATCAAGGTTGCACCATGGGGGAAGACAAACCGTTTGCCTGCAGCCTCTATCCTTTGTCGTTTGACCCGGTGCGCAGACAGTTCCTCTACGACACCGACTGTCCGCTGATGCCCACCTACGTGAAACAACTCAAGCAACCGGGCAGTGACGCCCAAGCGCACTTTTCCATGGTCCAACGCGCCATCGTCAAGTTGGAGAAAAAGGACCCGGCCTTTCTACAACAAAACTTCTCTATCGATGTGGATTACTTTGACTTGAAAAAGCTGTCACATCCACCCCTGCCAAAGGAATCACTCAAATGATTGTTTCTCCCTTGAGAGTCATTGAATCTGCCAACCAAGCCCATGAAGTTCAACAAGTCGGCTATCAAAGTTGGACCCCAGACAACCTCTGCATCTTGAGTGAGCACAACGACATCACCTACTACACCTCGCGCTGGGATGCTTTGTGTCCCTATATTGACGTCACCGAGGAGATGCTGGCCTGCGCGCCCAAGCCCTTCATTGTTTATGCGCTGCCCCCAGAGGGGCCCTATGGCGTGCCCATCAACGACCAATACGGCTTGGTTGACACCTTTTCCAAAGACTTCTGGGAGGAGCCCCGAAGGGCCCGAAAATTCAATGAGTACGACAAGCAATACAAAGCATTCGACATCCGTGAAGAGGTGATACCCGGCGCCAACATCACCGTAGACGACATGTTTGACATGGGCGGCGAGCACTTCGCCAATTGCTACATCGATGACCTGGAAGTCGAGGGCTTTGTCGACTACATCCGCAAGCTCGATATTTTGGTCATCAAGGTCCACGATCCATTGGGTGAGCTGGTGTTGACCGATGTATCCATCATGCTGCCCGAATACGACCAGTTGTACGGCAGCTTTTGCCAATGGAACCGGGCTTTCAAAAACCGATCACCCGGTATGTTCGCTTGTTTGCTGGCCAGCCGTTGGGCCGCCAAAAATGGTTTGCGTTATTACAACTTGGGGCCCGTGGGGGACTATGGTTACAAATCCTTGTTTGTCACCGACCATGAGCCCATCTATGCGCTGGCATTGACCGACCCCGAGCACCCCTTGGCGCTGGACACGACGTCACCCCTGCACACCGACTTCACACCACAGGTGTGGAACCAAATTTACCGCTCAACCCCGTCGATCAAAAAAGCCAAGGCCATGGCTTGAGCACATCAAAACACATGCTTTTCGCCAAAGCTGTGGTCGTAGTCCATCATCAATTCCTCGCCGGCTTTGATGTGGCGAAGGGCCTCGAATTCACCACTCTTTTTCATGCGCAAATTGGGCTCTTTGGAGTGGTTGAGATAAAAAGCCATGTCCATGGTGTTGAGCCCCATGGATGAAACCCGCACTTCATCTTTGTGGTGGTAACAAAATATATTGATTTGCTGGCGCACGCTTTTGGGCAGTTGGGCAATTTCTTTGCGGGTGAACTTGATCTCTTTGGGTTGCGCCATGGTTTGCAGCGGATGCGCCCCTTTGGGAATGGCCCGGATGGCAAATACACCAATCCCATGCACCGGTGAAATACCCAAGCGGCAATACACCGCTTGTTCCAAATGTTTGAAGAGCTTTTTTTTCAGGGCTGACATGCTTTGACCTTCGGCAGTGGGGTGGGCGTTGGGGTTGTGAATTTTGCCTCCCACGATTTGCACAGTCTAAGCCCATTCAGGTCAGTTTGACCTTCTCTGCCACGGCGAAATTCATGCCTTCGGTGCGATGCCCGCTTTTGGTGCAACAGAGATGCCACGATAACCATTGGCACGCAGGATCTGACCCATAATCCCGCCTGTCTTTTTCCCCTTTCCAT
>JBEDFU010000360.1:0-13565 GCA_041174965.1 Pseudomonadota bacterium | reverse complement strand
GCCTCGACCATGGGCTCGGCATCGGATGAGGGCGGTTCATCACCAACATGTTGAGCAGTGACGCCCTCCTCTGCTTCCTCTGCTTCCTCTGCTTCCTCTGCTTCCTCTGCTTCCTCTGCTTCCTCTGCTTCCTCTGCTTCCTCTGCTTCCTCTGCCTCTTCTGCCTCTTCTGCCTCTTCTACCTCTTCCGGCTCCTTGGCCTTCTCATCTTCTTTCACGGCTGCTGCTTCTGGGCTGGATATCTCTTCAGTGACAGCGTCTGTTGATTCGACGGCCTCAGCGGCCGCAGAGGTCGCTTCAGCTTCTTTGCTGGGTTCGGCTGCTGCCACATCCGTTGCTTCTGGCAGGGGTGTGGTGCTGTCATCTGTGTTTGTTGGGTCGCTTGCAGCATCACCGGCCTCACCTGCGAGATCATCCTTGGCCGACGCGCTGTCAACGGCGGCGGCTTGCAAGTTGGCTGAATCCGCTGCGCCGGAGGGATTGGTGGCCAGCATTTTTGAAGCCCCACCCCGCTTGACCACTTCCTCATCCACGATCGTGTCAGCTTGGACCACATCTTGTCGCACCGTCGAAGTGTCCGCAGCCACCATTTCCACACTGGCTTTCGCCTCATCAACCGCTGCTTGGGCTTCGCTGGTCAATTCATCGGCCTGCGCTTTGGCGCTGGCAATGGACTGGTTCATTTCTTCGCTGCCACGCTCCAGTTCTGCCACCAACGCCAGTTGTGATGCATTCACTTGATTGGCCGATGACTTCATTTCAGAGAAGCCGGGCTCCAAGGAAAGAGACAAACTTTGCACCTCTTCGCCCAACCCTTGTCCAATGGAGGCCGCGTCTGAGCTGGTTTGATCCAACGACAACTGCGCTTGATCGGCTGCGGCGCTGGCGGCCTGCACAGACTGAGCCGCCTGAAGCTGCGCCTCATTCAGACCGCTCTCCAATTGGTTGGGCAGTTCGTGGAACTGCTCAGCACTGGCGACCGTTTGTTCAGCTTGTACCGATAGGCTTTGTGAAGACTTCTGCACCTCATCCGCTGCGGCTTGAACCTGCGCCATTTGCTCGTTCAATTCATTGGACAGGTTGTCGGTGGATTGCTGAGTTTGGCTTGACCACAGATCCATTTGCTGGGCGTGTTGTGCAGAAACCGCATCTAACAAGGTATTCACCTGGCCAAAATCGGCAGCTTGTTCGCGACTGATGCTCATTGCCAGCCATTCCCATGGGATGTGATGCAAGTCGCAAAGATCAACACGGTCATGTGGCAGCCCATTCAACGCCAATTTTCTCGGCCACATCGCTCAAAGTTTGATTGACCAACTCCTCCAAATATGAGCTTGTTGTATCCACCTGGGCCAGGGCTTGGGCTTCAAGATCTTCCCATGAATTTTGCAAGGCCTCTAGCGGCTGGTTCAAGGATTCACCCGCACTTTGACCTGCTTGATAAGCAGCATCAATCAAATCAATCATTTTCTGGATTTGCGCGCCGAAGGAGTCCACAGAATCGGAAATTTGGGCTTTGGCATTCTTCACAAAACCCGATACCGAGCCGGTTGACTCATCCAACTTTTCACTGGCAGATACAAATATGGGCTCTGAAAAATCATGGAGCTTTTGCACCAGTCCATCCACGGTCTCTTGAATTTTGACTTGGGATACGAATTGCTGCGCATGGTCTTTGACCACGTCCAACAACCCGTTCATCTGCTGCCGCATCGCATCTACGGCCGCCTCAAGTTTTTCAAAAATCGCATCCAAAGCAGACTTGGCAGCCACGATGCCTTGTTGCAACTGTGTCAGCAATTCCACCAAAGCATCTATCGCATCTTGCAGCTTTTCCAGCACCAGGTCCAACACCGGGTTAAGCCCCAACACCACAGCTTGCGCTTGATCCATCAAGTCGTTAGCGGTTTTACCTGCTTTGGTGACCAAGGCTTCAGCGGACTGAATAGAGGCCTGCAAGCTTGGAATGCTTGACTTGATACCGACATACAAACTTTTGGCGATGGCCAGCGGCGGGGCAATGGCCATGTGCTTGGTGCACACATCAATGGCAGTGTCACACAAGCCATCGGCTTGGTTGAGGTGGCCACTGGCAGTGCTCAGCGCATCCATGGCCTGGCCCACAAAGTCCGAGACTTGCGATCGGATGCTTTCCACTTCGTGCGCCGCTGTGGTGATGAATTCACGAACGGGGTCAAATCGTTGCGGCAACTCCTGCAAACTTGATTTGGTGTTCTCCACTTCTAAAGAGATGTCATCCAATGACAGTTGGACCGCATCGACTTGCTCGCCCACCACCACAACCACATGGTCAATCGCATCCAAGCAAGCATTCGCGGTGTCTTGCAAAACATCCATGGGTTCCAGCGACTGATCCACCAGCACCTGGGCATCTTGACCCGTTTGGTTCAAAACCCCACCGACCTCCACCAAGCTGCTGCGCACAGATTCAATGACCTCTTTGAGATCATCCACAGCCTTCACCATGGCTTCGTTGGCTTGGTCAAAAAGATCGTTGCAGTGTTGGGCCTCTTCCTGAACCTTATCTTGAAAAGCGATCACTTGCCCCTTGCCGGCCAGCAAAGGCTCAAGACCTTCGGTCACCACAGTTTGCACTTGCGCCTTGGCATCGATCAATACCGACATCAAATCTGCTTCAACGCCTGATACAAGGTCACGCATCTGGGCCACATCCTGCAGCAGTTGGTCTTTCAACTCCGTGAGCTGCCCCCGGAGTTGATCAAACCGATCGCTTATTTGGCTCTTCAAGTCAGCCTCCCGATCGCGCAACGGGGAGGTGATGTGTTCGCTGACCACGCCGTTTTGCTCTAACTTTTGCAGAGTCAAAGTTATGCTTTTCAACTCGACGGTCAAGGGGGTGACCTCGGTCATGAAGTCAGTCGCCATACTTTGACAGCCCTGCGAACGCTGGATGACAGTTTCAGCGAGACCTGACAAATCAGTCAGCGGCTTGAGTTTTTCCGGCACTGATGGCAGCAAACCCAGTAACTGCTCAGGCAGTTCAGCCAAGGCACGGATGGCATTGGACACGGCCTCAGAAATCGGTTGCACGTCTGCCACCTGTGCAGCCAGTGTGGCGGGAATTTTCGCTGTTTCAGAGCAAATGCTTTTGATTTGCTCCATGGTCTGTGTCATTCGCCCTGGCAAGGGAGCAACCAACGGCTGAGGATTTAAGAGGTCCGGTATCTCGGTGAGCTTGTCAGCGATGGCTTGAAAATCTTGGGCCATCTCAGACAATAAATCGGCCACCTTGCCGGGTAAGCCGCCTACCTGAGCGGCTATTTCAGTGGCGGCTTCCCCCAGGGCCTGCTCAATTTTTGCAGAGCCCTCTGTGATGGTGGTCAGTGAATTCGTGACGAGTTTCAAGAATCAACCCTGAGTTCACATGGAAGAAAGTTTCGCTTGTGCATCACCACCCGCTATGGACATGGCACTTTGAATGTCTAAAACTTTGGCCGGTGCAGGCGACAGACTCACGGAAAAATCAGACACCTCAGAGATGGCCGTTTTCATTTGCGCTATGGCTTGATCCACCTCAGGAAGAACTTGCGCCCCATCTATTTGCAAAGCCGTCAAATCAGGCATCAGCATGGACGGAGCAGGTATTGAGGTTAAATTGGCCAGATCGGCCAAGGATGTCAAAGAAGACAAGCCACTGGCGGCAGATGTCGCCACCATTTTCCCCAAAAATTGGCGCTTGGCCGTTTCTTCCACCGCTACCAAGGCACCGCTTTGCATGCGATGGGCCAAAACCTGAAGCCATTGATCTGGCCCACCGCGCGCACCCGAGAGCGCAGGTCCCGATTTGGTCAACAGCCACCTGAGTTCGGAGACCGCTCCGGGGTCCCCCATCCAGTACCGCAAATAAGACATGGCCTCATCGACATGAAAGAAATGGCGGCGAACACCGACAGGCGAACCAAACGTCAGGCCTGAAAGATCGGCTTCAGTGGCATCTCTGGAAGAGAGTGCATCATAAAAAGTCACCCGAGCGTGGTGTCGCCATAGACTGATCAGTGGTTGCAACATGTCGGTACTGCAGAGAAAAGACCCACGTGGGCCGGATGATGGTGATAAGGTTGCACGAAGACTTCGTATGACCTTCATGGTCATGGTCACTCGACAACCATTATCCGTTGACCACCATTGTGCCTTTTGAGGCGATTGCAACGCGTCAATCAGGGCAGATGCGGTAAGCCCTGAAAAGTTAATGGGTCACAGCTGCCGTACCCAGAGACTCAAACAGCAGCCAAAACTTCACGGAGTTCAACGACAGGGGATCGAATCAAATGGTCAAACGCACTGAGCGCTGCTTTGGCGCCCTCGCCTGCCGCAATGACAATTTGCTTGTAGGGCACGGTGGTCACATCACCTGCGGCAAACACACCAGGCAGATTGGTATGGCACTTGTCATCAATCACGATTTCACCAAATTTGCTCAAGGTGACCGTGCCCTTCAAAAACTCGGTGTTCGGCACCAAGCCAATTTGCACAAAAACGCCGGCCAATTCAATCCGGTGCGCTTGGCCGGTGGATCGGTCTTTGAAGTGCAAACCATTGACCTTTTGCCCATCGCCTGAGATTTCAGTGGTTTGTGCGTTGAGGTGGATGCGCACATTCGGTAAGCTTTTGAGTTTGCTCACCAACACCGCATCCGCCTTGAGGGCGTCGGCAAATTCAATCAAGCTGACGTGCTCCACCACACCGGCCAAATCAATGGCGGCTTCAACCCCAGAGTTACCCCCGCCAATCACCGCCACCCGCTTGCCTTTGAACAAGGGACCGTCGCAATGCGGGCAGTAAGCCACGCCTTTGTTTTTGTATTCCTGCTCACCGGGAACGTTGACATTGCGCCAACGAGCTCCGGTCGACAAAATCACGCTCTTGGCACTCAAGACTCCCCCATTGGCCATTTCAACCTGAATCAGCCCCCCCGCTTGCGCGGCAGGAATGATTTTTTCTGCACGCTGCAAATTCATGATGTCAACCTCGTAGTGACGAACCTGCGCCTCTAGCGCTGCGGCGAACTTGGGCCCATCGGTTTCCAACACTGAAATGTAGTTTTCAATCGCCATGGTGTCATTGGTTTGTCCGCCAAAGCGCTCGGCGGCCACACCCACGCGTATGCCCTTGCGCGCAGCGTACACAGCCGCCGCTGCGCCTGCAGGTCCGCCCCCGACAATCAGCACATCAAAAGGCTCTTTGTCACTCAGCTTTTCGGCTTCACGCTCGAAAGAACGGGTATCGAGCTTGCCCAGCATTTCTTCCAAACTCATACGACCTGAACCAAACACCTGGTCATTCTGATAGACCATGGGCACCGCCATGACATTGCGGGCATCGACCTCGGCTTGGTTCAATGCGCCATCAATGATGGTGGTCTCGATGAGGGGATTCAGAATGGCCATCAAACTGGCCGCTTGAACCACATCGGGGCAGTTGTGGCAGGACAAGGACATATAAACCTCGAACTTCATGGGCTGCTTCATGCCCTTGATTTGTTCAATCACTTCAGCAGCCACTTTGGGCGGGTGACCGCCTGTCCACAGCAAGGCCAACACCAAGGAAGTGAACTCATGTCCCAAGGGAATGGCAGCGAACCGAACCCCACGGGTTTCGCCTGCTTTGGCCACCACAAACGACGGTTTGCGTGCGTCCACGCCCGTGTCTTCAAAGCTGACCTTGTCAGAGAGTTCGGCTATTTCCATCAACAACTCATGCATCTCTGCGCTGTTGGCGCTGTGGTCCAAGCTGGCAATCAAGCGAATGGGGAAACGCAAGTTTTGCAAATACGCCTGCAACTGTTCTTTCATGGACGTGTCAAGCATGGTGATTTCCTTCAGTATTGGTGTGGGTCAGCGAAAAAATAGATCAAAAATCTGTGCAGGGCATCTGACAAAAGGGGCGCACAGTGCGCACCCCTTTGAGCAGCCAACCTGCTTAGATCTTGCCGACGAGGTCAAGCGAGGGCGTCAAAGTCTTGGCACCCTCGTTCCACTTGGCTGGGCACACTTGGCCAGGATTGGCCGCGGTGTACTGGGCTGCTTTGAGCTTGCGCAGAGTTTCCTTGACATCGCGGGCGATTTCGTTGGAATGCACTTCAGCGGTCTTGATCATGCCCTCTGGGTTGATGACAAAAGTGCCGCGCAAGGCCAAGCCCTCTTCTTCAATGTGCACACCAAAAGCACGTGTCAATTGGTGTGTGGGGTCGCCAATCAAGGGGAACTTGGCTTTGCCAACAGCGGGGGAAGTCTCATGCCACACTTTGTGGGCAAAGTGGGTATCGGTGGTGACGATGTAGACCTCGGCACCTGCTTTTTGAAATTCGGCATAGTTGTCTGCTGCATCTTCCACTTCGGTGGGGCAATTGAAAGTGAAAGCGGCGGGCATGAAAATCAGGACCGACCACTCGCCTTTCAGAGACTCATTAGAAACTTGGACGAATTTGCCGTTGTGGAACGCCTGTGCTTTGAAAGGCTGGACTTGGGTGTTGATGAGTGACATCGATGATTCCTTTTGATGGTTGATAAAAACTATCTAATGAGCAAAACTCATTGATGGGAATCATAATGGAATAAAGGGTTTACCCTGATTGTTTGTGCCTATGGCGCAGATTGAGCCAAGCTAATCAGTCTCATGGGCCCCATGAGAAGCATTGAACGGGCGCAGTGGTTGTATAAACAGGGTTGCCCCGTGGTTATCGTCTATTCACAGAGAATGTCATTGGATCGAACACATGACAAACACACAGGTCTCCAACATGCTCTTCAAGTCATTCATTTTTGCTTGCTTGCAAGCCCTGTTCATTCCGCTCATTTGGGCTCAAAAGGCACCGGCCATTCCACTGCCCACCCAAACGGTGGAACGTTTAATGCAATCAGTGGTTGCTGTTCAGGCTCGGACCGATGATGACGCCAGCACTGTTCGCACCCTTGGGCAACGTCGCCAGGGTTCAGGTGTGGTCATTGGGCCAGATTTGGTGCTGACCATCGGCTATTTGCTGATTGAGGCCCAGTCTGTTGACTTGATTGACCGGCAAGGCAGAAGGGTTCCGGCTCAGGTCAGGGCTGTGGATACCGTCAGCGGCTTTGGCTTGGTTCGATCTTTGGTGCCCCTGCGCTTGGAACCCGTCCCCTTGGGCGACTCGGATGCCATCAAAGCCCCCGCCAAGGTGCTGACTTTGGGTCAAGGGGAGGCAGAGCTCACCGAGTTAGAAGTGGTCTCACGCAAACCATTTGCTGGCAATTGGGAATACCTGCTCGAATCCCCTCTGATGACCGTCCCTGCCGTGAACAATTGGAGTGGCGCAGGCCTGTTTGATGCCAATGGCCAGTTGATTGGCTTGGGATCCTTGTTGGTGCCAGACGTTTTCGGAGACACCAAGCCCATGATGGGCAACTTATATGTGCCACTCAATGAACTCAAGCCACAACTGAGCGAAATGTTGCGAAACGGCAAGCGAACAGGCCCGCCTCAATCATGGCTGGGCATCAGCAGCCAAGCGCTGCGCGAAGGCGGCCTGATGGTGCAAAGGGTTACGCCCGAAAGCCCTGCATCGCAGGCCGGTATTCAAGCCGGCGATATTTTGGTCGCCTTGCAGGGCCGCGCCATCGACAACCTACCTGACTTTTATCGCCAACTGTGGACCTGGGGCCCTGCTGGAAGCGCTCTGGAGCTCACAGTGCAGCGGCAGGGACAACAAAGAAAAATTCAACTGACGACGGGTGACCGTGCCCAATCAATGAAGAAACCTCGAGGCGTCTGACGCACCGGACGATCACAACATGCCATCTTTGAATCGTGAACAAGCCTTGCAAAGATTGCTTGACAAGCAAGACATTTATGAAACCTTGTGCCGATATGCGCGCGGCGTTGATCGGGGGGACTGGGATCTTGTGCGCTCGACCTATCACGAGAATGCCTACGATTCGCATGGCGACTATCAGGGCGATATCAATGGTCTGATTGCTTGGCTGGAAAAACTATTCCATGGTGTCGATAACTCCATGCACTTTTTGGGAAATTGCTTGATCGAATTTTCCAGCGATCACTCGGCGATTGTGGAAACTTATTTCATCAGTCGTCGACTGCGTGCCCCTAAGGGAGAAGAGTTGAAATTTGCCCAAGCCAAGGATGCCATCAGCCGGGACTATTGGGGGCGTTATGTAGACATCTTTGAGCGTCGCGAAGGCCAGTGGCGTGTGGCGCACCGAACGGTGGTCCCCGAAGCAAAGTCTGAGAGTCTGGCCCTGTTTGGCGCGCGGGTTCAGCCTCAACTGTGGGGTCGTCGGGATATGAATGACCGGTTGTATGCGGCCCAAACGGAAATTGGATATTCCACTTTCCACAGCAGCCCCCAATGACCAGCCACGCACGGCAATGAAATAACCGCGAACTTGCACCACCCAAGCCAAGGTGGTGTTCTCAACCTCAACGCAGATTTAAAGCATCACTGCTCGATTGAGTTAAGCTCTTGAAACACTAGCGCCGCTCAACAAGCGTCATTGAGCGCATGACACATCAAAGGGGACCACGCATGCTCATTAGACTTTTGTACGTCAGCAAACCGGTTGGTCCGATCACCACTTATGTGACTTCGTCTATTTTGGAAACTTCTAGCGTGAACAACAAAGAATCGCAGATCACTGGTGTTCTATGCCAGGGGTCTGGCATCTACATGCAGGTTCTTGAAGGTGAAAGATCTGTCATAAACGCTTTGTTTTCACGCATCATGGCAGACAAACGTCACAACACCATTGAATTGCTATCGATCGAAGAAATTGAACAACGTCGATATGGACAATGGTCCATGGCGCTGGTCAATTTATCGATAGATGACCCCATGGTGCAAATGGCTCATCCAGAATTTGACCCCTACGCCGCATCAAGCAGCGATGCAATGAGAATCATTGATGACATCATTAAATCCAGCAGTCCCATTCAAACCATGCACCCATGAATTTTGACGCAGGTCATCAAAGGAAAAAATGAGCAAAGACGACATCACCAAAATTTCGGGAAATGGTCTCCGATACAAGTCCAAAGAAGGTGGGAGTCCCTTCGCAGCGTCTGGAACGGGCGCCAGCATGAGTTGCTACAAATGTGGTTTACACAAGCCTCGAGCGCTCGGTAGTTTCAAGCGCGTTCTGAACCAAAACATGTTCGTGTGCGCAGAATGCAAGTCACCTTGAAACGAAGAATTGTTCATATCCCGAGATTCACCCTTGATCTTCCCAACCGATCTTGCTGCTTTCCTTGAATTGCTTCGACTGCACGGTGATGCGGCGTACAGCTTGATCTTTGCATCCGCTGCATCGCATAGCCTGCTGCTCACGCTTTTTGCTGGCTACGCCTCAAGCACAGGCGCTCTTGATCTAGGGACCCTTGTTGCAGTCGTTTGGGCTGGCAGTTTCACAGGGGATGCGGTCCGCTTTTGGATTGGACGTCGTTTCGGCAACCGATGGCTGTCGCCTTTTCCACGCATCTACCGCACCAGCCAGATCGTGGTCCAGTTGGTAGATCGCTACTACGTCTGGCTGATTTTGTTTCATCGATATCCCCACGGCATTCGCGGCGTAGCTGGTTTTGCCTATGGGATGTCGCAATTAACCTGGCCCATTTTTTTGGCGTTCAATTTCGTCGCGGCTGGACTTTGGTCTGCTGCCATTCTTTCGGCTGGTCATGTGTTTGGAAAATTCTCAGAGAAGGTCATGAATGATGCCTTCTCTGGCCTTGGGATGGTCATGTTGATTGTTTTCCTTGTGCTATCGTGGATCCTCAGCAGAAAACTCGAGCGCGTCGTCGAGCAAAAATAACTAACCCCCAGACACCTTTGACCACGTCAGTGGTTTTATTTTTTCACTTGGAATGCGCATGAAAGCAATTGAACACTTGTTGGAAGTTTTGATTTTCAACAGCCGGTGGCTTCTGGCACCGTTTTACCTTGGCCTTGTGGTGGGTATCGTTTTGTTGTTGGTGAAGTTCGGTCAAGAATTGATACACACTGTGCCCCATATTTTCACTGCCAGCGAAAGCGAGGTGGTTCTTGCGGTTTTGGCACTGGTTGATCTTTCTCTGGTGGCCAACTTGCTCCTGATCGTGATATTTAGCGGTTACGAAAACTTCGTCTCCAAGATCAACACCAAAGGTCATGAGGATCGGCCCGAATGGATGGGACAAGTGGATTTCGCCGGCTTGAAGATCAAAGTGATCGCCTCGATCGTTGCCATCTCTGCGATCGAGTTGCTCAAGGGTTTTGTGAATCTCGGCGTCCTCCTGAAAAGCGGAGGCGACACGCCTGCCATCTGGTCAGAAGCTGATCAGGCGATTGCATGGAAAGTCGGTATCCATGTCGTTCTCGTTATTTCTGGCGTGCTTTTTGCCTACATGGACAGCATTTCCGAGCGAACCCATGCGCTCAAGCACAAAGGCAATGGCGAGCATTGAACCTACTGAAGATACACACCCGTCAAAATATACTTGGCGCGTCAATTTAACGCTTTTATAGGTGGGGATCAACCAATGTCAGACGATAAGCCCAGAAGGAAAATGGCCGTGATCTTGGCCTCCGATATGGTCGGCTTTAGCAAGGCCATGGGTGTAGATGAGACTGGAACCCTTAAAAAATTAAAGGAATCCAGAGCCTTTATTGATAAATCCATTGCGTCACATTACGGCCGCATATTCAATACCGCTGGCGATTCTGTGATTGCCGAATTCAGCAGCCCTGTTGATGCCGTTACTGCAGCGATTGAGTTTCAAAAACTTATAAAACAAAGAAACTCTGTCAATAGAGTTGAAAATCAAGCCCACTTCAGAGTGGGTATCAATCTGGGTGATGTGGCCATTCAGGGTGACAACTTAATGGGGGAAGGAATAAACATTGCGGCTCGTTTGGAGTCCATCGGCATACCTGGCGGAATTTGTATATCCAACAGTGTTTACGCTGAGGTCCGCAAAAGATTTGAAAGCGTCAGCTTTTACGCCCGTGGACCACAAGCACTTAAAAATATTGAAGATCCCGTTGAGGTTTTTGACATCAGCATTGACAAGTCCCCAATTCAGTACGAGGCCCTAAAGCCATCAGATTTGCGCGTTGAACATACCGCACAGCCAACTTCACCTGCTACACCAGAAGTGACAAAGGAAATGCGCGGCCTCATGATGCAAGCTTTGCAAGGCGATGTAGATGCTTGTTACCAACTGGGCTACATATATGAACATGGGGAAGGCGTCGGTATCAACGAGTCAGAGGCAATACGCTGGTACACAAAAGCTGCGACAGATGGAAGTCCAGAGTCGCAGTTTAATTTGGCCATGATGATGGAGCAAGGACGCGGCTGCCCTGTGAATTTGCGCAAAGCCTTTTACTGGTATGAAAAAGCAGCCAGCCAGGGGGACATTGAAGCCCAATTTAATTTGGGCGTTTATCTCACATCTGGAAAGGGTTGTGATGTTGACATCGTACAGGCCCACATGTGGTTCACATTGGCGGCTCGCAAGGGAGACTCCGACAGCATTTCCAATCGGGACATATTGTTGAAAAGACTCAATCCAGAGCAAGTCAAACAATCCAAACAATTGGCAATGGATTGGATCGCCAACAATCAATAATTAACGAGTTGCATCATTGATATCGCCATGTTAAGTATTGATGGGCTGAAATTAACTTATCTGAATTTGCAAAATGCATGGCCAGGCAAATGGCCTGGATTGCCTTTCGTTTATCGGCAATGTGTCACACAATTGGGCTGGGACCATTCGCTGATAAGTGCTTCGCCTGAGATCCATTCTTTATATGCATGTTCGAAAAATTTATCTTTATTTATCGAAAAAAATGGCAGCGCTCAGTTCGCAAAAAATCAAGAGCCCGCCTACCACAGTCGTTTGCATATTGCAGATACCATTGTTGGATTGACAGCACTGTTATTGGCACAGCGATCATTTAATAACTTAGATTTACAAAAACAGTTGCATTTAGAGATGACTGCAATGGTGGCCATGCTGGGGCATGATTTGTTACATAACGGCAGCGTCAACAAATACCCAGAGGAATTAGAAAGGCAATCGATCCGTTTTTTGAGACCATTTTTAAATGAGCACGGTGTTGCTAACCGGGATATCAAAATAATAGATCAACTTATTTTGATTACCGATCCGATGAGCGTCCCCAAACATCATCAACATGTCAGGCAATCTATTTTTGATGTCAAGAATGTTGACTGCCTAGGCTTGCTTGTGCAAGAGGCAGATATCTTGGCCAGCTGTGTCAATGGAAGCGCCAAAGTAAGAACCATGCTTTTGGCAAAAGAATGGCGTCATCAATACCCAACCAGATCAAGCCATTTGTTGACATCCGAAGGTAGATTGAAGTTCCTGACCTCGTTCGCGCAATTTTCAAGCCCGGCAAGTCGAATTATGGGCATCCCAGCAATGGTCCAAAAGGAAATCAAATCACTGGAAGATAAAGTGTGTTGACTTTTTCACCCTAGTCATTAAGGGCAGGGCGAAAACGGTAATCCTCCCCTTTTGCAAGGGTCGTGGAAGTAGAAACGTTATGCAGCCATGGCCAGCCGCTGCTTGGGGGTGAACCCGCCCAAGGCCATATTTGGGCGGTCATGGTTGTAAGACCACATCCACTTCGTTGCAAAGTCTTGAACCTCTGCCAAGTCTGACCAATAGTACTGTGACAGCCATTCGTACCGCACCGTCCTATTGAACCGCTCAACATAGGCGTTTTGTTGAGGGTTACCAGGTTGAATGTATTCAAGCCTGATTCCCCATTCCTGCGCCCATGCCTGTATTGCCGCACTGATGTATTCAGGGCCGTTGTCGCAGCGAATAACTACGGGCTTGCCCCGCCAAGAGATGATCTGCTTGAGCTCCCGAATCACCCGCTCAGAAGGCAATGAGAAGTCAACTTCCATGCCAATGGCCTCGCGGTTGAAATCGTCAATCACATTGAGCAATCTGAACGTTCTGCCGTCTTCGAGTTGGTCGTGCATGAAATCCATCGACCACACCTGGTTAATCGCCAGCGGCACTGTCAAGGCCTCGGGCTTCTCACGAACAAGCCGTTTGCGCGGCTTGATGCGCAAGTTGAGCTCCAGTTCCTTGTAGATTCGATACACACGCTTGTGGTTCCATTTAAAGCCCTTGACGTTACGCAGATATAGATAGCAAAGGCCAAAGCCCCAGCTGCGGTGGTTGTCCGTCAGTTTGATCAACCAATTGGCCACCTCCTCGTTTTCAGCATCGAGCTTACGCTCGTACCGGTAGCAGGACTCGCTGATGCGAAATGCCACACAGGCGAGACGGATGCACACGCCTTGCTCAGAAATCACCTTGTGGGCCATCTCCCGTCTGCGAGATGGCCTCACCACTTTTTTTCGAGCGCCTCCGAGACAATTTCAGCCTTGAGCTTTTGTAATGACCCAGTTAAAACCTGCTCAGGTCATACTATTGGAGAAAACAGCCATGGGTATGACGATGGAAGACGAAATCAAGAGATGGACGGCCAAGCGCAAAGCGGCATTGGTGGTGGA
>JBEDFU010000359.1:0-4248 GCA_041174965.1 Pseudomonadota bacterium | reverse complement strand
GGGTCGTTGCGGTCCACCCGCAAATCGGGCATGGCATGAAAAGCGCGGTACAAATAGCTGGAACCGTCAACCAGCAACAGGGTGGGTGTGTCTTGCATGGGAATGATTGTGCCTTGCCAAGTGGGGCCTGTTTGTACAATGGGCCAACTTCCGCACCCATCACAACCCCTCCCCCATGGCCGTATTCACCGAGGTCTCTGAGCAGCAGGCCGATCAACTCATGCAGCAATTGCAACTGGGCGAATTGGTGTCTTTGCAAGGCATCAGCGGCGGGATTGAGAACACCAACTATTTCGCCACCACCTCGCAGGGCGATTACGTCCTGACCTTGTTTGAACGCCTGAACCACGCGCAATTGCCTTTTTACCTGCAATTGATGAAGCATTTGGCGAGCCAAGGCATCAAAGTGCCCATGCCCCAGGCTGATCCGCAAGGAGAGATTTTGTTCACCTTGTGCGACAAACCTGCAGCCGTGGTGGAGCGCTTGCCAGGTCAAAGTGAGCTCAACCCCAGTGCAGCCCACTGCCACGCCGTGGGCGACATGCTGGCCCGCATGCATGTGGCAGGCGCCAGCTTTGATCTGGCCCAACCCAATTTGCGTGGCCTGCCCTGGTGGAATGAGACAGCGCCCATCGTGGCCCCTTTTTTGAATACCGCGCAAGCGCCCTTGCTGGCCAGCGAATTGGCATTCCAAAACCATGTGGCCGCCTCCTCGATGTACCAGGCTTTGCCCATGGGCACCGTGCATGCCGATTTGTTTCGCAACAATGTGATGTTTGTGGGCGATGAATTGAGCGGGTTCTTTGATTTCTACTTTGCGGGGGTGGACCACTGGCTGTTTGATGTGGCTGTGGCCCTCAATGACTGGTGCATTGACCTCGACACCGGTGCCTTTGATGGCCTCCGCTTGGATGCCTTGCTGAGTGCCTACCAGGCGGTGCGGCCCTTGCAAGCGGCCGAGCGGGCACTTCTCAACCCCATGTTGCGCGCGGCGGCTTTGCGGTTTTGGATTTCTCGCCTGTGGGATTTCCACCTGCCGCGCGAAGCCAGCATGCTCAAACCCCACGACCCCAGCCACTTTGAACGGGTGCTTTTGCAGCGCATCCACCACCCCGTGGGCTTGAGCGCATGAAGCTGCAAATACTCCCTGCCAAACAAGGCATGGTGTGGGTGCGGTTGGGCATCCGCACCTTTTGGCGCCAGCCCCTGGCCATGACCGGGCAATTTTTCTTGTTCATGGGTTTGTTGTCGCTGTGCTCGCTCATCCCTTTGATTGGCAGCTTCATCGGTCTGGCCTTGCTGCCCATGGCCAGCTTGGGCCTGATGGCCGCCACCCGCGAAGCCCATTTGGGTAACTTTCCCATGCCGCATTTGCTGTGGTTGGGCCTGCGTTCTGGTTCCGAAACACGCCGCCACATGGCGGTGTTGGGCGGTTTGTATGCCGTCGGCTTTTGTGCTGTTTTGGCTTTGGCGGCTTTGAGCGATGACGGCCAATTTGCCAAGCTTTATTTGTTTGGCGGCAGCATGGACCTTGAAACCTTGATGCAAAGCGATGTGCAATCGGCCATGTGGTTGAGCACCTTGCTGTACATGCCGCTGTCTTTGCTGTTCTGGCACGCCCCGGCTTTGACCCACTGGTATGCCGTACCGCCCCTGAAAAGTTTGTTTTTCAGCGCGGTGGCCTGCTGGCGCAATTGGCGTGCCTTTTTGGTGTTCCTCTTGGGTTGGATCAGCGTGGCCCTGGTCCTGTCGCTGGGCGTGACTTTGGTGGCCGTGGTGAGCGACAGCGTGGACACCGCCAAACTGTTGCTGATGCCTTTGATGCTGCTGATGGCAGCGATGTTTTTTTGCTCGATTTACTTCAGCTTTCTCGACTGCTTTGTGGGCGAGGAAGAGACCGCCTGACACCCCAGTCAAGTCGCTGAGGGTATGCGCAGGATGCCCCTCCATCCTGGGCTGCAAACAAATGGCGTCAAACCGGCGTTAACTTGGCCACCGACAAGGCCAGCCATTTGACGCCGTGCCGACCAAATTTCACTTGGGCACGCGCATCCTCGCCAACGCCCTCAATGGCCAAGACCGCACCCTCGCCAAACTTGTTGTGAAACACGGGCACCCCCGCCTTGACCCAGGCATGGGCGCCAGAGGCGCTGGCGCTGGGCTGCGGTGAAATGGCGCTGGTCCAGTCGGTGGCGGCGGCCACCGACGCATGCTGGCGCGAGCTGCCCCATGCACTGGCGGGGTTGAGCCCCGGCGCAGCCACGTTGAGCCATTTGAGGGCGTGTTCTGGCAATTCATCAAAAAACCGACTGCGGATGTTGTAGCGGGTTTGCCCATGCAGCATGCGGGTTTGGGCATGGCTCAGGTACAAACGTTTGCGCGCCCGGGTGATGGCCACATACATCAAACGTCGTTCTTCCTCCAAGCCCTGGTGGTCGCTCAAGGCGTTTTCATGCGGAAACAAACCCTCTTCCAAGCCGGTGATGAACACCGCATCAAATTCCAAGCCTTTGGCAGCGTGGACGGTCATCATTTGGATCGCCTCTGCACCCGCCAAGGCCTGGTTTTCGCCGGACTCCAAGGCGGCGTGGGTCAAAAAAGCCGCCAAGGGGGACAAAGTTTCGCCCGTCTCAGCGGCTTCACCCGTGTCCATGTCCACGGGCAAAGCCACGGCATCGCGCCCGAAACCTTCGACGCTGACAAAGCTTTCAGCGGCGCTCACGAGTTCTTGCAAGTTTTCCACCCGGTCGGCGCCCTCGCGCTCGGCTTGGTAATGCTCGATCAAGCCACTGTGGGCCAGCACGGTTTCAACGATGCCGCGCAAGCCCATGCCGTGGGTTTGCTCGCGCAACACATCCAGCTTGGCGACAAAGGCCGATAAATTGGCCCCCGCCTTGCCGGCCACGGCGCTGACCGCATCGTGCAACGAGCAACCGGCACTTTGGGCTGCGTCTTGCAATTGCTCGGTGCTGCGCGCACCAATGCCGCGCGGCGGGAAGTTGACCACCCGCATGAAGCTGGTGTCATCGCGCGGGTTCTCCAACAAGCGCAAGTACGCCAATGCGTGCTTGATTTCAGCGCGTTCGAAAAAGCGCAAACCCCCATACACCCGGTAGGGCATGCCCGCATTGAACAACGCGGTTTCAATCACCCGGCTTTGGGCATTGCTGCGGTACAACACAGCGATTTCGTTTCGCGAGGCAATGCCTTGGCTGCCATCGCCGTTTTGACCATCGCGCAGTAACTGGCGCATTTCATCGACCATCCATTGCGCTTCGGCAAAGTCGCTGGTGGACTCGTGCACCCGCACCGGCTCGCCCGGGCCTTGGTCGGTGCGCAGGTTTTTGCCCAAGCGCCCTTGGTTGTGGCTGATCAAGGCATTGGCGCTGTCCAGGATGTTGCTGTGACTGCGGTAATTTTGTTCCAGCTTGATTTGGTGGCGCACGCCAAATTCGCGCACAAAGTCGGCCATGTTGCCCACCCTGGCGCCGCGAAAGGCGTAGATGCTTTGGTCGTCGTCGCCGACCGCAAACACGGCGCTGGTGGGCGAGCTCAACTGTTTGATCCAGGCGTATTGCAAGCGGTTGGTGTCTTGGAATTCGTCAATCAGCACATGGCCAAAGCGGCGTTGATAGTGCTCGCGCAAGGGGTCGTTGTCGCGCAACAACTCGAAGCTGCGCAGCATCAGCTCACCGAAATCGACCACGCCTTCGCGCTGGCATTGGTCTTCGTAGAGTTGGTAAATCTCGACCTTTTTGCGGGCATCGGCGTCGCGCGCCTCCACGTCGGCCGGGCGCAAACCGTCTTCCTTGCAAGCCGCGATGAACCATTGGGTTTGCTTGGGCGGAAAGCGCTCGTCATCCACCGAAAACTGCTTGTACAGCCGCTTGATGGCCGAGAGTTGGTCTTGGGTGTCCAAGATTTGAAACGACTGGGGCAGGTTGGCCAGCTTCCAATGGGCGCGCAAAAATCGGTTGCACAGGCCATGGAAGGTGCCAATCCACATGCCACGCACGTTGACCGGCAGCATGGCCGACAAGCGGGTCAGCATCTCTTTGGCCGCCTTGTTGGTGAAGGTCACCGCCAACACGCCTGATGATGCGCATTGCCCGCTTTGCAGCAACCAGGCGATGCGGGTGGTCAAGACCCGGGTTTTGCCCGAGCCCGCGCCCGCCAAGATGAGCGCGTGCTCGCGCGGCAAGGCCACCGCAGCGCGTTGCTCAGCGTTGAGGCCTTGCAGCAGGGCAG
>JBEDFU010000358.1:0-5602 GCA_041174965.1 Pseudomonadota bacterium | reverse complement strand
GCCACGCGGCGCACGGGCGATTGGGTGCGCATCAGCGCCAACCAGTGCGTGGGCGAGACGGCCAGCAAGCTGGGTTGCAACACATCTTTGCGCGCGCTGATGCGGCGCAGGCCGACCAAATCGCCCTCACGGTTGAACCATGCAAACACCGGGTACTTCAGCCCCAATTCAAAGTGCAGAGGCAGGACCATGCCGCCATCGGCCAGGGGCAGGGGCGGGTTGCGCACCAGGTGGCTGGTGTTCCACAACCACGACAGCGGCAACACGCGCACCACGTCGAGCTGAAGCGAAGACAGGTCGGTGCTGCCAGGGGCTTGGCGCAGGTGCAACACCCGGCTGGCCGCCCAGCCACCCAAGCCGGTGGCGACCACAAACAAATGGATGCGCTGCTGGGCGTCGATCCAGGCCACTGGGTTGCCCAGGCGGCGCAGGCCGTGGCCCAAGGCGTTGCCCATGGCATGGCGATCCACCACCCACTGTGCATCGCGCCAGGTTTGGGTTTGCCGATCGAGCAGACTCATGGCGATGCGCACATCGGGGGCGCTTTCGCGTTCACCGGCAAACCAAAATGCGGCGATGGCGTCAGGGCTTTGTTCGGGCAGGGTCAGCAGGTGGCTGGCATGGGCTGCGGGTGCGGTGCTGGGTTGGGGCAGATCGCCCTCGGACACCATGTGCCACGACTTGCCGATGGTGTGCGCTGCGGGGGCAACAACAGCAGCTGGGGGCATGGGCACATCGGTGCCGGTCCAGCGGCGTGCCTCCCAAGCCGACAAGCCCATACACACCAGCAATCCTGCCAAGGCCCATGCGCGGGTGTGGCGTGACGGCGGTGGCGTCTCGAGCGGGGGCATGGGTTGGATCGGGGTGGCGTTGTGGCCTTCAGCCCGCGCTTTGCAAGGCCAAGCCCGCATGTTCGCGCAGAGGGTGAAAGTGAATTTTGGGGAAGCGCTCTTGCGCCAAGCGCACGTCATAGGGCGAGGTGCACAAATAGGCCAGTGATTGAGCTGCGTCGGTGGCCATGCGTTGCGGGTAGGCGTTGATGAACTCTTTCAATTCGCTGGGTGAGTCGGCGGTGATCCAGCGCGCACCGGTGAACGAACTGCCTTCGAGCCGGACATCGCAATCGTATTCACCGCGCAAACGGTGCTGCACCACTTCAAACTGCAACTGCCCAATCGCGCCCAACAGCATGGCGCCGCCCATTTCGGGTTTGAAGACCTGAATCGCGCCTTCTTCACCGAGTTGTTCCAAGCCAGTTTGCAACTGTTTGGTGCGCAGTGGATTTTTCAGCACCACGGTCATGAACATCTCGGGGGCAAAAAACGGCAAACCCGTGAATTGCAGGGCCGCGCCATCGGTGATGGTGTCGCCCAGTTGCACGCCGCCATGGGTGGTGAAGCCAATGATGTCGCCTGCAAAAGCCTCTTCCACGGCTTCGCGGCGTTGGCTCAAGAAGGTCACGACGGATGTGGGGCGCAACTCTTTGCTGCTGCGTTGCACTTTCAGTTTCATGCCCGGCGCATACCGGCCCGAGGCGACACGCACAAACGCAATGCGGTCGCGGTGGTTGGCGTCCATATTGGCTTGCACCTTGAACACCACGCCTGAAAAGCCAGAGTCCTCCGGTTGTACGTCCTTTTCAACCAAGGCCTTGTTGACCATCAACTGGCTGTGGCGAGATTGGGGGTGGGGTGCCAAATCGACCAGCGCATCCAGCACTTCCATCACACCAAAGTTGTTCACGCCCGAACCAAAAAACACGGGGGTTTGTTTGCCCGCCAAAAACGCTTCGCGGTCAAACGTGGGTGATGCTCCGGTGGCCAGTTCCATGCTGTCCATGGCGGTTTGCCATTCCAAACCGAAACGCTCGGTCAGTTTGGCTTGCTCGGTCAACGGCACGGTTTCAAAGTCTTGCGGCAAGCGCTCGCTGCCCGACTCGAACACGGTCATGGCCTGGGTGCGCAAATTGACAATGCCACCAAACTGTTTGCCTTGGCCCACAGGCCAGGTCATGGGCACGCAGGGCATACCCAGTTCGCGCTCCACCTCGTCCAGAATGTCCAAAGGATCGCGCACTTCGCGGTCCATTTTGTTGACAAAGGTGATGATGGGTGTGTCGCGTTGCCGGCACACTTCAATGAGTCGGCGGGTTTGCGCTTCCACACCATTGGCCGCATCGATCACCATCAGGGCCGAGTCCACCGCGGTGAGCACCCGGTAGGTGTCTTCCGAAAAGTCTTTGTGACCTGGGGTGTCGAGCAGGTTGATCACGTGCTCGCGGTACAGCATTTGCATGACCGACGAGGCCACTGAAATGCCCCGTTGCTTTTCAATCTCCATCCAATCGCTGGTCGCGTGGCGCGAGGCTTTGCGTGCCTTGACCGAACCGGCGATTTGAATCGCCCCCGAGAACAGCAACAGCTTTTCGGTGAGGGTGGTTTTGCCCGCGTCGGGGTGGGAGATGATGGCAAAAGTGCGCCGGCGGCGCACTTCTGAAAGGTATGGGCTCATGGTGTGGTGCGGATAACAGCCCGCATCATAGACGGCTGCCCGCCGAGCATGGGTGGTTCTTCGGGTCAGTTCTGGGGCACAGAGACGGTGCCGGTTTGTGAGCGGGTGCTGTGCCGGATCACGGTGTTGACCAAGGTCAGCCGGTCAAAGGGTTTGGGCATGACTTCGCTGATGCCCACCGCCAAGCAGGTTTTGAGCGCGTCTTCGGCCACATTGGCGGTCAAGGCCACCACGTCCACATCGCGGTAGGGCGGTGGGAAAGTGCCGCGCACCCGGCGCATCACTTCAATGCCGTCAATGTCGGGCATGACCAAGTCGAGCAAAACCAAATCGTACAAAGTGGTCGACATCTTCTCCAGGCCTTGGGTGCCGTTTTCGGCCTGGTCAATTTGCGCGTTGGGCATGGAGCGTTGGATGGTGGCGGTGGCCACCATGCGATTGACCGCATGGTCGTCCACGATCAGCAGTTTGACGGGGGTGTGGTCGATCAGCTCCAATGCGGGCACCGATTTCGGCGGCGCTGGGGCGATGGGCAGGGGGATGTCAACGCGGAACTCTGAGCCCACGCCCACCTCACTGTGCAAGCCAATGGTGCCGCCATGGCTGTTGACCAGGGTGCGGGTGATGCTCAGACCCAAACCGTTGCCGCGCAATGCGTCGCGCGGTGCGGCTTGGCCATCGGCCTGGGTGAGTTGGACAAAGGGTTCGAAAATTTTGTGCTGGGCTTCGACGGGGATGCCACGCCCGCTGTCTTTGACGCAGGCCATCAAATGGCCCTGGCCTGGGCCGGTGCTTTCAAAATCAACTTGCATGGTGACATGGCCGCGATCGGTGAACTTCAAGGCATTGCCCAGCAGGTTGATGAGAATTTGTGCCAGCCGGTGCTGATCGCCCCGCACCCACTCGGGGACGTTTTGGCTCAACACCAATTTGTAGTTCAGGCCCAGGTCGCTGGCGCGGGGCTTGAAGATGCTGTGGGTTTTGTGCAGCATCACATGCAGGTTGAACACCTGCGGGTTGAGCACCACACGGCCATTTTGAATTTGCGAGAAATCCAACAAGTCGTTGATCACGGTGAGCAAGTGGGCTGCGGAGTTTTGCGCCCCTTTGACAAAGTCGACGGCATCTTCGGGCAGGCGCTTGTCGGTGCTCATCAAGCTCAAATAGCCCATGACCGCGTTCAGAGGGGTGCGCATTTCATGGCTGACCATGGCCAAAAATTGGTCTTTGTGGGCATTGGCTTTTTGCAAGTCCACCGACAACAAGTTGAGTCGGTTGTTGGTGCGCGAAATATGGCGCAGCGTGGATTCGCTCAGCATGTCCACCGAATAAATCAAACTCAATTGAGTGAGCAGCAGCATGGCGTACATCAGCGAGCGAAAAGCCAGCTCTTCTGGGGTTTCTTGCACCAACATGGGCAAAACGCCCTGGATCTGCAATATGTAAAAAACCCAAACGGATGAAAAGGACAAGAACATCCAGACGTAGACCCAAATGCGTGAGCGCGCCGTGAACAAGGGCAGTACCGGCACGATGCCCAGCCAGACCAGCACCGGCGAACTCAAACCGCCCATGTACCAAGCGTTGTACAAGATCACAGCCAGCAGACTGCTTTGGTAGACGTTTTGCGCCCAAATCAGGGGCAGTTGGAGAAAGCGCCAACACAGCATGGTGATGGTGATGACGGTGGCCATCACGGCCACCGATGCCCCAGCCCGCTCTTGACCCAAGATAAAAAACCAGGGGCAGGTGGGAATGATGAATGCCAGCGCAGACAGCACAAAGACCACAAAGTAAACGTCCTGTGTGGATCGCATCCCCACCGGCAAGCGGTCTTTGATGAAAAAAATAATGTTCCGGTTGAGCATGGGTGGCATGTTAGTACCAAATGCGTCAACTGGACCCCGACTGTGCTGGTACGACCCAGTGCTTTGGCGCGCATTGGCGTGGGTGGGTGTGGGGGCTCTGCGCCCACTGCGATGCTTTGATAGAATTCCTGCACCGAGGAGCGCTGCAGCAACTTCAAAACTGAAGATGTGAGGCTCGGAACCTTTTCCAACTGCGCTCACCCACTGACAACGTGAGGTGAGCACCTCGGTACCCCACCAAGTGCTTGAAGAACCGCGTCAGTGGCCCTGAACCTTTATCGGAGCCTCGCATGAACGCATCACTCAAACCCACCCAAACCACTGACTTCCACGTCGCCGACATGAGCTTGGCCGACTGGGGTCGCAAAGAAATCAAAATCGCCGAAACCGAAATGCCCGGTCTCATGGCCATTCGCCAAGAGTTCGCCAAAGCCCAGCCCCTGAAAGGCGCTCGCATCACCGGTTCGTTGCACATGACCATTCAAACCGCGGTGCTGGTCGAAACCCTGCAAGCCTTGGGCGCCCAAGTGCGTTGGGCTTCTTGCAACATCTTCTCCACCCAAGACCATGCCGCTGCCGCTTTGGTGGCCAATGGCACCCCGGTGTTTGCCTATAAAGGCGAAACCTTGGATGACTACTGGGATTACACCCACCGCATTTTTGAATTCGGTGCCAAGGGTGCCGAGGGCGAAGGCCCCAACATGATTTTGGACGACGGTGGCGACGCGACGCTGCTGATGCATTTGGGCAAGCGCGCCGAAACCGACGCCTCTTTGTTGAGCAACCCTGGCAGCGAAGAAGAAGTGTGTTTGTTCAACGCCATCAAAGCCAAGCTGGCTGTGGACCCCACTTGGTACAGCCGCAAATCAGCCCAGATCATGGGCGTGACCGAAGAGACCACCACCGGCGTGTTGCGCTTGAACGAAATGGCCGCCAAAGGCACTTTGATGTTCCGCGCCATCAACGTGAACGATTCAGTGACCAAGAGCAAGTTCGACAACCTGTACGGCTGCCGCGAATCCTTGGTGGACTCCATCAAACGCGCCACCGACGTGATGATCGCTGGCAAAGTGGCCTTGGTGGCTGGCTACGGCGACGTGGGCAAGGGCTCGGCCCAAGCTCTGCGTGCTTTGAGCGCGCAAGTGTGGGTGACTGAAATTGACCCGATCAACGCTTTGCAAGCCGCCATGGAAGGCTACAAAGTGGTGACCATGGAATACGCG
>JBEDFU010000357.1:0-8053 GCA_041174965.1 Pseudomonadota bacterium | reverse complement strand
TCAGCGAGCCCGAGGCCAGCACCACGGCACCGATCAGGCCCAGCACCATCAACGAGAAGTATTCGGCCGGGCCGAACTTGAAGGCCAACTCGGTCAAAGGGGCAGCAAAGGCGGCCAAAATCAAGGTGCCTACAGAACCAGCGAAAAACGAGCCCAAGCCAGCGGCAGACAGCGCAGGTCCCGCTCGGCCTTTTCGGGCCATTTGGTAGCCATCGATCATGGTCACCACTGAGGACGATTCGCCGGGGAGGTTGACCAAAATGGCCGTGGTGGAGCCACCATATTGCGCGCCGTAGTAAATACCGGCCAACATGATCAGCGCCGACACCGGCGGCAAAGCGTAGGTGGCGGGCAACAACATGGCAATGGTGGCGACCGGGCCAATGCCGGGCAACACACCAATCAAGGTGCCCAAAATGCAACCAATCAGGCAGTACAGCAGGTTGATGGGGGTGAACGCCACCCCAAAACCAGTGGCCAGGTTTGCGATTAAATCCATGCTCTGTCTCTCCTTAACCGGTGATGAACTTTGGCCAAACCGGAATTTGCAGTTTGAGCAAGACAATGAAGGCCATGTAGCTGCCTACGCTGAGCACAGAAGCCAATAAGAGCACATCGCGCCAGTTGAACTCACTGCCGGCTTTGCTGCAAATGATGGTCAGGGCAAAAATCCCCACGATCAAACCCATGTGGGGCAAGCCAATGCTGGGCAAGCCGCCCAACAAGACGCCAAAGGCCAGATTGCCGCCCAGGATGTAGATGATGGGGCGCCATCCAAAGCGGCCCACTTTTTCGCCATCGGCAGTTTCCACCACCAAGGAGGTGAAGCAGATGATGGCGCCAAAAACCGCCAACATCACACCCAACAACAAGGGGAAATACCCCGGGCCCATGCGCGCGCCCGTGCCGATGGAATACTTGGTCGCACCCCATGCAAAAGCGGCACCAACCACCAAAAACATGAGGCCTGAGAAAAAGTCTTTCTGACTTTTGATGTTCACGAATGATCTCCTCGATGAAACAAAACTCGCCGATTGTGTGCAGGTTATGGTGCTGCGTCTATGTGGGTTTCACCTATGGCCCTGGATTTTTGTATACGATTTGACCGCTTCGCCGCCCCGCGCCGAAAGGATCATGCCCGGCGCGCCCCCAAAAACCATCAATCCCCTTGTGACAAGGCGGTAGGCGCGAGCACCCGCAACCACTTGGACGCGGGCAAACCCCAGTGTTGCTCGATGTGTAGCGAGCGCGACAGCAAAGCATCAGGTTCAGGCACCGCGCGGGTGCGTTGGGCCATGACCACGGTATTGCCTTCCCGCGTGGGCTTGAACGCCCACACCGCATCTGCGCCAAACACGGCGCTGATTTTTTCCAGGCTGCGCGCATAGCTGTGGCTGCGCCCAAACAGGTTCACCACCATGCAACCGCTGGGCGTGAGCAATTGGCGGCAATCGGCATAAAAAGCCTCGCTGTCGAGCACCGGTGCAGCGGCTTCATGGTCATACAAATCAACATGCAAAACGTCCACTTGGGCCCGCCAATGGCTGTGCGCGGCCACTTCGGCGGCGTCGCCCAACACCACTTGCAAGCGCTCGCTGTCGGGTGGCAGTTTGAACCACAAACGACAAGCAGCCACCACCTGGGGGTTGATTTCAATCGCCGTGGTGTGCATGCCCAGTTTTTTGGCGCAAAACTTGGTCAAGGTGCCAGCCCCCAAACCCAGTTGCATGGCCTTGAGGTGGACCACCTCTTCAGGCGGTACCCACAACAGCCAACCCATCATGCGCTGCACATAGTCCAGGTGGATGTCAAAGGGTCGGTCGGGCCACATCGAGCCCTGCACCCAATCGGTGCCCAGGTGCAAATAGCGCACTGGGCCGTGGTCGGAAAAATTCACCGTGGGCAAACCGGTGCTGGCACTGCGTTTGATGCGGGACATGGGGGACGACCTCATTCTTGGGCGGCTTCAATCACAAACCGCACCCGGTTTTGGCCTTGCCAGGCATCGGTCTCGACGCGGTAGGCCAAGGTGGCGCGCGCCGCCAAAGGCTGGACCCGGCCAAACCAAATGGCATCCACCACATCGCCTTGGTGGCGCAAGCGCAGGGACAAATGCTTTTCGGCCACCAGGCGCTGGCTCACCACCTCCAACTCCTCACAAAACGTGGGGGCGGCAAAACCTTGGCCCCAAACCTCGCTGTTGAGTTGCTCGACCAACTCCACGCGCCGATATTCAGGCAGCAAAGGGCCATCGGTTTCCAAGCGGCGCTGCAGGGTGGCCTCGTCCAACCACTCCTGGGCCACCTGTTGCAGGGCCGACTCAAACACATCGATGTGATCGGCATGGATGGTGCACCCAGCGGCCATCGCATGGCCCCCAAAACGCAGCAGCACACCCGGGTGGCGCTTGGAGATCAAGTCCAGGGCATCGCGCAAATGAAACCCGGGCAAGGAACGGCCAGAGCCCTTGAGTTCTTCGCCCTTGCCATCGGCTTGGCTGGCGGCAAACACAAATGTGGGGCGGTGCCATTGGTCTTTGATGCGGGCTGCGACGATGCCCACCACGCCCTCATGGAAGTCGGGGTCAAACAAGCACAAAGCGCTGGGCGGTTCGTCAAAGCCGTCGAGCATGGATTGGGCCAGCATCAGGGCTTGCTCGCGCATGCCGCCTTCGATGTCGCGGCGCTCGCGGTTGATCTGGTCCAGCGCTTGGGCACATTGGGTGGCGTGCGACAGGTCATCGGTTTGCAAGCATTCAATCCCCAGGCGCATATCGGCCAAACGGCCTGCGGCATTGATGCGCGGGCCCAAAGCAAAGCCAAAGTCCTGCGCGCTGGCGCGATCGGGGTGGCGCCCTGCGGCGACAAACAAGGCGGCCATGCCGGCGGGCATTTGCCCTTTGCGGATGCGCTTCAACCCTTGGGTGACCAGGCGCCGGTTGTTCGCGTCCAGGCGCACCACATCGGCCACCGTGCCCAAGGCCACCAGGGGCAACAAGCTGTCCAAGCGTGGTTGCGCGACTTGTCCAGGGGCATCCCACACGCCGCGACGACGCTGCTCGGCGCGCAGGGCCAACAGCACATAAAACATCACGCCCACACCGGCCAGGTTTTTGCTGGGGAAGGTGCAGCCGGGTTGATTGGGGTTGACGGTCACATCGGCCTCGGGCAATTCGGGGCCGGGCAAATGGTGGTCGGTGACCAAGACTTGCAAGCCCAAAGCGCGCGCCCGCGCCACACCTTGCACGCTGGCGATGCCGTTGTCCACCGTGATCAACACGTCGGCACCTTGGGCTTTGACGCGCTCGGAAATCGGCGGGGTCAGGCCGTAGCCATCCACCACCCGGTCGGGCACCACAAAGTCCACCCGTTGGGCGCCCAGCATGCGCAAACCGCGCAAGGCCACGGCGCAGGCGGTGGCCCCATCGCAGTCGTAATCGGCCACGATGCACAAGGCGGCTTGGCGCGCAATGGCATCGGCCAACAACACGGCGGCTTCTTGAACACCTTTGAGGTTTTGCAGCGGCAACAGGTGTGCCAGGTCGGGGTCAAGGTCTTGCGGCCCATGCACGCCACGGGCCGCGAACAAGCGCGCCAACAAGGGATGCACGCCGGCTTGCTCCAGCGCCCACAGGCTGCGGGGGGGGATATCGCGTTGAGTGAATTTCATCGGTCCAACAAAGCCTGTTGCAAAGTGGGGGCCCGCCAAGCGCGCCACCAGGAAGGCCAAACAGAGGCCTCAGATTGGACCACGCAGGCATGGCGCGTGCCGCACAACACCAGTTGAGCGAGAGGCGCATTCGCCAAGGGCGCCAGCAGTTGTGCGTCCAGCGCTTGCCAAGCTTCAACCCAGGCCGCCACATGGCGCATTTGGGCGGCTTGGTGCAAGCGCTGCACCGCAGGCTGCTGCCATCCGGGCTGGGGCCACGCGCCATCGCCATTCACGGACTGCGTCACTGGGGTGCCATGGGACGGCGACACGGCTGGGGTCTTGGCACCCGCATGGGCGGCAGGGGCCAAGTGGCCACCCCGAACATGGGCAGCGGCCAAATCCCCAGTGCCACTGATCCAAAAGGAGTTGATGGCGGTCTGGCGCGATTCGTTGCAGGCATGGGTGTAGAACAACATCTGCATTTCGTTTTGCAAGCGGCGCAAGTGCTGGGCGGCTTCGCTGGGCTGGCTGAGGCCGGCACCGACCCACCAATCCTCGACCGCATGGCCCACCACGCGGTCCAGGCTGGCGGTTGGCAGGCCGCGAAACAATTCGGAGGCTGCCAACCACTGGCCTGGGCCATCGGGGTGCAACTGGATGCCGTCTTGTTCGCAATAGGTTTGCATGGCCAGGCGCAAGTCATCACTTTCGGCGTCGGTCACGCCCAAACGCGCTGGCGACGCCATGGTGATCTGGCCTTGGGCCACATGCCAATGGCACAGGGTGAACACCGCCCAGGCTTTTTCGCCCCGGGCGTCCAAACCCAAGGCCTGGGCGCGCATGGCTGCCCAAGGCAACAAACCGTCTGTGGGCGTCCAGCCCCAGGCTTGGGCTTGGGCCCATTCATGCACCGTGCTCAAGCGCTGGGCGGGGTGCTCGGGACTGCGCTGCACCCGCGAACGCGCCAACAAAGCCGACAAGTGGGGCAAGCGCATCCCGGCCAAGGCCTGGACAAAAGCACTGTCCTCGGGGTCCACCAGGGCAGAGGGAATCACGATGGCATGGGGCGTTGGCACAGGGCGCATTGTGCAAGATGACACAATCCACACCCATGTCGCGCCCCAACCCCTCATTCATTCCGTACGAGCTGGTGCTGGGTTGGCGCTACACCCGCGCCGGGCGCGCCACCCGGCGCAATGGGTTTATTTCATTCATCTCTGGGGTGTCGATGCTGGGGATCTCCTTGGGGGTGGCCGCGCTCATCATCGTGTTGAGCGTGATGAACGGCTTTCAAAAAGAGGTGCGCGACCGCATGCTCGGGGTGGTGTCGCACATCGAGGTGTACGCCCCCGATGGCGGCGCCCTGCCCGATGCAGCGGCCACATTGGCCCAGGCCTTGAAGCACCCCGATGTGGTGGCCGGTGCGCCTTTTGTGGCGGCCCAAGCTTTGATCGCCCGTGGCGAAGACATGAAAGGCGCTGTGGTGCGCGGCATCGATCCGGCGCTGGATGGCGCGGTCACCGACCTGAGCCTGCAACTGAGCCCCGCGGTGCGCGAACAACTGCAAGCCGGCCGCTTCGGGGTGGTGCTGGGCAGCGAGTTGGCGCGCAGCCTGGGGGTGCGGGTGGGCGAACCAGTGACGGTGATCGCGCCAGGCGGACAAATCACCCCTGCAGGGGTGTTGCCCCGGTTGAAACAAATGCAAGTGGTGGGCGTGTTTGATTCTGGCCACTATGAATACGATGCCAACATGGCCTTGTTGCACCTGGCCGATGCCCAAACCTTGTTTCGGCTGGAAGGGCCCAGCGGCGTGCGCTTGAAGCTGCGCGATTTGCACCGCGCGCGCCAAGTCGCCGACGAGTTGATGCCCATGCTCCCCGGCCTGTGGGTGCGCGACTGGACGCGGCAAAACCGCACCTGGTTTGCCGCGGTGCAGGTGGAAAAGCGCATGATGTTCATCATCCTCACCCTGATCGTGGCGGTGGCCGCATTCAACTTGGTCAGCACCTTGGTGATGCTGGTCACCGACAAACGCGCCGACATCGCCATCTTGCGCACCTTGGGTGCCAGCCCGGGCAGCATCATGTCGATCTTCATGGTGCAAGGAGCGCTGATCGGGGTGATCGGCACCTTGCTCGGCTTGGGTCTGGGCCTGGGCGTGGCTTACAACATCGATGTGATCGTGCCCGCGATTGAAAACGCCTTGGGCGCGAGTTTTTTGCCGCGCGATATTTACCTCATCAGCCGCATGCCCAGCGACCCGCAAAGCGCCGACATTTGGCCCATTGCCTTGATCTCGCTGGCGCTGTCTTTTGTGGCCACCGTCTACCCCAGCTGGCGCGCCAGCCGCATCCAACCCGCCGAGGCTTTGCGCTATGAATGAGCGCACCCCAATGCAGCCCGTGATCCAAGCGCAGGGTTTGGGCAAGCGCTTCCACCAAGGCCCTTTGGACGTGACCGTGCTGCGCGATGTCCATTTGCAAGTGCAAGCTAGCGACACAGTGGCCATCGTGGGGGCGTCGGGCTCGGGCAAAAGCACCTTGCTGCATTTGCTGGGGGGGTTGGACACCCCCAGCCAGGGCAGTGTCCATTTGATGGGCCAGGCCTTGGCGAACCTGGATGCAGCGGCCATGGGGAGGCTGCGCAATGCGCACCTGGGGTTTGTTTATCAGTTTCACCACCTGCTGCCCGAGTTCAGCGCCTTGGACAACGTGGCCATGCCGCTGTGGATTCGGCGCATGGACCGCCACCAAGCCGCCAATCAAGCCCGGCAGCTGTTGGCCCAAGTGGGTTTGGCCGAGCGCGCCGAGCACCGCCCGGCAGAGTTGTCTGGCGGTGAGCGCCAGCGCGTGGCCCTGGCCCGCGCCATGGTGACACGCCCGGCCTGCATCTTGGCCGACGAACCCACCGGCAACTTAGACCAACACACAGCCGATGGTGTTTTTGGCTTGCTGCTGGAACTGGCCCAGGTGCACGGCAGCGCGGTGGTGGTGGTGACCCATGACCTGCGACTGGCGCAGCGCTGTTCGCGGCAATTGGCTTTGGTGGCGGGTCAATTGGGGGGATGAGAGGGTTTACGGTTGCCAGCTATTTCTTCCTGATGGAGCTTACGAATGCCCCGCATCACAAAACCCTGAATGCCATAGTCGCCACAATCGTTGGTGGAATTGCAGCCAATAACAATTTTCCGGCGCTGATAACGCCTTCTTCAAACTTACCTTTTAGGATCGCGACACCAGCCGGATTGGGGGCGTTGGCTATGACGGTGAGGCCCCCACCGGTCACGGCACCAGCGACGATGGCCACCTTGAACTCATCACTCAAACCTGGAACCTGGGAAGCCAAATAGGTCAGTGCCGCGTTGTCTGTTATACCCGTCAGCGCAGTGGCGCCATAAAACACAGCGTCGGCGCTCAGTCCCATGAGCAGTGGCTGAAGCCACCAAGACTGCTGACCACCCAGAACCACCAAGCCGGCAAGGAAAAATGCGACCAGCAAAGCTTCGCGAAGAATCAGGCGATCTTTATGCGCGGTATAGGCACTGGCGTAGCCAATAAAAAACAGCAGCAAGCCCATGAACACAACCGGATGGTGCGCAAAAAAGACTATTCCAAGCAGAAAAGTCATGTGGATCGCCACCATGATGGGAGGGACAGTCATGCGGGCAACGGCGGGCTCACCAAGTCCAAACAGCTCTCGTCTCATTAAAAGTGTCACAAGGAAAGCATTGACAAAGACTGCAATCGCCGCCTTCCAGCCAAAGTTCATCAGCATGAAATTCAGATCCCACTGCCATGTGGTTGCCACCATCAGCACAGGAGGTGCGGCAAATGGTGTCAGCGTTCCCCCAATGGATATATTGACAAACAACACCCCCAGCGTGGCGTACTTCAGACGCTCGCTAACCCGCTCAGAGAACACCGAGTCACGCAGCATGAGCGCAGCAAGCGTCATGGCCGCTGGCTCTGTGATCAAAGAGCCCAGCAAAGGCACCACCGACAGCAACAGAAAGTAGTTGACCATCGCCGTAGGCAAAGGTGCTAGGCGTGCAATCTGCTGGACGAGCCTGCCACAAGCTTGCAAGATGGGTCGGGTACCTGCCACCACCATGATGGCGAAAACGAAAAGCGGCTCCGTGAAATTGCGCGAATCGAGGTATTCAATGGTGTTTGCCTTGCCAACCAAGGCAAACATGGCTATCGCCAATACCATTGCCCATAATCCAAATACCGCCTCGACTTCGCCAAGGAGGTGCCAAATGCCGGCGTGACGCGGGTTTGCGTGCGCCAGATGTTCAAAGTACTTGGTGCTGAATGTATGCAGCACGGCCAAGGTAAAGATGCCAGCTGCGATCCACGGCATGTATGGGTGGTTCATGAATAGGATTCCCACGGCCGAAGCC
>JBEDFU010000356.1:0-18422 GCA_041174965.1 Pseudomonadota bacterium | reverse complement strand
CGGGTGGAGAAGAGCGGTTTCAAATTCATTGGCCCCAGCCCCGAGTCGATTCGCATGATGGGCGACAAGGTGTCGGCCAAGCAGGCCATGATCAAGGCCGGCGTGCCTTGCGTGCCGGGCTCGGAAGGTGAACTGCCCGATGACCCGGTGCAAGTGCGCCGCATCGCCAAAAGCGTGGGCTACCCGGTCATCATCAAGGCCGCCGGTGGCGGCGGTGGCCGTGGCATGCGCGTGGTGCACACTGAAGCGGCGCTGATTCACGCGGTGCAAACCACCAAGGCCGAGGCCGGTGCTGCATTTGGCAACCCGGCGGTTTACATGGAGAAGTTTCTTCAAAACCCGCGCCACATTGAAATCCAGGTGATGGCCGACCAGTTCAAGAACGCGGTGTACCTGGGCGAGCGCGATTGCTCGATGCAGCGGCGGCATCAGAAAATCATTGAAGAGGGGCCGGCCCCTGGCATTCCGCGCAAGCTTATTGACAAAATTGGCGAGCGCTGCGCCGCCGCTTGCAAGCGCATGGGCTACCGGGGCGCGGGCACCTTTGAGTTTTTGTATGAAAACGGCGAGTTCTATTTCATTGAGATGAACACCCGGGTGCAGGTGGAGCACCCCGTCACTGAGTTGATCACCGGGGTGGACATTGTGAAAACCCAAATCATGGTGGCTGCTGGGGAAAGGTTGCCGTTTACCCAGCGCCAAATCACGGTCAAAGGCCATGCCATTGAGTGCCGCATCAATGCCGAAGACCCGTTTAATTTTGTGCCCTCACCGGGTCGCATCACCATGTGGCACGCACCGGGGGGGCCTGGCGTGCGGGTGGACTCGCATGTGTACACCAATTACTTTGTGCCACCGAACTACGATTCCATGGTGGGCAAAATCATTGTGTATGGCGACACCCGCGATCAGGCGATCGCACGCATGCGCACTGCCCTGTCAGAGACCTTGGTTGAGGGCATCAACACCAATATTCCCCTGCACCGAGAGCTGATGGTGGATGCCAAGTTCATGTCGGGGGGCACCAACATCCACTACTTGGAAGCGTGGATCGCTGCGCGCAAACGCTGATGCATGAGTTGCGTTTGCTCGCGCCGCAAGACCGCGTGGAGTGGTTGAGCGAAGCATTGGAGGCCCTGGATGCGTTCAGCGTGTCGGTGGAAGATGCCGACGCCCACAGCGACAGCGAATCCCCCTTGTTTGGCGAACCCGGCATGCCCCCACCTCAAGCCGGTTGGGACCGCTCACAGGTCACGGCTTTGTTTGCCGATCAAGCCCAAGCCCAGTCAGCTGCCGATGTGCTGGTTTTGCAAGATGGGTTTGAATCATGCCAAATGCTGGGCATCACCGAATTGGTCGAGCAAGACTGGGTGCGTTTGACGCAGTCGCAGTTTGCGCCCGTCGAAATCACCCCGGATTTTTGGATCGTCCCCACCTGGCATGAGCCCCCAGCCCAAGCGCAGCGGGTGTTGCGCCTGGACCCGGGCTTGGCCTTTGGGACCGGCACACACCCGACCACGCGCATGTGCTTGCGCTGGTTGGCCCAACACGATGTGCGCGGCGCGTCGGTGCTGGACTACGGTTGTGGCTCGGGCATATTGGCCATGGGGGCGGCTTTGTATGGTGCCGCCCGCGTCGATGCGGTCGACATTGATCCCGACGCGGTGCAGGCCACCGTGCGCAATGCCCAGGCCAACGGGGTGGTGCTGCAAGCGGGTTTGCCCGATCAGGTGCAAGGCCCCTACCAATGTGTGTTGGCCAACATCTTGGCCTCGCCCTTGCAAGTGCTGGCGCCCTTGTTGTGTGGCTTGGTGCAAGGCGCTGGTGGGCAATTGGTGTTGGCTGGTATTTTGGAGCGCCAGGTTGAACTGCTGCAGCAGGCTTATGCACCCTGGTGCGTTTTGGGTGTGCATGACCAAGAAGATGGCTGGGCTTTGATGACTGCGCGCTTCGATTGAGTCGGCGTTGAACCACTGCCGCGGCATCTGCGTTTTCATGCGCACCGTGCCACCTACAATGCCTGCATCATGACTTTGGCTGTGCAGTGCCCCCAATGCCTTACCGCTTTCAAGGTGGTGCAAGACCAACTCAAGGTGGCCAATGGTTGGGTCCGCTGCGGCCGATGCGAACAGGTTTTTGATGCCCGCTCTCACTGGTTGGAGGTGTCCGACAACGTTGCGGTATTGAGCAACGGCCCATCGGGGCCTGTTCCACCATCCCCCCCCCTTTCAGCCCCGCCTGAGCCCATGAGGGCTGAAGCCACACGCGACCCAGCGGCTCCAATGGAGGCCATGCATGTCCAAGCACCGATGGACGCAGATGACTTCAATGGACTGGACTTGACGCAAGACGTGTTGCACCGGGCGCCCAATCGGCCGCGCCGGGTCTGGCATGTGTTGAACCTGATGCTGGGCTTGGCGCTGTGCGCCCAATGGGCCTGGTGGGCCAAAAGCCCATTGTTGGCCCATTGGCCCTCCGCGCACGAATGGGCCCAAGCCCAATGCGCACAGTGGAGTTGCCACATGGATTGGCCACAAGGCCTGAATGCGGTTTTGATCGAACGAGCCCATTTCGAGCCCGATGGCGAAGGCCATCATCGTTTGCAAATCCAGTTGTCCAATCGCGCCAACCATCCAGTGGCCACGCCGTGGGTGGACCTGTCCCTCACCGATGCAGAAGATCGGGTGGTGATCCGCCGCGCGCTGACGCCGCAAGAGATGGGTTTGCCCCGCCATTTGACGCCGGGCACCGACGCGGTGTCGAGTGTGCATTGGCGGGTGGACTCAGATGTGGAAGACCGCTTGAGTGGCTACCGTGCAGAGATTTTTTACCCTTGAAGAAAGAAAAACATGGCTTCTTTGATTTGTGGATCCTTGGCTTTTGACACCATCATGGATTTTGAAGGGCGCTTTGCCGAGCAAATCTTGCCCGATCAATTGCACATCTTGAATGTGTCTTTTTTGGTGCCCGCTTTGCGCCGCGACTTTGGCGGTTGTGCAGGCAACATCGCCTACAGCTTGCACCAATTGGGCGGCCAGGCTTATCCGGTGGCCGCACTGGGCAACGATGGCGGGCCTTATATTGAGCGCTTGCAAGGCCTGGGCATCGACACGCGTTGGGTGCGCACCATGCCCGACACCTATACCGCCCAAGCGATGATCATGACCGACCGCGACAACAACCAAATCACCGCCTTCCACCCAGGCGCCATGGGTCTGGCGCACCAAATCCAGGTCGGTGCGGTCGAAGGGGTGCGTTTGGGCATCATCTCGCCCGATGGACGAGACGCCATGCTGCAGCATGCGCAACAGTTCAAAGCGGCGGGCATTCCGTTTGTGTTTGATCCCGGCCAGGGCTTGCCGATGTTCAATGGTGAGGAGTTGACCCGGTTCATTCAAGACGCCGATTGGGTCACCGTCAATGACTACGAAGGCAAGATGCTCAGCGACCGCACTGGTTTGAGCCATGCGGACATATCGCGCCAAGTGCGTGGCTTGGTGGTGACGTTGGGCGCACACGGTTGCGAAGTCTGGGAGGGTGGCCAAAAAACCGTCGTCGCCCCGGTCAAGGCCCAAGCGGTGGTCGACCCCACTGGTTGTGGCGACGCCTGGCGCGGCGCTTTGTTGTTTGGATTGGAGCAAGGCTGGCCGCTCACACGATGCGCCGCTTTGGGCAACCATGTGGGCGCTTTGAAAATTGCCCAGCGTGGCCCGCAAAACTATCAAATCCCCGCTGGCTTGGTCGCGTCGGTCTTGGCTTGATCAGAGGGCAGCAAGGCTGCCCAGTGCGCGTTGACAGCGGCTGCGGCGCCAACGCACAAGCGTTTGCGCCGTGCGCTTTGTCCGCGCACCCATTGAATGTGCCCTTTGGCAATGCCCAGGGTTGATGCCAGCCAGGCCACCAAGGCGGTGTTGGCCTGGCCCTCGATGGGGCGGGCATGCAGTCGTACTTTCAAAGCACCATCGAACACCCCTTCGCTGTGGGTGTGCGCCGCGTTCGGTACCAAGTGAATGTCGATGTGGCAATCGCCATTGGTTTGCCAATGCAGAAAAGGCCAGCTGGGGCGCGAACTCATGGGTGGTGGGTGGGGGCAAATAAAAAGCCCGATGCTTTTGGGCACCGGGCTTGAGCAGCGGCGAACCGCTGGCCAGATCTTTGCAGATCAGGGCTTATGTGCCGTTGGAAACGGCCAAGCGGCTTGCGGGTTCAGAGTGGTCTGAGCCGCAGGTGCCGCAGGGGCTGGCGCCGCTTTGGCAGCAGGCTTTTTCGCGGCTTTCTTCGCTGCCGGCTTTTTGGCAGCTTTTTTAGCAGCAGGCTTTTTCGCTGCCGGCTTTTTCTTGGCGACGGCTTTTTTAGCGGCCTTCTTAACAGCTTTTTTAGCAGCAGGCTTTTTCGCCGCTACTTTCTTGGCCGCTGGCTTTTTGGCCGCAGGCTTCTTCGCTGCAGCCTTTTTGGCGACGGGCTTTTTAGCTGCCGCTTTCTTGGCCACAGGCTTCTTGGCTGCTACCTTTTTAGCAACCGGCTTTTTGACTGCCGGTTTCTTCTTGGCGGCGGGCTTCTTCGCTGCTACTTTCTTTGCTGCCGGCTTTTTGGCGGCGACTTTCTTTGCGGGGGCCTTGGTTTTTGTGGCCGATTTTTTTGCAGTTGCCATAAAGTTCTCCTAGATCAAGTGAACAGATCGTTGGGTGGAAAACACTTTGTGCGCCTTTGGGGGCACACCAAGCGATCCATGGCGTTGGACCCGGGTCCAGCGCCATGAACTCGAAACGCAAATTCTCTGCAGCCCAGCGGGCTTGGTGTGCAGAGTGATTTGCAAATGGGGTACATGTGTTGCGGCAAGTGGCTCAGTCCCAAGACAGGGCGCCACCCGATTGGTACTCAATGACACGTGTCTCAAAGAAATTGCGTTCTTTCTTGAGGTCGATCATCTCGCTCATCCAGGGGAAGGGGTTTTCCTCGTGCGGAAACAACGCCTCCAGGCCAATTTGGGTGGCCCGGCGGTTGGCGATGTAGCGCAAATAACCTTTGAACATGGACGCATTCATGCCCAGCACACCGCGTGGCATGGTGTCTTCGGCATAGCGGTATTCCAATTCGACGGCCTTGTGGAACAAGGTTTTGATCTCTTCTTTGAACTCGCTGGTCCACAAATGAGGGTTTTCAAGCTTGAGCTGGTTGATCAAGTCAATGCCAAAGTTGCAATGCATGGATTCGTCGCGCAAGATGTATTGGTACTGCTCGGCAGCACCGGTCATTTTGTTTTGACGTCCCAGGGCCAGAATTTGGGTGAAGCCCACATAGAAGAACAAGCCCTCCATCAGGCAAGCAAACACGATCAAGCTTTTGAGCAGGGTTTGATCGGTCACAGGGGTGCCCGTGTGGAAGTTCGGATCCATGATCGCTTCGATGAAGGGGATCAGGAACTGGTCTTTGTCGCGGATGGATTGGACTTCGTTGTAAGCGTTGAAGATTTCGCTTTCATCCAAACCCAGGGATTCCACAATGTATTGGTATGCGTGGGTGTGAATGGCCTCTTCAAAGGCTTGGCGCAGCAAAAACTGCCGGCATTCTGGGGCCGTGATGTGGCGGTAGGTGCCCAACACGATGTTGTTGGCTGCCAACGAATCAGCTGTGACAAAAAAGCCGAGGTTGCGTTTGACAATGCGCCGCTCGTCTTCGGTCAACCCATTGGGGTCTTTCCACAAGGCGATGTCGCGGGTCATGTTGACCTCTTGGGGCATCCAGTGGTTGGCGCAAGTGGCGAGGTATTTTTCCCAGGCCCATTTGTATTTGAACGGCACCAACTGGTTCACATCAGTCTGGCCATTGATGATGCGCTTGTCTGCGGCCACCACGCGCCGCGCTGGCGCACTCACTTTGGGGGCTGGTGTTGCCGCGATCGGCACCGGTGCGCCATCATGCAAATGGGTCGGTGCAGCTTGTGCGCTGGACAAGCCAGAATGGTTCAGGGGTGGGAGGTCCATCGAGCGGGCTGAAAGGCCGCTGGCAAGAGGAGATGGCGCTGAGGGTTTGACTTCTTCGTCCCAGGTCAACATAGGAAAATATCCATTCAATGAATTATGCGTTCAGTTGCTAAAAAAGGAAAGCACTCGTTCACTTCGATCGTGAAAGGTGTTGTTCAATAGCATCGAAGCACGTTGTCGCGCTTCGATGCAATGCGTGAAAAATCACTGACAAGCTTCGCAGGTGGGGTCGTCAACCCCGCAAAACTTGATGTCTGTTGCGGGCACATCGCTCATTTGGGCGCGCGCTGCCGCAGCGGCCGTTTCCATCGCGCTCATGCCGGTGCCTTGAGACGAGGACACCGCGTTGTGGCTGCCTGACTGCACCGTGGATTTTTCGGCTTGGGTGGCGCTGGAGGTGCGCAAGTAGTAAGTGGTTTTGAGGCCGCGCAGCCACGCCAACTTATAGGTCTCGTCGAGTTTTTTACCCGATGCACCCGCCATGTAGATGTTGAGCGATTGGGCTTGGTCAATCCACTTTTGACGCCGCGCCGCCGCTTCAACCAGCCACTGGGGTTCGATCTCAAAGGCGGTTGCGTATTGGGCCTTGATGTCTTGGGGCACCCGGTCGATGGGGCGCAGCGAGCCGTCAAAGTGCTTGAGGTCCATGACCATCACGTCGTCCCACAGGCCCAGGCGCTTGAGATCGCGCACCAGGTAGGCATTGATCACGGTGAACTCACCAGACAAGTTGGACTTGACGGACAAATTGCCAAAGCTGGGCTCGATGGAAGCGTCCACACCAATGATGTTGGAGATGGTGGCGGTGGGTGCAATGGCCACGCAGTTGGAGTTGCGCATGCCATCGGCGGCAATTTTGCGGCGCAGCGCGTCCCAGTCCAATGTGGCTTTGCGATCGACTTCGACATAGCCACCGCGCTCTTTGGCCAGCATGTCCAAGGTGTCAGGTGGCAAAACGCCTTGGTCCCACAGTGAACCCTTGAAGCTGGAGTACTTGCCGCGCTCACGGGCCAACTCGGTGGATGCCCAATAGGCGTAATAGCAAATGGCCTCCATCGAGGTGTCGGCAAACTCCACCGCGGCTTGTGAGCCATAGGGAATGCGCAAAGCGTACAAGCTGTCTTGAAACGACATCACGCCCAAGCCCACGGGGCGGTGGCGCAAATTGGAGTCGCGCGCTTTCTTCACGGCGTAGTAGTTGATGTCGATCACGTTGTCGAGCATGCGCATGGCGGTACCAATGGTGCGCTTGAGCTTGTCATGGTCGACTTGACCTTTGCTCAGGTGTTGCAACAGGTTGATCGAACCCAAATTGCAGACGGCGGTTTCGGTGTCGCTGGTGTTGAGGGTGATCTCGGTGCACAAATTGGATGAATGAACCACGCCGGCGTGCTGCTGGGGGGAGCGCACATTGCAGGCGTCCTTGAAGGTGATCCAAGGGTGCCCGGTCTCAAACAACATGGTCAGCATCTTGCGCCACAGGTCGGCGGCTGGCACTTTGCGGCTGGGTTTGATGTCGCCGCGTTCGGCCCGGGCTTCATAGGCGACATAAGCCTTTTCGAAAGCCGCGCCAAACAAGTCGTGCAGATCGGGCACATCGGACGGAGAGAACAAGGTCCAGTCACCCTTTTCCATCACCCGGCGCATGAACAGGTCGGGAATCCAGTTGGCGGTGTTCATGTCATGGGTGCGGCGGCGATCGTCACCGGTGTTTTTGCGCAGTTCCAAGAACTCTTCAATGTCCAGGTGCCAGGTTTCCAAATAAGTGCACACGGCCCCTTTGCGCTTGCCACCTTGGTTGACGGCCACGGCGGTGTCATTGACTACTTTGAGGAACGGCACCACCCCTTGGGACTCGCCGTTGGTGCCCTTGATGTGTGAACCCAGGGCGCGCACGCGGGTCCAGTCATTGCCCAGGCCACCCGCAAATTTGGACAGCAGGGCGTTTTCTTTGATGGACTCGTAGATGCCGTCCAAGTCGTCAGGCACGGTGGTCAGGTAGCAGCTTGACAACTGTGAGCGCAAAGTGCCGCTGTTGAACAAGGTGGGCGTGCTGGACATGAAGTCAAAGGACGACAGCACCTCATAAAACTCGATGGCGCGGGCTTCGCGGTCGATCTCATTGAGCGACAGGCCCATGGCCACCCGCATGAAAAAGGACTGTGGCAACTCGATGCGGGTTTTGCGCACGTGCAAGAAATAGCGGTCGTACAGGGTTTGCAAGCCGAGGTAATCGAACTGCAGGTCGCGTTCCGCCTTGAGCGCAGCGGCCAGGCGCGGCAAGTCAAACTGCGCCATGCGCGGGTCCAGCAAGTCGTTGTCAACGCCTTTTTTGATCAAAGCGGGGAAGTTCTCTTGATAGTGCTGCCCCATCTCCGCTTGGGTGACCTCGGTGCCAAAAACCTCTTTGGCGATGGTGTGCATCAACAAGCGGGCAGTGGCGTAGGTGTAGTCGGGGTCTTTTTCAATCAGCGTGCGAGCGGCCAAGATGGCGGCTTTGTAGACCTCTTCGATGGGAACGCCGTCATACAGGTTGCGCATGGTCTCGGCCACGATCGGGTCGGGCTTGACGTCTTGGCCCAAGCCTTGGCAGGCCGCGGCAATGATTTCTTGCATGCGCGCCAGGTCCAAGGCCACGCGTTGACCGTTGTCGGTCACATGCAAAGCAGGCGCACCTGGCGCTGCCTTCTCTTGTTGCGACGCGCGCTCGCTGGCGCGGCGCTCACGGTAGAGCACATAGGCGCGCGCGACCTCATGGTGGCCGCTGCGCATCAAGCCCAGTTCGACCTGGTCTTGCACGTCTTCAATGTGAAAGGTGCCGCCGCCGGGGCGCGAGCGCATCAGGGCGCGCACCACCGACTGGGTCAAACCGTCGACGGTTTCGCGCACGCTGGCCGATGCGGCACCTTGCGTGCCATGCACCGCCAAAAAGGCTTTCATCAGCGCGACCGCGATCTTGGTGGGCTCAAAGGGCACCACGGCACCATTGCGGCGAATGATTTGATAGTGGCTCAGGGACAAGTTGGCAGGGGTTTGGGTCGACTGAGTGGGAGAGGACGGGGTGCTCTGGCGTTGGACGGCGAGCGTTGTCTCTGCGAGTTGCATGGGGAAGACTTTCCTTGTGTTTATTGGTTCTTGATATGGTTGTCCGGCGGCTTAAACAAGCCAGATGCCCCGAGTAAACCAAACCAGCACACACTATATCTGGGGTCTGGGGGCTTTTCAATACGCTATTGGTAGTGTTTTTCGACTTTTTTGAATTTTATTGCACGTGACCTGTCTCGGGTCATTGAATGGGCGCGAAGCTCCGGGCTTCGGTGTTGGGTTTTTTGCCACGCATGGGGTCAAAAAAGTGTGACTCAGGGTGAGTTCAGTTGAAATTTTGCAGTGCAACACCGTTTTTATGTGTTAAGCAACACCAGTGCTTTGCACCTGTCGGTCAATGGCGTTCAGGTGCTGGGGAAATGAGACGCTGGCCAACCCAAGTCTCGCTGCAAACGCGCCCAATCAAAGCCTGGGCCCGGGTCTTGTTTGCGGCCCACGGCAATGTGTTCGTGCCCAACGATGTGTTCAATCGGGTAGGCGTCGCGCAGGGCGGCGCACAAAGTGCTGAGGGTTTCGTATTGACTGGCTTCAAAAGAGTGGCCGTCCAAACCTTCGAGTTCAATGCCAATCGAAAAGTCGTTGCACTGGTCTTGGCCATTGAAGCTGGACACCCCGGCATGCCATGCCCGGTCATCGCAGCTCACCAGCTGCCACAACTGGCCTTGTCGGCGGATGAAAAAATGGGCCGAGACTTGCAGGCCTTGCAGGCTTTGAAAATAAGGGTGCTCGTGGATCGCCAGTTGGTTGGTGAACAAATCCAGCACGTGGGAGGAACCATATTCACCGGGGGGCAGACTGATGGCATGGACCACCACCAAGTGGATCGACGTTCTCGCCGGCCTGGCGCCAAAGTTGGGGGATGGGCAGCGGCGTGCGTAGCGGTACCAGCCTTGTGCCCAAAGCGGCTGCGCTGGAGACTCAAGCATGGTTCATGCGCCGTTGCGCAGCTGGTGCTCTTTGCTGCAAAAAAACACGTCGTTGGCGACGATGGCGTCGGTTTGTGGCAAATGCAATCCACAGTGTGCACAGTGAACCATGCGCTCGGCAGAGGTGGGCGTGGTGGGGGGCACTGGGGGTGTTTGAGCACGCTTTCGAAGCCGCCACCACCCCACGCCGACCAAAACCACCACCAACAGCAGCAAGCCTTTCATCCGAGGCGATCCAAAACAACCTCCAGCACAAAGCGCGAACCCACATAGGCCAGCAGCAGCAAGCCGGTGCCCGCGTAGAGCACCCGAACCGCCGTGCGACCGCGCCAACCCAATTGGGTGCGGCCAAATAGCAACGTGGCAAAGCACAGCCAAGACAACAGTGAAAAAATGGTTTTGTGGTCCCAACGCCAAGCGTGGCCCGAGCCGTACAACTGCTCGCCAAACCACCAGCCGGCCAGCAATGTCGCGCTGAGCAGCACAAAACCAGCACCGACAAACCTGAAGGTCAGCCGCTCCAGCGTCAGCAAGGGCATGCCAACGGTGGCGTCCGCAGCCATGCGCATTTGCCGCTCGGCCCGCGTCATCAAGGCCGCATGCACCACGGCAGCACCAAACAAACCATAAGAGGCCAAGCCAAATGCCCAATGCAGGGGCAACCAAGCAGAGGCGTTGACATTCATGGCTTTGCCAGGAAATGCCATGGTCAGCAGCAGCACTGCGGCGCCCAGGCCACCCAAAGCACCGCGCGATCGCACTTGTGGAACCCAGCGCTGTTCCAAGGCATAAAAGGCCATGACCAGCCAGCAGGTCACCGACAGGGCTGGGGCAAAGCCAAAATGAGGGCCCGCGCTGTCGCCGATGCCCATCAGCCCGCTGATCCAAGCCCAGGCATGGGTGCCCCAGGCCACGGAGAGCATGCGCCGGCTGTTGGCCACGCCCAATTGCGGGCCCAAGAGCGCGCTGCCAGCGTACAGCAACACCGCCACAGCGCTGAGCACGAGGTTCAGAGAAAGGTCCGCAGGTAAAATCATCGCCAGAGTTTAGCGTTTTGCCCAAAGCCTGCGCTGCGCTTTTCTTTCAGGGCCTTGGGCCCTCCATCCAACCGCTTTGCAGCGAATCCCCATGGCCACCGCACTTACCGACAAGCTCTCCAAACTGGTCAAGCACCTCAGTGGCCAGGCCCGCATCACCGAGTCCAACGTCGCCGACATGTTGCGCGAGGTGCGCATGGCTTTGCTCGAGGCCGATGTGGCGCTGCCCGTGGTGCGCGAATTCATCGCCCGGGTCAAAGACAAAGCCCTGGGCCATGAGGTGGTGGGCTCGCTCACACCAGGCCAAGCCTTGGTGGGCTTGGTGCACCGCGAGTTGGCGGCCACCATGGGCGAGGGTGTGGTTGACATCAACTTAGCGGCTCAACCACCGGCGGTCATCTTGATGGCGGGCTTGCAAGGGGCGGGTAAAACCACCACCACGGCCAAGCTGGCGCGCCATTTGGTTCTGAAGCGCAAAAAAAAGGTGCTCACGGTTTCTGCCGACGTGTACCGACCCGCGGCCATTGAGCAGCTCAAAACGGTCTCGGCCCAAGCCCAGGCGGAATGGTTTCCCAGTGCAGTGGGGCAAAAGCCGGTGGACATTGTGTTGGCCGCGCTGGATCACGCCAAACGGCATTACTTTGATGTGCTGTTGGTCGACACCGCCGGTCGCTTGGCCATTGATGAGGCATTGATGCTGGAAATCCAGCAACTGCACCAAGCCCTGAACCCGGTCGAAACCTTGTTTGTGGTGGACGCCATGCAGGGTCAAGATGCGGTCAACACCGCCCGGGCCTTCCATGAGGCCTTGCCACTGACGGGCATTGTCTTGACCAAGACCGACGGTGATTCACGCGGCGGTGCCGCCTTGTCGGTGCGCCAAATCACAGGTGCGCCCATCAAATTTGCCGGCACCAGTGAAAAAATTGATGGCTTGGAGGTGTTTGATGCCCAGCGCCATGCCGGTCGCATTTTGGGCATGGGCGATATCGTTGCTTTGGTCGAACAAGTCACTGCCGGTGTCGACATGCAAGCCGCCCAACAAATGGCCGCCAAGGTCAAGTCAGGTGCGGGCTTTGACCTGAACGACTTTTTGGCCCAATTGCAGCAAATGAAGCAAATGGGCGGCTTGGCCAGCATGATGGACAAACTGCCCTCGCAGTTGACCGCCAAGGCCGGTGCCATTGACCTGAACCGGGCGGAAAAAGAAATGAACCGCAAACAAGGCATCATCCACAGCATGACGCCGCGCGAGCGCACCCATCCGGATGTGATCAAGGCCACCCGCAAGCGCCGCATCGCCGCTGGGGCGGGGGTTCAGGTGCAAGAAGTCAACCGCTTGCTCAATGAGTTTGCCCAGATGCAAGACATGATGAAAAAAATGCGCGGCGGCGGCATGATGAAGATGATGAAAAAGTTGGGCGGCATGAAAGGCATGGGCGGCTTTCCGGGCATGCCGCGCTGAGACCTCGGCTGGGGCGCGTCCCCACTCAATCGGTGGTCAGCACTTCACCGCGCAAGGAATGGGGCAAGGCCTCTGTGATGCGCACATCGATCATCTGCCCGACCAACCTTTGGTGATCAGGCCCGCTGGGAAAGTTCACGATCCGGTTGCACACCGTTCGGCCCATAGACTGCGGCCCGCTCAACCCAGGTTTTCGCGCCGGCCCCTCGACCAAGATGCGCTGCACCGTGCCGACCCGGCTGGCGCTGATGGCTTGCACGTTCTCTTCGATGCGCGCTTGCAGGTGTTGCAGCCGCGCCAATTTCACCGCATGCGGCGTCTCGTCGTGCAAGGCCGCGGCGGGGGTGCCCGGTCGCGGGCTGAAGATGAAGCTGAATGAGCTGTCAAAACCCACGTCATCGATGAGCTTCATCATCTTTTGAAAGTCTTCCTCGGTCTCGCCGGGAAAGCCGACGATGAAGTCGCTGCTCATGGATAGATCCGGGCGAATGGCGCGCAGCTTGCGAATCGTGCTCTTGTATTCCATGGCGGTGTAGCCGCGCTTCATCGCCATCAAGATGCGGTCTGACCCGTGTTGCACCGGCAAATGCAGGTGGCTGACCAATTGCGGCACTTGGGCATACACATCGATCAGGCGCTGGGTGAATTCGTTGGGGTGGCTGGTGGTGTAGCGGATGCGCTCGATCCCCGGGATTTCAGCCACATATTCAATCAGCAGAGCAAAGTCGGCGATCTCGCTGGTGGCGCCCATGGCCCCGCGGTAGGCGTTGACGTTTTGCCCCAACAAGGTCACTTCTTTGACCCCTTGTGCGGCCAAGCCCGCCACCTCGACCAGCACATCGTCCAGGGGGCGGTTGACTTCTTCGCCCCGGGTATAGGGCACCACGCAATAGCTGCAATATTTGGAGCAACCCTCCATGATGCTGACAAAAGCCGAGGCGCCAGTCACCCGTGCGGGGGGCAGGTGATCGAACTTTTCGATCTCAGGGAAGCGAATGTCCACCTGCGGCTTGGCCAGGTCGCGCCGCTGGTCCAGCAACTGCGGCAAGCGGTGCAGGGTTTGGGGGCCAAATACCACGTCCACATAGGGCGCGCGGGCGATGATGTCGGCTCCTTCTTGGCTGGCCACGCAACCGCCCACCGCAATGCGCACCCCTTTTTTCGCCAAGTGCTTGACCCGTCCCAGGTCTGAAAACACTTTTTCTTGGGCCTTCTCGCGCACCGAGCAGGTGTTGAACACAATCAGATCGGCTTGTTCCACATCATCGGTGGTTTCATAGCCTTGGGCTTGGTGCAACACATCGGCCATTTTGTCCGAGTCGTACTCGTTCATTTGGCAACCGAAGGTTTTGATGAAGACTTTGGGGCTCATGGCGCAATGGGGGCGCAAGCCCTGGTGCAGCGGTTCATGGTGTCAATCCAGAGGCTGTGAAAGGAGGTCAGATTGTAAGTGCCGCTCAGCCCAAGCTATATGATCAACGCCATGAGCACTTTCACACAAACCATTTTGTTCACCGACACCGATGGGCGTGCGCGTTTTCGCGAGCAGGTCTTGGCCCTGGACCAGGGCACACCGCAGTCGCGTTTGTCTGGCCTCATGGCCAGTGGCGGCTATCAGTTGCGCGAAAGCCCGGTGGGATTTCGCAGTGCCTTTCATGTCAGCGCGCATCCCCAGTGGGTCTTTATATTGGCGGGGCAAATGGAAATCGGCTTGCAAGATGGCAGCTCGCGCATCTTCAACCCGGGGCAGCATTTTTATTCTGCCGATTTGCTGCCCGAAGGGGCTGTGTTTGATGCCCAGGTGCATGGGCATTGGAGTTGTCAGCGGGGCCCAGACCCCCTGGTGACTTTGTTCGTGCGCGGCTAAGTAAGCCATAAGATCTCATTTGCACGACTTCTGCGCATGCGGCCTCAAGTCCGGGCCCTTTCGCACCGATACTCTCACACCAACCAAAGGCGACAGGCTTTCTGTGCGCTTGGGTGTCGACCATGGGTTGACCTTTTTTGAGCTTCTCGACTGGAGTGTGATTCACCATGAAAAAGTATTTGCGTTTATTGATTGAAATCCTGCTGGGCCTGTTGCTGGTGGCTGCGGGTGCCTTTGGCTACATGAATTTTTCGGGCAAAAAGCACATCTCCCATGAGCTGACTGAAGTGGTGGAGAGTTTGGACGAAACCAAGGAAGAGTTGGCCAAAACCAGCGAAGAGCTGCACGAAGCCGAGGCCAAGGTCAAGGAGCTCAGCGCCAAGGCGCGCGAACTCGAAGCGGTCAAGGCCGCTTTTGCCAATGGCGTGTTGCTGGGCGACATTGAAGGCATCTACAAAGGTTTGAAAACCGGTTTGAGCGCAGAGCGCCAACTCAGCTTGGGCGCTGTGCGTTTGTTGACCAATGGGGCCAAAGACCCCGAAACCGTCAGCGCATTCAACAAAGCCTTGGAGATGGCCGATTGGTCCAGCCGCCTGAATGCCGTTTGCGCCGCGCAAAATGCCCTGGTCGCTGCGGGTGAAAAAATCACCGTCTTGGCCGATTGCGCGCCTGGCAAGGGCGACGAAAAACATGGCAAAGGCGGCCATGGCGGCGCACCCCATTGGGGCTATGAAGGTGAAATGGGCCCAGAAAACTGGGGCAAAGAGTTCCCCACCTGCGCCAATGGCAAAAAGCAATCACCCCTCAACATTGTTGGGCCGTTTGAAAAGTCCAAGGACAGCTTGGAAGTCAGCTATAAGGCCGGCCCCTTGCGCATGCTCAACAATGGCCACACCATCCAGGTCAATATTCCCCCGGGCAGCACCGCCAAAATCAATGGTGAGGTGTTTGATTTGCTGCAATTTCACTTTCACCGCCCCAGCGAAGAAAAAGTCGACGGCAAACCCATGGCCATGGTGGCGCACTTTGTGCACAAGAGCAAAGCTGGCAAGTTGGCGGTGATTGGCGTGTTGCTCAAAGAGGGCAAAGACAACGACGCGATCAACGTGTTGTGGGACAACGCACCGGCCAAAGAAGGCCCCGAGGTCAAGCTTGACAAAATCAGCTTTGATCCCGGCAAACTGATCCCTGCGGCATTGGCCCACTACGCCTATGAGGGCTCACTGACCACGCCGCCGTGCACGGAAGGGGTGAACTTCTACATCCTGAAAACACCGGTGGACATCTCCAAAGCCCAGGTGGCCAAGTTCCCCTTCAAGATGAACGCCCGACCGGTGCAGCCGTTGAACGGCCGCAAGATCGGCGCCAACTGATGAACCGGGCCCTGCGCGCAGGGCTTTGAAACACCAACGCCTGCTTTGAGCAGGCGTTTGGTTGTGGGGCACAGCAAAAAGCCACCTCGCAAGGTGGCTTTTTCACGCGTGCAAGAAGTTAAATGGTTTTCAGGCGGTCGGTGGATGGCACCACTCGGGTGAGCCGAATGCCATAGCGGTCGTTGACCAGCACCACCTCGCCTTGGGCGACAACGGTGTTGTTGACCAGCAGGTCCAAGGGCTCGCCGGCAATGCGGTCGAGTTCGACCACGCTGCCTTGGGTCAGGCGCATCAAATCCTTGATCTTGATTTGGGCCCGCCCCACCTCAATGGACAGCGAAACGGAAATGTTTTGCAGCACATCGGCATTGATATTGCCCGGGTGGCTGTACTTGAAGTCCTCTGCGGATGGGCCGTCCAGCGCTGCGGAGTGCTCGGATGTCTGAGGGGTGTCTGGGGTGTCGCTCATGGTGGTTTCCTGACTTAATTTTGACCGGGGACAATTTGTCGCTCAATGCGCACCGCCACTTGAGAGCCGCGTGCACCCACGCTGACACCGAAGGACGGCACCCCATTGGCAATCAATTGCGCCATTTCGGGTTTTTTGAAATACAGCAAATCGCCTTCTTTCATGGTTTGCAAGTGATGCAAGGTGGTCTTGATTTGGCCCATGACCACATGCAAGTCCATGCGCGAGTCGCCCACGGCCACAGCCAGGTCTTCGCGCCATTTCTTGTCGGACTCCTCGTTGCCGTCGCCGGACTGGACGCGGCTGCGCAACAAATCGCGCACCGGTTTGAGCGAGGAATAGGGGTAGACCAAGTCCATGAAACCCTTGCCGCCGGCGCCGCTGGCATACGAGTCAAAGCGGCTGAGTACCACCAAATCGTTTTCGTCGGCAATTTGGGCAAATTGCGGGTTGATCTCTGAGCTCACATGCTCGCATTCCAGGGGCATCAATGGCGCCCAAGCGTCTTGCAAGGAGCGAAAAAACACATCCAAGATCAGTTTGATGATGCGGTTTTCAGTGGGCGTGAACAAGCGGCCTGGTGGCAACTCTTCCACCCCTTTGCCGTAGCCCCCAAAAAAACTGTCCAGCGAACTGAACACCACGTTGGGGTCGATGATCACCACCGAAAAGCCGCGCAAGGGGTTCATGCGCACCAAGTTCACCGCCAAGGGCGGCTTGAGCTCTTTGAGGTAGTCGCCGTACTTGACGATTTGCACCCGTGTCGGGTTGACCCGGGGGCTGGTGCGCAACACTTCGAGCAGTCCAAACCGGAACATGCGGATGAAGCGCTCATTGATCATGTCGATCGATGAAACGTTCACCCCCAGGCTGCTGTCCTCGCTGGTCAGGTCGTGCTTGCTCACCCGCGCTTGGGTGTTGTAGCCGGTATCGACCTCGATCAAGCCGTCCTTGATGCCCTCGGTCAGCGCCGTCAGCTCATCAGGGGACAGTAAATTGCTTTGGGTGGCCATGGGGTATCACTGCATCACAAATGAGGTGAAAAACACTTCTTCAATGCCACCGAAATCTTCCAATTTCTCCAGCATCTCGTTCATCGTGTCCTTGATCTTTTCTGCCAACTGCTTGCGAAATTCAGGCTTGGCCGTTTCGGGCTCAGTGGTCTGGCGCATCACGTCCAAAACGGCCGAGCGAATGGCGAACTCGTGTTTTTTGATGTTGTCAAACACCCGGTTGTCGTAGTGCGTCATCAAGGCAATTTGCACCACCATGACTTTTTTGGAACCGGTGATGTTGGTCATCAGGTCCTTTTCCATTTGCATGTAGTTCTTTTCGAACTTGGTGGCCTCGGGGGCTTCTTTTTTGGTTTTTTGCGGGGCCTCGTCTTTGGCCTTGGCGGCTGCGGCTTCCAATTCGTCCACCTTGTCCATGGCCGCGATCTCGGCTTTCTTTTCGTAGTAACCCGAAAAGTACAGCGTGCCAAAGGCCACGCCCACGGCAACCACGATCACACCAACCACCCCCAGGATGATCAGCAAAATGGGTTTCTTCTTTTTTTCTTCTGCAGGTGCTTCTGCTGCGGGTGCTTCAGTGGCCATGTCTAACTCCTATTGGTCTCGGGTGATTAAGCGTAAATGTCCAGCAAGGCATTGCTGGCGTTTTGGGTTTTGCGCGGGCTGGCATCAGCCACATCGCCATGGATGGACTCGCCGCGGGATGCGTGTTGGCCAGATGAACCGGGGTGCTGCCCCTGGCCCTGGCCCGATTGTGCCGATGATGATTGTCCTTGTCCGATGTTCACTGATGCTTGGGCCCAACCCAAAGTGTTCAAGGCCTCGCGCAAGCGCGGGCTGCCCTGGTTGAGCAATTGCTGGGTGGTGGCATTGTCGGCGTTGATCACGGCTGAAAGTTTCCCATCGCGCATTTCCAGTTCGACATCCACTGCACCCAGGTGCGAAGGTTTGAGGCCCAGCTTCATTTTCCACTGACCCTCGTTGAGTTGCTGGTGCATTCTGCCAGCCAACTCGGTCGAGAGTTTGTCGCTCAGGTCTTGGTAGACCTGGGCCATGTCGGTGCTGGCAGGTGCCAGGCTGGGTTTGGCTGTGCTGCACATGGCGTTGTTGCGAACGCTGCTGGTGCTGCCCAGGTTCAAGGCGCTGCCCGGGGTCTCGCCCACCAGGTCGCTCAAGTCAATTC
>JBEDFU010000355.1:0-4236 GCA_041174965.1 Pseudomonadota bacterium | reverse complement strand
GCAGCATGAGTTCGACCACCATGATGCGGTTCAGGGTCGAGGTGGTGATGACCACCACCGAGCCCAAACACGCTTGCACCATGGCCAAGCGCAACACCTGCCACCAGCCAAAGGCCATGGGCGCGCTCATGCGACCACCCCAGGGGCCGAACGCACGGCCCAAGCGCTGACCATCATGCCGGCGACAAACAACGGCACCCCAAAACCACTGAGCATCAAGGCCTTGGCCACAGGTTGGCGCACAAACACGCCCATCAAAGGCAATTGGGCCAACATCAGGCCGAGCACCGCCAAGGCATGGCCCACTTGGCCCCAATGCATCAGCAAGCCCGCCACCACCGCTTGGGGCAAGCACATGACTGCGCAAGCCACCCGCGCCGCCTGCTCCGGCCCCAACTGCACCGGCAACGAGCGAACCCCCATTTGACGATCGCCCTCAATGGCTTTGAAGTCATTCAGGGTCATGATGCCGTGGGCGCCCAGGCTGTAGAGCAAGGCCAAGCACAACACTTCAGGAGGGGGGATTTGTTCGCCCAACATCACCGCCGCACCGGTGACCCAAGCCAGGCCCTCGTAACTGAGCGCACAAGCGGCATTGCCCCACCAGCCGTTTTCTTTCAGGCGCAACGGCGGGGCGCTGTAGGCCCAAGCCAAAGCCAAGCCCAAGGCTGCGGCCCCAAACGCCCAAGTGCCCAAAGGCAGAGCCCAGATCAAAGACAAACCGGTCCACAGCAGCGCGATGTACAAACCCCAGCGCCCGGGCATGCGCCCGGAAGGGATGGGCCGTTGCGGCTCGTTGATGGCGTCCACATGGCGGTCAAACCAGTCATTGACCGCTTGGCTGCTGGCACAGACCAAAGGGCCCGCCAACAACACGCCCCAGAGCATCAAGCCCCAGTGGTCGGCAAACGCCTGTCCCGATGACACCACACCACAGGCAAAAGCCCACATGGGCGGAAACCAGGTGATCGGCTTGAGCAGCTCAGCAACGGTGGACAAAGCAGGTCGGGACATGAGCCATTTTTGGCTCTGGCCGCCCAACTGTCAACTGAGGTTTACGATTATGTTGTCATTTAATTGTGACACTTGCTTTTTCTGCCCTGCATGGCCTGCGCCCATCCAAACCGCACCTTTTGGGTGCACAAGCCTAATCGGCCTCGGCGCTGCCAGCCATGTCGAAGCGGCGCAGCTTCACATACAGGCTTTGGCGCGACAAGCCCAGCATTTCAGCGGCCGAAGCGCGGTTGTTGTGGGTCAGCTGCAAAGCCGCTTGGATGCACATGCGCTCAATCATGTCGCTGGTCTCGCCGACGATGTCTTTCATCGGCATGCGCCCGACCAGTTGTGCCAATTGCGCCACTGAACCCGCCATGCCCGACTCAATGGGCGCATCGGGCAAGCCCTGGCGACCCACGTCGCGGACAAAAAACCCATACAAGGCCTGCGGCCCAGTCAGGGTCAGGGCTGAAATTTCCACCGCCACTTGGGTGCCGGCCATGGTGCGCAATTCGGTGGCAAAGCCGCGCACGCTGCCAGTTTGGCGGATATTGGTTTGCAGCACGCCCCAATCGACACTGCCACGGCTCAACCAGCGCTCCATGGGCTGACCCTGCAACTGTGCCAGCGAGGTGGCCCCGACCAAGGACACCAACTCGGCATTGGCCGCCACCACCGCGCCTTGGCGGTCGGTGATCAACAAGCCCGTGGGCGAACGCTCCATGGCCTCACTGAACCAGGCTTGGGCATCGGGCTGAACATCGGTCAGCGCACCGGTGCCGGGCAGCAAACGGATCAAAAACTGCGCGCCGCCTTCTTGGCGAAACACCGACACTGACAAGGTGCAGTCTTGCGAGGTGCCCATGAAGCGCGCCCGGCCAATTTCGGCCCGCCCAGTGGCCTGGGCCATGCGCAACAGGGCTTGCACGCCATCGCGGTGTTGGCGCTCAAAGCATTCGTTGATGTCGCGACCGACCAAGCGCTTGCCAGCGTCCTTGACCCAGGCTTGGGCCGCCGGATTCGCCTCCATCACCCGCAGTGAGGCCACATCGGCCACCAGCACGGGTTCGCTGGAGGTTTCAAACAAGATGCGGTAGCGCGCCTCCATGTGGCGCAAGCGCATGAAGTCGCGCTCCATCGATTGCTGGGTGTCCATCAAGCGCTGTTGCAAGCCGGCCACCACCGACATATCGCGCCCCAGCACCAAGACCAAGCCCTGCTCGCGCAAGCGCAAGGCCACATATTGCAAGGCCACATCTTTCTCGCCTGGCAGGCGCGGGGGGTGGTTGATATGGCGCCAACGCAACTCTTCGCCCGCAGGTGTCGCCAGCATTTCAACCAACTTGGGCAGGCTTTCCTCGGTCATGGTCTCGGCCCATGGCCGGCCCACCCAGCGGCGGCAGTCCAGCGCGGCCCAATCGCTGCGCGACAAAGACACCTCCTGCACCACGCCAGCGGGATCCAACAACAAAGCCATGTCCGCGCTCACGCCAATCAACTGAGCCAATTCCAAAGGTGAAAGCGAGGGGATTTGCATATGCCTCAAAGGGGGAAGCTGCGGCTCTTGTCGGCCTGGCTTGTCAAAAAACACTGTCTAAAGCGCCATGGATGCGCCCGCCGGCAGAAATGTACCACTGGCCAACCATCGTCTAGGGCAAAACCCGTAGTGCCAGCGCCTTCATCCATGGGTCACACCCCAACGCGATGGCTGAGGCACATGGCGATTTTTGCGCAAGCGCACCTGCTGATCGGCGTCGCGCAAGGCTTGTTCGGCGCTGCCGCTGGAGAAGTCTGCCCCCAATTGGGTCGCTAAATCCGGCTGCATGGCCAACAACGGCCCGCCCACCATGATGGCCACGCGCGGGTTGAGCGATTTGTCGCGCATTTGCGCAATCAGTTTGCGCAAAGCGCCCAAATCACGCGAGGTGCTGACCGATATGGCCACCAGGTCAAAGGCCTCATTGGCCACCGTGGACAAGGCCTCAAAGCGACCTATTTTGGAAGCGCTGGTGACTTGCCAGCCATCGCGGCGGAAAAACTCGGCCAGCATCATCAAGCCCAGGGCGTGTTGGGCCTGGGGTTGGCCGATCATGAAGGCCCGGCGCCCAGGCTCCACACTGTGGCCGCTTTGGGCCAAAAACTGCGGGCTGAATTCGATCAACAGGTCTTGCAAGTGGTTGTAGCCCATGGTGCCGTGGGCAAAGTCGACTTGGTCAGATTGCCACCACTGCCCAACCAAGCCGGCCGCCGGTGCCAGCACTTGCAGGTACAAGGTGTCCAAGGCCATCCCCTGGGCCAGCCAGGCCTGAAAACAGGCCCGTGTGGGCTCGCGCCCTTGCAAACAGGCCAGGGCCAATTGCAAGGCGTGGCCGCGCAGGGCTTCGGCTTGTTGCGCCACGAAGTCCTGGTGATCGCGCATCAACTTGCCCACCACCCAATCGGTGATGGCCGGGTCAATGGCCAAGGTCTGCTCTTTCAAGGGTCTCACCTTCTTTGTCCAAGCCCTGGACAAAACCGCCCCGCCAACCCAGGCACAGGCCATTCCACCAGAACAAAATCAACCCGACGTCAATCCCTGAAGACACGCATCGGCTTTAAATTTGGAGTGTCCGAAGTTTTACTTTGACACAGTTATAGGGGAAACCCTAATTATGTCAACTAAATATACCGTCAACTCCAATTGACAGTTTGTGATTCATTGCCTAAAGTGGCCTCATCCGATTTGGTCACAAGGTTATCTGCATGTCCCACCCCGGCGCCGCCGCCCAGGCCACACCGCCCGCCCTGTACACGCCCGAGCAACGCGCCCGACGCGATGCCACGGCCTGGACGCTGGTGCAAGGGGTGTTGGCACCGATTCAGTTTTTGGTGTTCTTGGTCAGCCTGGTGTTGGTGCTGCGCTGCATGGCCACGGGCGAAGGTGAGCAATGGGCGCTGTGGTCGGTGGTGATCAAAACACTGACTTTGTACACCATCATGATCACCGGTTGCATCTGGGAGAAAGTGGTGTTTGGCCAGTACCTGTTTGCCCCAGCCTTTCTGTGGGAAGACATCTTCAGCATGCTGGTGTTGGCACTGCACACCTTGTATTTGTTTGGGTGGTGGAACCAAAACATGAGCCTGCAACAGCAACTGAGCGTGGCCTTGCTGGCTTACTTCACCTACTGCATCAACGCCGGTCAGTTCATTTGGAAGTTGCGCGCCGCACGCTTGCAACAAGCGCGCGAGCAAGCCCAACCC
>JBEDFU010000354.1:0-4686 GCA_041174965.1 Pseudomonadota bacterium | reverse complement strand
GGCCCGCTCCCCCATGGGCCCCTGCGCGCGGCTGCAAAAGTTGGCGCGACTTCTCCAGGCGCTGATCCAAGTAGGCACCGTAGAAGTCGGGCAAAGAAGCCCCCTCCAAACGCTGCGCCACTTCGCGGCCATTGGGGCCAAAAAACAGCACCGTGGGGGCGACCGAAATGCGGCGGTTTTTCACCCAATCGCCGTGGCTGCGGGTTTGGCCGTCCCAATCGATCAAGGTTTCTTTGTGCTGCATGTCGATTTGCACCACCACTTGGCCACCGCGCCACAGCGGGCCCAAATGGCTTTGCCGCACTTGTCGGCAATAGGGGCAGTTGTCCAAGCTCACCATCACCACCAAGGGCTGACCCTGGGCCAGGGCTTGCGCCAAGGCCTGGGGCAAATCGGTGGCGGTGGGCAAGACCACGCGGTTCTGGCTGTGCGCTGGCATGGGGCTCCAAAGCGCCCACAGCAACAACCAGACCCCCGCGAATGCGGGCCCACGGAGGGACCAAAGACGCCACATGCTTTCAGGCCAAGCTGTCGGCCCAAATGTTGCGCGCCCAGGCCAAAGCGTATTGCCCTTCCAAGGCGTTGGCCGCGGCCGACACCCCGCCCGAGCCGGGCACGGTGAGCATGGTTTTTTTGTCGGCGTCGTAGCGGTGCACGCTGGCCACGTGGATCACATCTTGGTTGCTGACAAAGCTGTAGCAGGTGTTGTTGTAAATGGGCAAGGGGTTGACTTCTTTGCCCGTGAGCAAAGCCACCACCGCAGCCGCACAGGTTTTGCCATGCTGGTTGGCCATGTGACCGGACTTGGGCATGGCCGGGGCGATTTGGATAGAGTCGCCCAGCACATGAATGTTTTTGACCGCCACCGACTCAAAGGTCAAAAAGTTGACTTCGCACCAGCGCTTGTTGGCCGTGGCCAGGCCGGTTTTGACCGCAATGTCGCCAGCGCGCATGGGCGGGATGTAATTGAGCACAGAGGCTTTGACGTCGTCGTTGAAATCAAACTTGAAGGTGTTGGTGGCGGCGTCCACATCGATCACCTTGTGGCGCGGGCGGTATTCAATGATGCCCTTGTAGCGATCGGCCCAGGCTTTTTTGAACAAGGGGCCTTTGGAGGTGACGTCCTCGTTCTCATCCAGGATCAGCACCTTGCTTTTGGGTTTGGCTTGGCTGAAGTAATGCGCCACTTGGCAAGCCCGCTCGTAGGGGCCAGGGGGGCAGCGGTACGGGGCCAAGGGCACGTTGATGGCAAACACACCGCCGTCGGGCATGGCTTGCAATTGCTGGCGCAGGGCCAAGGTTTGCGGGCCCGCCTTCCACGCATGCAAAACCTTGTCGGCCGCCCCGGGCTTGGCCATGCCCGGGGCGCTGCCCGGCATGAAGTCCACACCTGGCGACACGATCAATCGGTCGTAGGGCAAGGTCGCGCCAGAGGCCAAGGTAACGATGCGTTTGTCGGGATCAATTTGGGTGACGAAGTCTTGCACCACCTTCACACCGTGGCGGCGCGTCAAATTGTCGTAGGGCGTGGTGATGTCGGCCATGGTTTTGCTGCCACCGACCACCAAGTTGGAAATGGGGCACGACACAAAAGCCGCATTGGGCTCGACCAAGGTCACATCAATGCCGTAGTCAGACCACATGCGGACATATTTGGCAGCGGTGGCACCGCCATAACCGCCACCGACCACCACCACTTTGGGGCCAGCGCCACCTGGCGTGGCACAGCCCGAGAACAACCCCAAAGCACCCAGCACCGAACCCGCTGACGCGGTTTGTATCCATTGACGACGTTTCATAGCGGCTCCCGATCAGTTTTTCTGGGCAGCGAAATACGCTGCAATGGCTTGGATTTGTTCGTCCGAATAGCCCTTGGCAATTTGGTGCATCAAGGTGGCGGGCAAAGCACCCGACTTGTAGGCCTGCATCTTGGCCACCGTCGCCGCAGCGGGGACGCCGGCCAGCGCGGCCATGCCGGGCTGGGCCTGGCCATTGGTGCCATGGCAGTTGGCGCAGCCAGCGGCCCAGCTGCGCACATGCTCGGGGGCGGTTTGGGCCGCAGCGCCAAAGCTGGTGGCCATCAGCCCCGCAGCCAGACAGGCGATCATGGTTGGTTTCATCAATGCTCCTTCAAAAATTCAAAAGACAGTGGCTGAGTGTGCGCGGTTCATGGGATGCGCCGATGGACAAATGGTAGCCGCAGCACTTTCACGGTTGGCAAGGTAGAAACCCTCTACAGCGCCCTGCAGCGCCGATCAATCGTCGAGGGCATCGATGGCCAGTTGGGTGCACATGGCACGGCACATGCCGACCACGCTTTCGTTGATGATGCGGTAGTAAATTTGCACCCCATCGCGGCGGCGGCCCAAAATGCCCGCCCGGTGCAAGGTGTGCAAATGCTGCGACATATTGGGTTGGGTGGTGTCGATGCTTTGCAACAATTCGCCCACGTTTTTTTCGCCTTGGCACAGGGCGCTGATGATTTTCAAGCGCAAGGGTGCCGCCATCACGCGGAAGGTTTTGGCGGCATCGTGAAACACCTGGTCCGAGGAAGACAACGCCGACCCATCCGGCGGCAATGCGGCTGGCGTTTGGGCGGTGGTGGCGTCGAGTGAGGGCATGAGCGACAGGGTCTTTGGCAATTGTCGAGGTGGCGATTTTGCCTCAAGCCCAGGGCTTGACCGGTGGCTTTGGGTGGCTCGCCGTTTCAGTGCCAAGGGGGGAAGCGCCCAAACCCACCCACAGCGCATGCACCTGTTGTTGTAAATCTTTGGCCCAGCTGCGCCGGTCGCGGCCCGCCTCCAGCTCGGGTTGGCCCCAGGCCACATGGACTTGCAAGCCACTGGCGCAAGCCGTGCGCCACAAAGAATCCACCAAGCTTTCGTCGCCGACAAAACTCACCGCCTGGCTGGTTTGCCCGCTGCGGGCATCGACATAGCGCAGCGCCGTTGGCAACACCGGCGCGTTGGCGCTGATGGCCGCTTGGATCAAATTGGCATGGAAGGGCAGCAACTGCAAACCATCGCTGGTGGTGCCCTCGGGGAACACCGCCAACACCTCGCCAGCCTGCAAGACCTCGACCATTTGGTGCACCACCCGCATCGCATCGCGCCGCGAAGCGCGCTCAATGAACAAGGTGCCAGCGGCGGCAGCCATGGGGCCAATCAAGGGCCAATGGTGGACCTCGGACTTGGCCACAAAACGCGCATGCGAACAGGCGTGCAAAACCAAGATGTCCAGCCAGGTCACATGGTTGCACACCATCAGCACCGGACCGTGGGTCGGCACATCTCCGTGCGAGTGCAATGCCACCCCCAGGGCTTTGAGCATGTCGCGCGACCATTGCTCCACGGCCTGGGCGCGTTGCGCTGGGCTCATCTGGCCAAATTGACGGCGTATGCGCCAGTTGCCGCGCCCCAACAGAGTCGCGATGTGCGCCAAGCGCCAAATGCCCCTCAACCAGCGCATGGCTTGGGTTCGGCAGACCGTGTCATGGGGCGCGATATACGGGTCGCCCACCCACCCAGGTGGCGCGCACCGCACCCGGCAGGGCTGAGCCGCCAATGTCAAAAGCAAATGGCGTGTGCTTGCACTGGCTGCGCAAGTTGTGGGCATGCACCGGCCAAATGGTGCTGGGGTCGTACACACACACATCGGCGCTGGCGCCCACTTGCAAACGCCCCAAACCACCCGCCTGGCCCGCGCCGCACTGACCCAGCAAGTTGCCCGGCGCCGAAGTCACCACCTGCAACGCCCGGTGGATACCGACAGCCGGGTCTTGCCCCCATTTGAGGGCCAAACCCAGCAACAACTCCAAACCGCTGGCACCCGGCTCGGCTTGGGCAAATGGCAGGGCTTTGGCGTCGCCCTCCACCGGTGTGTGGTCAGAGACCAAGGCATCGATGGTGCCATCGCGCAAGCCCTCGCCCAGGGCCGAGCGGTCGGCCTGTTGGCGCAGCGGCGGGTTCAGCCGAGCCCGGCTGTCAAAGTAGCCAATGTCCACATCGATCAGGTGCAACGAGTTGATGCTCACATCACAGCTGATGTTCAAGCCCTCGGCTTTGGCCTGGCGCACCAAGGCCACGCCCGCCCCACTGGAGAGGCGGCACACATGCACCCGCGCCCCGGTGATGCGCATCAGCGCAATGATGGTGTTGAGGGCAATGGTTTCGGCCGCCACCGGCACGCCACTCAAACCCAAGCGGGTGGCCAAAGGGCCACTGGCGGCCACGCCTTTGCCCAAATACAACTCTTGCGGGCGCAGCCACACGCTGTAGCCAAAGGTTGCAGCGTATTGCATCGCGCGCTGCAACACCTGGGTGTTGCCCACCGCTTGCTCGGCCTGGCCAAAGCCCACGCAACCCGCCTCGGTCAATTCGTTCATTTCGGTCAGCACTTCACCGGCCAAGCCCCGGGTCAGCGCGCCCAGGGGAAACACCTGCGACAGTTGCAAGCGCTCGGCGCGAAAGCGCAGCATGTCCACCAAACCGGGCTCATCGAGCACCGGGTCGGTGTCGGGCGGGCACACCAAACTGGTGACGCCACCGGCCACCGCCGCCGCGAGCTCGCTGTCGAGCATGCGCTCGTGCTCATGGCCGGGCTCGCCCAAGCGGGCACACAAATCCACCAAGCCAGGGATGACCACTTGGTCGCGGGCGTCGTACACCGCATCGGGTGTAAAGCCAT
>JBEDFU010000353.1:0-8777 GCA_041174965.1 Pseudomonadota bacterium | reverse complement strand
GCCTTGCGCGACCCTTGGGGGTAGTAAATGCCGGCATGGATGACCTCGCTGTTGCGCGAGCTGGTGCCGGTGCCGATGGCCGCCGCTTGCTCCAGCACCAGCCATTGCGCACCCGGCTGGGCCAAACACAGGGCACGCGCCACCGCCAAACCCACCACACCGGCCCCAATCACCACCCCATCGACCTGATCCAAAGCACGGCCCTTTCAAAAAAAATGGCACCTCGAAAGGTGCCATTGTGGGGCCAGTGGGGCCAAGCCCCGAGGCTGGTGGTCAGCGCTTTTTGGCGGCAGGGCGGGCTTTGGCCGCAACAGGCACGGCCTGGGCCATCTGACTCACATTGGCTTGCATCATTTCGTTGGCCTGGTGGACGGCTTTTTGCACCGAGCTCAAAGCGGTGTTGCCAGCAGCCACAGCGGCCTTCAAGGCTTGCGAAGCGGCTTCGGTACCAGCAGGTGCGTTTTGGGTCAGGTTCTTGACCAGGGCCTCCACGGCAGCTTGGGCTTGCCCCACTTGGCCTTCCACCACTTGACCGATTTGGCCACCGGTGCTTTGGGCGATGTCAAACAACTGGCGGTTGTAAGCAGCGGCTTTCTCGGCCAAGGGCTGAAACATTTGTGCTTGCAGCGACATCAGCTCTTGTGCGTCACGCACCGACATCAGGGATTCGGTTTGGTGCTGGGCATCGCTCAAAGCGGCTTTGGCGGCGCTCATGTTGAGCTCGATGAGTTGCTCCATACCGGCGAAAGCTTTGCTGGTCAGGCCAGCGAGGGTTTCCAAATTGGCCTTGTTGGCGGCCAGCACTTGATCAGGTGTCAGGGTCATGTTTTGCTCCAATGAATTGAGGGGTTGTTCACTGCATTTGCTGCATTGCACAATGACCGAAATTATAAGAATGAAGGATCAAAAAAAAACGACCTTGATGCACTTTTAGAGCCGACAAACTAAGTGACCACCTGGGTTGACACTCCAAGGTCAAGTCTGACGCGCAGCTTTCAAAAAAGTTGAGCAAGCACCCGGTTTTGCGCAACGGCATCACGCAAAACCAGGTGTGCGCCTGTGGAGCGCACAGCCCTCAATAAGAGCGCGGCAAACCCAAGACGTGTTCAGCGATGTAGGACAGCACCATGTTGGTGGAGATGGGCGCCACTTGGTACAAGCGGGTCTCGCGGAACTTGCGCTCCACGTCGTATTCGGCCGCAAAACCAAAGCCGCCATGGGTTTGCAAACAAGCATTGGCCGCTTCCCACGACGCATCGGCGGCCAATAATTTGGCCATGTTGGCTTGCGCGCCACACGGTTGACCGGCATCGAACAAACGCGTGCCCTCATAGCGCATCAAACTCGCCGCCTCCACATTGATGTGGGCACGGGCGATGGGGAATTGGATGCCTTGGTTTTGGCCAATCGGGCGGTCAAACACGCGCCGGTCGTTGGCGTAGTTTTTGGCTTTCTCGACAAACCAGTGGCCGTCACCGACGCATTCGGCCGCAATCAGCAAACGCTCGGCATTGAGGCCGTCGAGGATGTATTTCAAACCCAGGCCTTCTTCACCAATGCGGTTTTCCACCGGGATTTCCAAGTTGTCGATGAACAACTCATTGGTCTCGTGGTTGACCATGTTGCGGATGGGTTTGGCAATGATGGTTTTGCCCATCTCCGGGCGCACGTCGACCAAAAACACCGACAGGCCTTCGGTTTTTTTCTTCACCTCGGCCAGGGGCGTGGTTCGCGCCAGCAGCAGCATGTAGTCGGAATGTTGGATGCGCGAGGTCCATACTTTTTGGCCATTGACCACGTAGTGATCGCCTTTGCGCACCGCCATGGTTTTGAGTTTGGTGGTGTCCGATCCGGTGGTGGGCTCGGTCACGGCCATGGCCTGCATGCGCAATTCGCCGCTGGCAATTTTGGGCAGCAAGGCCTCTTTTTGCGCTTTGGAGCCGTGGCGCACCACGCAGCCCATCACATACATCTGGCCGTGGCAGGCGCCTGAGTTGCCACCCGCGCGGTTGATCTCTTCCATGATCACGCTGGCCTCGGTCAGGCTCAGGTTGGAGCCGCCGTATTCCTCGGGAATCAGGGCCGACAACCAACCGGCCGCGGCCAGGGCATTGACGAATTTTTCGGGAAAGGCGCGCGCCTCGTCCAGGTCTTGCCAGTAACGAGAATCAAACTGGGTGACAACGCTGCGCACACCGGCGCGCAGTTCGGCATAAGGGTCAACTTGGCTCATGGGGAAAGGTCTTTCTCAAACAGGGTCGGCGTAAATTTGGCCCGCGTCCAAATTGATCACGGTGCCACTCAAATAACCCGACAAAGGCGAGCAAGCAAATACGGTCATGCGCGCAATTTCATCGGGCTCGGCCATGCGGCCAAAGGGCAATTTGGTGGACAACTCCATCCATCGGCTGGTGTCGCCCCACTTGTTCTTGGCTTGGCGCTCGAGCATGGTTTGCATGCGCTGGCTGCGGGTGGGTGCGGGGTTGATGCCAAACACCCGCACACCTTTGCGCACGCTGCCCCCGCCCAGGCCTTGGGTGAAGGCGATCAAGCCGGCATTCGCGGTGGAGCCGCAAATGTAGTCATAGCGCGGCGCCACACCGGCCAGGCCAATGATGTTGCAAATCACGCCCCGACCGCGCTGCTCCATCATGGGCAAATAGGAGCGGGTGAGGTTGATGTAGCTGAACAGCTTGAGCTCCCAGGCCTGGCGCCAACGCTGCTCATCCAGGTCATGCAAAGAGCCGCCAGGGATGGCGCCCGCGTTGTTGACCAGCACATCGATCTCGCCCACCGCTTTGAACAAGGCCTCAGTGGCGCCGGGCTGCGACAAATCGGTGGCCACAGACTCGGCGCTGATGCCTGTGCTGCTGTGGATGGCTTTCACCGCCAGCGCCAACTGTTCGGCATCGCGTGACGCGATGATGGGCATGGCGCCCTCGGCCGCAAAGGCTTGGGCGATGGCCAAACCAATGCCGCGCGAGCCGCCGGTGACAAGCACGCGCTGTCCTTTTAAATTCAAATCCATGGGGTTCCTTAGGTCGGGTGCTCAGGCTTTGGGTGCCGGCACTTGGTCGCGGTACCAAGCGGAGATGTCTCGCCCGGTCATGAAGCATACCCCTGGCGTGGCCATGAGCAGGTCCAGCATTTTCTCCAAGCTGTGGAAGCGGTGCGGCACCCCAATCAAATGGGGGTGCAAGCCAATCGCCAAGACCCGGGGATGCTCCACCGCTTCGCGCTTGAACAAATCCAGGGTGCGGGTCAAGCGCATGAGCATCTCGTCGGAGCTGTGGCGCTCCACCGCATAAATGATGGAGTCGTTGATCTCCAAGTTATAGGGCAGCGACAACAAGGGGCCGTGGTCGGTGCGCATCCAATTGGGCACATCGTCAACCACCCAATCAAACACATACTCGATGCCCAGCTTTTTCAAAATGTCGGGTGTTTCGTAGGTTTCGCGCAAGCCCGGCCCCAACCAACCTTGGGTGCGCACCCCGGTGAAGGATTCGAGCATGTCCAAGCAGGTCTTGATCAAGGCTTCCTCTGACTGGGCCTCGTGGTTGATCGCCTTTTGGTGCAAGCCGTGGCCAATGAACTCCCAGCCCGCGTCACGCATGGCTTCGGCAGCGCGGGGGTAAGCCTGGATCACACCCGCATTGAAACTGGTGGAGGCAGGCAAGCCCCGGCTGTGGATGGCATCGATGATGCGCGGCAAGCCGGCCCGCATGCCGTAATCGGCCCAGCTGAAATTGGGCACGTCCGGCACGGTCTCTTTTCCGTGGGGCGGCGTGATGATGGTGCGCGGCATGCTGGCATCAAACTGCCAGTGCTCCACATTGACCACCAAGTGCACCATGATGGCGCCTTTGGGATGGGGTTTGAGCGCGGGGCCGTCGTTGGAGAAGCGATAAGGGATGCGTGGGTTGGCCATGGTCAACAGTACCAATCAGAAACAGGCAAATCAGACCACGCCTTGGGCGTGAAACTGGGCGATGTCGGTGGATGAATAGCCGATTTCGGTCAATACAGCATCGGTGTGTTCGCCCCAACCTGGGGCGGGCGTGCGCACCTCGGCGGGGGTGCGTGAAAGGGTCACCGCTTGGGTGATGTAGTGCTTGCGCCCATGCGGTGTGTCCAACGCTTCACTCACACCCAGGTGCTGAACCTGCGGATCTTGCATGACCTGCGGCACGGTGTACACCGGCCCGGCGGGCACGCCGACTTGGTTGAGCTGATCCACCCAGTGCTGCACAGTTTGGGTGGCAAAAGCTTGGTTGAGCAGGCCATTCAAGCGCGGCCGGTGGGCCACGCGCAAGGCTTCGGTGCTGAACTCGGGGTCAGCCAACCACTCGGGTTTGCCCAGCAACTCACACAAGCGCTTCCAATTGCCTTGGCCCGATGCCCCCAAGTTGAACGGGCCATCGCTGGCGGTGAACAAACCCATGGGCGAGCTGGTCGGGTGGTTGTTGCCTTCTTGCACCGGCACGCTGCCTTCGTTGATGAACCGCGCCACCTGAAAGTCCATCATGGCGATTTGTGCATGCAGCAAAGAGCTGTGCACCCACTGGCCGCGACCCGACACCTCGCGCTCGTGCAAAGCCGCCAAGATGCCCAAGGCGCAGTACAAACCAGCGCTCAAATCGGCCACCGCCAAACCCGCGCGGAAGGGGCCGCTGTCGGTGTCGCCCGTGACACTCATCAAGCCGCCCATGCCTTGGATGATTTGGTCAAAGCCCGGGCGCTCGGCGTAGGGCCCGTCTTGTCCAAAACCCGAAATGCTGGCCAAGATGATGCGCGGGTTGACCTTGGCCAAGTCCTCGTACCCCAGACCCAGCTTGTGCTTGACGTCCGGGCGCCAGTTTTCTACCAGCACATCGGCTTGCGCCACCAAGCGCATCAAGATGTCCAAGGCGCCGGGCTTTTTCATGTTGAGGGTGAGTGAGCGCTTGTTGCGGTTGAGGTTTTGAAAATCGCCGCCTTCACGGTTGGCGGCAAACAACACCTCGTTGGGGTCGACCCCAGCGGGGGGCTCGATGCGCAACACATCGGCGCCAAAGTCGGCCAACACCCGCACACAGTTGGGCCCGGAGCGCACGCGGGACAGGTCCAGCACCTTGAAGCGCGACAGAGCACGAGGCATGGGGGGGGTGGTCATGGCAAATAAAATGTGGTTAAAAGGGTTGAAACATTTTCACACGGCTCAAAAGACCAGGGGCCAGCCCGGCCCATCAGTGCTGCTCGGCCAAGATGCCAAACCCAGGCAGCGCATCGCGCAGCCCCAAGCGACGCAAGGCCAACCAATAGGTGGCCACGTTGACGCCGATCAAGGGCTTGCCAAAGTGCGCTTCGATAACGGGCGTCATGGCGCTCACGGGCAAATTGGTGCCCACATGAACCAGGGCCTGCACCTGCGGTTTGTCCAGGGCTTCAAACCCTTGCATGATTTGCTCAGGGGTGAACTGGGCCACCGAAATCGGCCCGGTGGACTTGAGGCCATGGCTGGCCACCACCTCAAAGCCGCAGGCGGTGAAGAACTCCGCAATGATGGCGTCAGCTGGCGGCCAATAAGGCGTGAGCACACCAATGCGTTGGGGGTTGCCAATGGCCTTCAGGCCTTCGAGCACCGCAATCGACGGGGTGACAAACGGAATGCCGGCCAAAGCCTGCAGTCGCGCCTCTTCGGCCTGCGCGCGCTGCAAGTCGCCGCGAAACGAATGGATGGAGTGACCATGCGCCACCGCATGCGGCTCGCAAGGCATGACCAACGCCAGGGCCTCTTCGAGCTGGCCTTTCTCGGTTTTAAGGGCTTGCTGATAGGCCTGCATGTCGTCATAAGGCCTGGGTGGCAGCAGCATGCGGCTGACGTGGTTGGTCACGCCGTGGGGGCGCATGGCCTCCATTTCGGGTTGCACCACGGTGTTGGTGGCGGGAACGATCACCGCGATCTTGGCGCGGCTGGCCAAGGTGTCAAAGCTCAAAGGGGTGGCCATGGCTCACTCCATTTTCAGCTTGGCAGCTTTGGCCGCTTCGGACCAAATCGCCATGTCGGCGCGCAAGGTGTCGGCCAGTTCACGCGGGGTGCTGCCAATCGCATCCACGCCAATTTGCTGCAAGCGTGCGGCCATACCCTCTGCGGCCAAGGCCTCTTTGACCGCATCGGCCACCCGCTGCACCACGGCTGCTGGGGTGCCCGCCGGGGCCATCAAGCCATTCCAAGTGACGGTGCGAAAACCTGGAAAGCCCGACTCGGCAATCGTCGCCACTTGCGGCAATTGGCTCGATCGCTTGTCGCTGGAGACGCCAATCAAGCGGATGTTGCCACCCGCCAGATGCGGCACCAACTCCGAGAAGTTGCCAAAGTACATCTGCACATTGCCCGCCAGCAAGTCGGTCACCGCGGGTGCACCGCCTTTGTAGCTGACGTGGGTCATGTCAATTTGGGCGCGGTTGACAAACAGCGCCGCCGACAGGTGCGACACGCTGCCCGAACCGCCCGATGCGTAGTTGTATTTGCCCGGGTTTTTGCGCACCAAAGCGACCATCTCTTGCACATTGTTGGCCGGCACCGATTTGTGCACCCCCATGACAAACGGGTTGCTGCCCACATTGCTGATGGGCACAAAGTCGCGCACCGGGTCGTAATTGGTTTTGTTGATGGCGGGCAAGATGGCCATCACCGGCATGGCCGCCATCAACAAGGTGTAGCCATCGGGCGCGGCCTTGGCGACAAATTCGGCTGCAATGCCGCCACCCGCGCCCACCTTGTTTTCCACCACCACCGACTGACCCAGGCTTTGGGTCAAGCGCTCAGCCATGATGCGGGCAATGGAATCGGTGTTGCCACCCGGGGCAAAGGGCACCACGATCTTCACGGGTTTGCTCGGCCATGCCGGTGCTTGGGCCAGGGCAGCACCCGACAAGCAAGCCCAGCAGCCCAACAGCACAGCGGCACGCCGCAAAGGAGATGGGGCCCGTTGCACAGATGGGCTCACGCGCTGGGCATCAAAAAACTTCATGGCAGTTTCCTTATCGACAAAAATTTCAAAGTGTGGGGCCTGGGTCAGCGCTCCAGCGGATGAACGATACCCATCATGCAACAGACTGCGCGCGGCGGATGCTGTTGATCATCGACGAGTTGAGCAGGTATTCACGCGCTTTGACCGGGTCGGCGCAGACCGTGCGCAGCTCTTGCATGCGCTGGGCCCGCAAGGCCGGGTCTTTTTCTTCCAGGTTTTTTTTGTTGCGCACCGACAGCTCTTGCACATAGGCCACATTCGCTTGTTGGCGTTGGCGGTTGTAGCGCTCCAGCGCCTCATCGCCCTCCTTGCCTTTGACCACCCGCGCCAGCGCCTGGCCCAAGCTGATGGCATCGTGGATGCCACTGTTGAGCCCAAACCCACCCAAAGGGTTGTTCACATGCGCCGCGTCGCCCGCGAGCAGCACCCGGCCTTGGCGAAACCGCGCCGCCACCCGCTGGTGCACGCTGTAAATGCTTTGGTGCACCAAGGGGTAGGTGGTGCGCTCATCGGCCCCGGTGATGCGGCGAATCGCATGCTGGGCATAGGGCCCGGCCAAGGCCTCTTCTTCGGGCGTTTCGGGGGCCACCGGCAAGGTCATGCGCCACAAACCTGGCGGGCCTTCGTCGGGCATTTTGAACAAGGCGCTCCATTGCACCGGGTCGCTCATATATGCGTTCTCGCGGTAGCCCAAGGTGGCAAAGTCAAAGGTGGTGCTGAGCACGCTGTAGCGCTCGGGCCAGGTGTAGCCGGCAAACTCGATGTCGGCCGATTTGCGCACCGGGCTGCGCCCGCCATCGGCACCAATCAGCCATTGGGTGGTCCATTCCACCAAACCATTCGGCCCTTGGGCTTGCACCACCAAGTGGTCGCCCTGGCTGTGTTGCGCCTCAAAGCGGTGGCCAAACACCACCTCGACCAATCCGGTGCGCAACACGTGCTCGAGCACGATGGGCGTGAGACGGTGCTGCTCCAGGTGCAAACGGTAGGGATAGGGCGTGTCGTTGCGCAGCAAATCCAAATCCCATTCGGCCACCAAGCCGTCTTGCAAATCGCGCGACTGCCAGTACCGCACCGCAATCCCCAGCGCGCGCATTTCAGCGGCCACGCCGATGCCGTCCAGCATCTCCAGGGTGGGTGGGTGAAAGGTCCCAGCCCGCAAGTCGATGGTCAAGCCCGGTTCGGCCTCAATCACCCGGCTGGCAATGCCTTGCTGCGCCAGCACCAAGGCGGTGATCAAACCCACCGGACCGGCACCCACGATCATCACCGCCGGCCCACTGCTGCTTCCCATGCCAAAACCTTTCTTGGATGCCAAGCCGTCTTGTCAGCCCTGAAATAAGAACTGGTTCTGCCTGGTCATGAACAAGCATAACCGAAGCCTTTTCAAGCCCGATTCCTCTAATACAAAAGAATAAATCGACAAGGGAAATTCACAAAAACACATAAAAACAAAAAAAATATTCCGTATTGATTTGTAAATTCATGTGTTTTTATGGGTTTTATTGATTTAAAACAAGCAAAATCCCATTAGATGGTTGAATTTAATGTATTTTCGATGTTTTTTGTTTGTGCTGATAAATTTCTGATGCAAATCCGTGGCGAGGGGCTCACCCCTTCATCACGGGCTGTTTTGTCGCCCCTGAACGCTGAGGCGCGTTCGCCGACATGAACAAAATCCACCGCGTGCTGTGGAGCCGTTGCCGCCACCAGTTTGTGGTGGTGGCCGAGAACGCCCGCAGCGATGGTGGGGGCTCCCCA
>JBEDFU010000352.1:0-2807 GCA_041174965.1 Pseudomonadota bacterium | reverse complement strand
CCATCATTTTTGAAGCTGACGGCGGCGAGGTCACCCGCGCCACCTACGCACAACTGCTGGCGCGCACCTGCCAAATCGCCAACGCGATGAAGTCGTTGGGCATCCGCAAAGGCGACCGCGTCATCATTTACATCTCCATGTCCATCGAGGGCGTGGCCGCCATGCAAGCCTGTGCCCGCATTGGGGCCACCCACTCGGTGGTGTTTGGTGGCTTCTCTGCACAAAGCTTGCGCGATCGCATCGAAGACACCGGCGCCAAGATGGTCATCACCGCCGACCACCAGGTGCGCGGTGGCAAACAACTGCCCTTGAAATCCATCGTTGACGAGGCGCTGGGCTTGGGCGGCTGCGGCAGCATCGAGCATGTGCTGGTGGTCAAGCGCTCGGGTGCCGACATCGCCATGACCGCTGGGCGCGACCTGTGGATGGCCGATGTCGCTGACAAAGCCGCCACCACCTGCGAGCCCGAGTGGGTCGAGGCCGAGCACCCGCTGTTTTTGCTCTACACCTCAGGCTCCACTGGCAAACCCAAAGGGGTGCAACACAGCACCGGCGGGTATTTGTTGCACGCGGCCCTGACCACCCACTGGACCTTTGACCTCAAACCCAACGACGTGTTTTGGTGCACCGCCGACATCGGTTGGGTCACCGGCCACTCTTACATCACCTACGGCCCCTTGGCCCTGGGCGGCACAGAAATCGTGTTTGAAGGCGTGCCCACCTTCCCCGATGCCGGCCGCTTTTGGAAGATGATCCAAGACCACAAGGTCAGCATTTTTTACACCGCACCCACGGCCATCCGCTCGCTCATCAAAGCCGCTGAAAGCACAGAAGCCGTCCACCCCAAAAGCTATGACTTGAGCAGCCTGCGCTTGCTGGGCTCGGTGGGCGAGCCCATCAACCCCGCCGCCTGGGAGTGGTACCACCAGCACGTGGGCGGCGGCAAATGCCCCATCGTCGACACCTTCTGGCAAACCGAGACCGGCGGCCACATGATCACCCCGTTGCCCGGTGCCACGCCCATGGTCCCAGGCTCATGCACCTTGCCTTTTCCTGGCATCCAAGCCGCCATCGTCGACGAAACCGGTAAAGATGTGCCCAACGGACAAGCTGGCATTTTGGTGGTGAAAAAACCTTGGCCCTCCATGCTGCGCACCATTTGGGGCGACCCCGAGCGCTTCAAGAAAAGCTACTACCCCGATGACTTCCAAGGCAAGTACTACTTGGCGGGGGACGGTGCCATTCGCGATGCGCAGTCGGGTTACTTCACCATCACGGGCCGCATTGACGATGTGCTCAACGTGTCGGGCCACCGCATGGGCACGATGGAGATCGAATCAGCCTTGGTCAGTTGCACCGAACTGGTGGCCGAAGCCGCCGTGGTCGGTCGCCCCGACGACACCACCGGCGAGGCCATCTGCGCCTTTGTCGTGCTCAAGCGCGCTTTGCCCAGCGGCGACGAAGGCAAGGCCATCGCCAAACAGCTGCGCGACCACGTGGCCAAAGAAATCGGCCCCATCGCCAAACCCAAAGACATCCGCTTTGGCGAAAACCTGCCCAAAACCCGCTCCGGCAAAATCATGCGCCGCCTGCTGCGCTCGCTGGCCAAAGGCGAGGCCATCACCCAAGACACCAGCACCTTGGAAAACCCCGCCATCCTGAGCCAACTCGGCCAAGCCTATTGATTCATTGGTGTCGGATTCCAGTTAATTGGGGTCAGATTCCAATTTCCTGCCTGGGTGGGGTTGGCTAATTGGGGTCAGATTCCAATTTAATGGGATGGCTCAAGCTGTCTGGCTCTTGATGGCCAGCACTTTGCACAGCGCCAGGTTGATCGCTTGCAGATCTTCTTCCCCCATATCGGCGATGTAGCCTGACAGCCGAGATTTATCGATCGCGCGGATGTGCTCGGTGCGCACTTTGGAGCTGACGCCCAATGATGGCGTGGCCACCAGGAGTGGGAAGATGGCTGGGGTTTCAGTGGTGGTCAGCGGCAACACCACCACGGTGCGGCGATGGTCGTTGATTTCTCTGGGCGACAGAACGACGCAGGGGCGGCGATTGGCCATTTCCGAGCCGCGCGCTGGATCCAACTTCACCCAGTGAGCTTCACCACGCTGAATGCTTTTCACGGGGTTGCGGCTCCAGGTGCGTTGGTTTGACCCGCGCCCAGCTCTTTCAAAAAGCGTTGCTCGTCAAATTCGCCACAGGCATCGTCATCGTCCAGGGCGAGCCACTGGCCATCGTCACTGATCTGCAGTTGCTCCAAGGCCGACAGACGCTGGGCCGCTTCTTCCAGTTCGCGACTTTCGCGGTCCAGCTCGCGGCGAACCAAGTCCACCACAAACTGGTTGCGCTTGCGAGAAGGGGTGGCGGCAGCCAAACGCCGCGCCAAATCCTCGGGCAAGCGAAGGGTGAATTGCTGGATTGAGTTCATGGATTCATTAAGACATCATTTGAGGCCAATGATATCAAAAGGTGGCATGCTACAACTTCCTGACCCGGCGAAATTGCCGCCTCAGCGCTTAAGCGCTGATGGTCATGTGGGCAATGAAGCCGGAGCGGGTTTCGCCAAACGCTTTGGCTTTGGCGTCCAACCGTGCCAAGACGCGCTTGGGCAGAGAAATATTGACGCGCTCAATCTCTTCAGACAACAGCTCGGGTGAGACCTCGGCAATGGCCCAAATCCAACCTTTGTAAGCGCGCTGCTTTTGCAGTGAGGTGATGGTGCTGGGCTGCGGCACGCTTTGGCCCGCATCCAGCGCGGTTTCTATCCATAGCGCGATGGATTGTTTGGTGGCTGAAAG
>JBEDFU010000351.1:0-2850 GCA_041174965.1 Pseudomonadota bacterium | reverse complement strand
CCTTATGGTGAAGTGCTGCAACTCGATGCCGCTGGCCAGCGCGCCATCAACCAAGGTCCCAGCGCGCGTTTGGATCTGCCCGCCGCTTTGGACTTGCACGGCGCCAACGGACAAGCGGTGTTGGCGGTGTTCCATGCCCAAGCGCAAAGCACCGACACACCCTGCGGCTTGCTCGAGCGCCACCGCTGGGGCAGCCAAAGCTTTGTGCCGCTGAACGCGGCCCGCTGCCGCTTGTGGGTGGCCTTGGGCGACGCCGCCCCCAACATGCAAACCCTGGCGTGTTTTGAAGTGAGCGGTCAACAAGGCTTCACGTTGCACAAAGGTGTCTGGCACCACCCCTTGATGGCCTTGGACGCGGGGCCGTTTTTGGTCATCGAACGCCAAGGCCCGCAAGAGGACTGCGAGGTCTTCAGCCTGCCCTGGCCCGTCCACTGGAGCCCCCGCTGAACGCAGGCTGACCCGCATGCCGGGCTCAAGCCCAGTTGGCGTGGAGTTGCTCGGCCAAACGCACCAGGCTGCGGTCTGAGCCCACTGGCCCAACCAACGACATGCCCAGCGGCGCCCCCAGGCGCTGGGCCAGGGGCAAGCTCAACTGCGGCAAGCCCGCCAAACCCGCACCGCACAGCATGCGGGTGGCGCGGTTGCGGTAATCGTCCAAGTCGGCTTCCGAAGTGCTGATCAGTGGCGCCACGTCGGGCATGGTGGGCATGAGCAGCACGCCGTCGGTGCCCAAGATCGCTGCAATGTGTTCGCGCCAGCGTTGCCGAAACGCCTGGGCCGCCGCCACTTTTTCGTCGCTGATTTCAGACGCCCACTGAAAGCGCTCGGCCACGCCCGGACCCAGCACCGGCGCGAAACGCCGGATGAAGCCACCGTCCACGTCCCAGGCCTCGCTGCCTTGGATGGCGCGAAAGTGCCAGAACATGGTGTCAAAGTTGTCCAGGGCGATGTTGACGGGGCGGGCCTTGCCCAAGCGGTCTTCAATTTTGGCGCGCACCGGTTTCAAGGCCTTGACCGCCGCCGGTGTGGCCAAACCCCATATGTCGTTGGGCACCAGCAAACGCACATTTTTCGGCAAGGGATGGGCATCTTCACCGAACAACACATTCGCCACCCGGGCGAAGGTGGGCACATCGCGGGTGAACCAACCGCAGGTGTCCAAGCTGGGCGACAAGGCCAGGGTGTCGTCCAAGGAGATGCGGCCGTGGCTTGGGCGCATGCCGACCAAACCGCAGTGGTTGGCTGGTGCCCGCACCGAGCCGCCGGTGTCTGAGCCCAGGGCAAAGTCACACAGGCGGTTGGACACCGCCGAGGCCGAGCCCGATGACGAGCCGCCGCTGATGCGCAAGGGGTCAGCGCCATTGATGGGCGAGCCAAAGTGGGCGTTTTGCCCGTTCATGGAATAGGCCAACTCATCGGTGATGGTTTTGCCGGCAAAACGCGCACCGGCGTGCAGCAGTTGCTGCACCACGGGAGCGGTGCGCTGTTGGATGCCCGACAGTGCCAGCATGAAGGGCTGACCACCACTGGTCGGATAGCCTTTGACGTGGTAGAGGTCTTTGACCCCAAAACTCAACCCCGCCAAGGGGCCGGTGGGTGCGTTCGGCACCGGTGCCGTGGGATAGGGCATGAAGGCGTGGGCGGTGTCCCACAAGGCGTCGGTGTGGTGGTTCATGGTGGTGTGGCTGAGGGAAACATCAAAGCGTCTGCGGGTCCAGGGCACGCAAGCAGCGCACGCTGTGGTTGTCGGCCAACCAGCTGACGTCGGGGGGGGCCACTTCGCACGCGGGCTGGGCCCACTTGCAGCGACTGGCAAAGGCGCAACCGGGGGGCAAAGCGGCCAAATCGGGTGGTGAGCCGGCAATGGTTTCGAGCCGCTGACCTTTGGCCAAGGCACCGTCGGCACGGCTTTGCAACAAGGCCCGGGTGTAGGGGTGGCGCGGTTGGCGCAGCAAGGTGCGGGCAGGCCCCTCTTCCACGATCCGACCGGCATACATCACCGCAATGCGGTCGGCCACCTCGACGGCGGCGCCAATGTCGTGGGTGACAAACACCACCGCCAGGCCCAGGTCTTTTTGCAGCTCGCGCAGCAACAGCAAGATTTGGATTTGCACCGTCGCGTCCAGCGCCGTGGTGGGCTCATCGGCCAGCAGCAACTGGGGCTGACAGGCCAAGGCCAGGGCGATCATGGCGCGCTGGCGCATTCCGCCTGACATTTCATGCGGATAGGCCTGCAGTCGCCGCTCGGGGCTGGGGATGCGCACCCGCTCAAACAGCGCCAAAGCGCGCTGCTGGGCCTCAAGGGCAGTGACGTTTTCGTGGCGGCGAATGGTTTCGGTGATTTGCTGGCCCAGGCTGTAGACCGGGTCCAGGGCCAGCAAGGGCTCTTGGAAAATCATCGACGCCACACGGCCCCGGTAGCTGCTGAGCTCCCTGGGCGAGAGTTGCAACACCTGTTGATCGCCGACGCGAATGCTGCCGGCAATTTGCGTGCTTTTCTCGGCATGCAAGCGCAGCAGGCTGCGCAGGGTGACGCTTTTGCCCGAGCCCGACTCGCCGATCAAGGCCACCACCTCGCCGCGCTGCACCCGCAAGTCCACGCCGCTGACCGCTTTCACCGGTTTTTGGCCGCCGGTGAAAGTCACATGCAGTTGCTGGACCTCCAAAAAACAATCGCTGGAAGGCGCGCTGCTCATGCCACACCTGCCTGCGCGGTTTGCGCTGAAGGGCTCGCCGGAGCGAGCGGGTGGTCGCTGCCAGCCACGTGCATCCAACACGCCACCTGCTGGCCCTGGGCAGTGTCGGCCAGCACTGGCGATTGTTGGCTGCACACGGCTTGGGCGTGGACAC
>JBEDFU010000350.1:0-5946 GCA_041174965.1 Pseudomonadota bacterium | reverse complement strand
GTGATAGATGGCCACCACTGTCCCGCGCAGGTGTGGCGGGCACAGCCACGAGGCAACAGGAAAGTTTTCGTAATGATCCACTGCGGGCATGGTTGCGGCCATTGTCGCTTGACAAAATGTGGACCCAGGATAAGATTACTAACCGACTAGTCAGTAATTAAAGCTGCCATTGCGATGCCAATTTCCACGGCATGTCTTTAGAAAGAAATTCTTTTATGTTTCAGCACCCTTTGGCACGGTTCGTGTCCTTGGCCTGCCTGTTGGGCCTGAGCGCTTGCAAGCCTGTCGACATGCGCCCAGAACCTGTTCGCGCTGTCAAATTGATACAAATCCAGGCCGCGGATGTCCAGGCAGGGGTGGAGTTTGCTGGGGATGTCCGTGCCCGGGTCGAGAGCCGCTTGGGTTTCCGGGTGGCGGGCAAACTGGTGGCGCGCCATGTGGAGTTGGGCCAGCGGGTCAAGGCCGGTCAGCGCTTGGCCGATTTGGACCCGCGCGACTATGAACTGGCTGTCGATGCCGCCCGCGCCCAGGTCAGGGCGGCGCAAACCCAATTGGAATTGGCCCAGGCCGACTTCAAGCGCTATCAAGAACTCAAAGACCAATCTTTCATCAGCGGGGCCGAATTGGAGCGGCGCGAAACCACCCTCAAAGCCGCGCAAGCCCAGTGGGACCAAGCCCAGGCGCAGTGGCGCGCCCAGGGCAACCAAGTGGCATACACCCGCTTGACGGCCGACCACGGCGGCGTGGTCACCGCCATTGAGGCCGAGGTCGGTCAGGTTTTGGCAGCGGGCACGCCGGTGGTGCGCGTGGCCCAAGAGGGCGCCAATGATGTGGTGATCGCCTTGCCCGAGGACAAACTGGGCTTGCTCAAAGTGGGCCAAACGGTGGCGGTCAAACCTTGGAGCACGGGGCGTGAAACCCAGGCCCAGGTGCGTGACATTGCGGCCAGTGCCGATGCCGTGACCCGCACCTTCACCGTCAAGCTCAGCCTGCCCAAAGGGGACGGCCTGCCCCTGGGCAGCACGGTGCAAGTGGTGCTGCCGCGCAACGATGCGTGGTCGCGCCAACCGGCCATCCAATTGCCCACCAGTGCTTTGCGCCAAGAGGGCGGCAAAACAGCGGTGTGGGTGCTGGACGCGGCCAGCATGACCGTGCGCTTGCAAGCCATCGACATCGGCACCGCTGATGGCAACCAAGTGGTGGTGTCCTCGGGACTGCAAGCCGGACAAGAGGTGGTGGTTGCGGGTGTCCATGTGTTGACGCCGGGACAAAAGGTCACTCGCTATGTGCCTGCCACGGTAGCCCCCTTGGGCACGACCCAGACCGCCCCGGGCGGTGGCCCCGCACCTGCGGGTGCCAGCATCGCGCCAGCGGCGATGCCCAATCCGTCAGCGCCCAGCCAGCCCCCTGCTGCCGCTACTAACACCAAGTAGCGCGCCATGAATCCAACGCAAGCCAAGGGCTTCAACCTGTCGCTGTGGGCCATCAACCATCCGGCGCTCACGCGCTACCTGATGGTGGTGTTGATGGTGCTGGGTGTGGCGGCTTATTTCAGCTTGGGCCAAGATGAGGACCCACCCTTCACCTTCAGGCTGATGGTGGTGCGCACCTATTGGCCCGGGGCCACCGCCCAGCAAGTGGCCGAACAAGTCACCGACAAGATCGAACGCAGTTTGCAAGAGGCGCCTTATGCGGACAAGATCCGCAGCTACTCCAAGCCCGGTGAGTCACAAATCATTTTTCAGATCAAAGACAACTCCAAACCCGGCGAGGTGTCTGATGTTTGGTACACGGTGCGAAAAAAAATTGGCGATATGCGCCACACCCTGCCACAAGGCGTGCAAGGGCCATTTTTCAACGATGATTTTGGCGATGTGTATGGGGTGATTTATGGCTTGCAGGCCGATGGGTACTCCAACGCCGAGGCCAAGGTATTTGCCGATTCGGTGCGCCAGCAGTTGTTGCGCGTCAAGGACGTGGCCAAGGTCGAGTTGTTTGGGGTGCAAGACGAAAAAATATTCATCGAGGTATCGCAAAAGCGCATGTCCCAATGGGGTCTGGACATGAATGCGGTGGTGGCGCAAGTCGGACAGCAAAACGCGGTCGAAAGCGCGGGGCTGCTGCAAACCCCGCTGGATGTGGTTCAAATCCGTGTCGCTGGTCAATTTGAGGCCCTGGAGCAGTTGCGCCACATGCCCATTCGCGGCAGCTCGGGTCAGCATGTGAAGTTGGGCGATGTGGCGCAGATTTGGCGCGGCTATGTCGAACCGGCCGTGGTCAAGGTGCGCCACCAAGGTCAATCGGTCATCGCTTTGGGCGTGTCCATGGCCAAGGGGGGCGACATCATTGCCTTGGGCAAAGCTTTGAACCAGGCCATGATGACCATCACCCCCACCTTGCCGGTGGGCGTGAGCCTGCAGTCGGTGCAAGACCAGCCCAAGGCCGTGGCCTCCTCGGTGGGCGAGTTTGTCCGTGTGCTGATCGAGGCGGTGGTGATTGTGTTGTTGGTCAGCTTTGTCTCGCTGGGCTTGCACAAGGGCGGCCGCTGGGGGTGGTATGTGGACATTCGCCCCGGGTTGGTGGTGGGCATCACCATCCCGCTGGTGTTGGCCATGACCTTTTTGTGCATGAGCTACTTTGGCATTGGCTTGCACAAAATATCGCTGGGTTCCTTGATCATTGCGCTGGGCCTGCTGGTGGACGACGCCATCATTGCGGTGGAGATGATGGTGCGAAAAATGGAGGAGGGCTTTGACAAGGTGCGCGCCGCCACATTCGCTTATGACGTCACAGCCATGCCCATGCTCACTGGCACCTTGATCACCGCGGCGGGTTTCTTGCCCATCGGTTTGGCCAAGTCGACGGTGGGCGAATACACTTTTGCGATTTTTGCCGTCACCGTCATGGCCTTGTTGCTGAGTTGGTGGGTGTCGGTGTTTTTTGTCCCTTATTTGGGGACCATGCTGTTGAAGTCGCGCCCTGCCGCCCCGGGTCAAGGGCATGAAGAGTTGTTTGATTCGGCTTTTTATCGGTGGTTTCGGCGCAGCGTCAACGCCTGCGTGAAGTACCGCTGGACCACCATCGTGGTGACCCTGGCCCTGTTGGGATTGGGCTTGGTGGGCATGGGGCGGGTGCAGCAGCAGTTTTTCCCCGACTCCAGCCGGCCCGAGGTCATGATGGACCTGTGGTTCCCAGAGGGCACGTCCATGGAGGCCAATGAGGCCTTGGCGATCCAGGTGGAAAAACAATTGCTGGCGCGCCCAGGGGTGGAGAGCGTGACCCTGTGGGTGGGTTCGGGCGTGCCCCGTTTTTACCTGCCTTTGGATGCGGTATTTCCCCAATCTAACGTGTCCCAATTCATCATCGTGCCCAAAGATTTGAAGCAGCGCGAGGCCTTGCGTCTTGACTTGCCCGGTTGGATGGCGCAAGCCTTTCCCGAAGTGCGGGTGCGGGTCAAGCTCTTGCCCAATGGCCCGCCCGTGGCCTATCCGGTGCAGTTTCGGGTGGTCGGCACCGATCCGCGGGTGCTGCGCCAACGCGCTGACGAAGTCAAAGCGGTGATGCGCGAAAACGCCAACACCCGTGGGGTGAACGACAACTGGAACGAGTCGGTCAAAGCCCTGCGCCTGGAAGTCGACCAAGACAAAGCCCGCGCCCTGGGGGTGACCAGCCAATCCATTGCCCAAGCCACCCGCACCTTGCTCTCCGGCACGCCGGTGGGCCAGTTTCGAGAAGGCGACCGTTTGATCGAGATGGTGCTGCGCCAGCCCTTGAACGAGCGCGATGCCATCAGTGATTTGGGCAACGCCTATGTGCCCACGGCTTCGGGCAAATCGATCCCGCTGACCCAAATCGCCAAGCCGGTGTTTGCCTGGGAGCCGGGTGTGATGTGGCGCGAAAACCGCAGCTACGCCATCACCGTTCAATCCGACATTGCCGAGGGCTTGCAAGGCGCCACCGTGACCGAGCAGCTGCTGCCTGCGCTCAACGCGCTGCAAGCCCAATGGGCCAGCCGGGGCGAGGGCGCCTACCAAGTCCAAGTGGCCGGTGCAGTGGAAGAAAGTGCCAAAGGTTCATCGGCCATTGCCGCTGGCGTGCCCTTGATGTTGTTCATCATCTTCACTTTGCTCATGCTGCAACTGCACAGTTTCAGCCGTTCCTTGTTGGTCTTTTTGACTGGCCCCATGGGGATTGCTGGGGTGGCTGCAGCTTTGCTGGCTTTGGACCGCCCGTTTGGCTTTGTCGCCTTGCTGGGGGTGGTGGCCTTGATGGGGATGATTCAGCGCAATGCGGTGATCTTGATCGATCAAATCGAGCATGACCGTGCCAACGGTGTGCCCGCTTGGGACGCCATCGTCGAAGCTGCCGTGCGCCGCCTGCGCCCCATCGTGCTCACTGCGGCAGCAGCAGTGCTGGCCATGATCCCTTTGTCACGCAGTGTCTTCTGGGGCCCGATGGCCGTGGCCATCATGGGCGGTCTGATCGTGGCCACGGCCCTGACCTTGCTGAGCCTGCCCGCCATGTACGCAGCCTGGTTCCGGGTGCGCCGTTAGGCCTGCTGGCGGCTTGGTCGGGTCGCGAGCGGTTAGAATGCTTGGCTGACCGATTTCAGGCGGGTGGACTGTGCAACAGGCCACCCGTTGCTGTTTTGCAATCCCGCGCGGGTGGCGAAATTGGTAGACGCACCAGGTTTAGGTCCTGACGGTAGCAATACTGTGGGGGTTCGAGTCCCCCCCCGCGCACCAAGATGCCCCCACTGGCCCGGGCCCACATAGGGGCCCAATGCACCCGATAAGGAGAGAGAAAATGACCGTAGTTGTCGAAAACCTGGAAAAACTCGAGCGCAAGATGACCTTGACCCTGCCGGTCACTGCCATCCAATCTGAGGTCAATGCCCGGCTCAAGCGCCTGGCCCGCCAAGTCAAGATCGATGGTTTTCGCCCTGGCAAAGTGCCGATGAACATCGTTGCGCAGCGTTATGGCTATTCGGTCCAATACGAGGTCATGAACGACAAAGTGGGCGAAGCTTTCTCGGTGGCCGCCAATGAAGCCAAACTGCGTGTCGCTGGCCAACCCCGCATCAGTGAAAAAGAAGGCGCCCCAGAAGGCGAGTTGGCCTTTGACGCGGTATTCGAGGTTTACCCTGAAGTCAAGATGCCCGACCTGGCCACCTTAGAGGTGTCGCGTCACACTTCTGAGGTGAGCGAAGCTGCCATTGAGCGCACCATCGAAATTTTGCGCAAGCAGCGCAGCACTTACACCCAACGCCCTGCCAGTGCTGGCACCGAAGATGGCGACCGCGTCACCATCGACTTTGAAGGCAAGATCGACGGCGAGTTGTTCGACGGCGGCAAGTCCGAAGGCTTCCAGTTCATGCTGGGCCAAGGCCAAATGCTCAAAGAGTTCGAAGAAGCCGTGCGCGGCATGAAAACCGGCGAAAGCAAAACCTTTCCCTTGAACTTCCCCGCCGATTACCACGGCAAAGATGTGGCTGGTAAGCAAGCCGACTTTTTGGTCACCCTGAAAAAAGCCGAAGCCGCCCATTTGCCCGAGGTTGACGATGCACTTGCGGCTTCTTTGGGCGTGCCCAATCCCACCGTGGCAGGTTTGCGCGAAGACATCAGCAAAAACCTCAACCGTGAACTCAAGTCACGCTTGTTGGCCCGCAACAAACAAGCAGCCTTGGAAGCCCTGGCGGCCAAAGCCGAGTTGGACTTGCCCAAGTCCAGCGTCCAAGCCGAGGTGGACCGTTTGATCGAAGGCGCCCGCGCCGACCTCAAGCAGCGTGGCATCAAAGACGCCGAAAACGCGCCCATCCCTGACGATGTTTTCCGCCCCCAGGCCGAGCGCCGGGTGCGCTTGGGGTTGGTGGTGGCCGAATTGGTTCGCGCCCACAACTTGCAAGCCACGGCCGAGCAAATCAAAAAGCACATTGATGATCTAGCC
>JBEDFU010000349.1:0-5994 GCA_041174965.1 Pseudomonadota bacterium | reverse complement strand
ACTGGCGGAAACGGAGGGATTCGAACCCTCGATGAGGCTCTACACCCCATACTCCCTTAGCAGGGGAGCACCTTCGGCCACTCGGTCACGTTTCCAGGTGTCGCCATTATGCCCGAGCTTGGTCGAGGTCAAAAACTTTGTGCAAAGCGCGCACTGCCAGTTCCATGTATTTCTCGTCGATGACCACCGAGGTTTTGATTTCGCTGGTCGAGATCATCTGGATGTTGATGCCCTCTTCGCTCAGGCAGCGGAACATTTGGCTGGCCACGCCCACATGACTGCGCATGCCAATGCCCACGATGGAGACCTTGCAAATTTTGGTGTCGCCGACCATCTCGGGGTTGCCCAAAGACGTCAGCACCGAGCCCTTGAGCAGGTCGATGGCGCGGGCATAGTCGTTGCGGTGCACGGTGAAGCTGAAGTCGGTTTTGCCGTCTTTGCTGCTGTTTTGGATGATCATGTCCACTTCGATGTTGGCCTGGGCCACGGCACCCAAAATTTGGTAGGCAATGCCGGGTTTGTCGGGCACGCTGAGAACTGAAATTTTGGCTTCATCGCGGTTAAAGGCAATGCCCGATACGATGGCTTGTTCCATGTTTTCGTCTTCCTCGTAAGTGATCAAGGTGCCCGAGCGGGCTTCTTCTTGCAAGTCGATGTCCCAAGGCGTGAAGCTCGAGAGCACGCGCAAAGGCACTTTGTATTTGCCCGCGAATTCAACCGAGCGGATTTGCAGCACTTTGCTGCCCAGCGAGGCCATCTCGAGCATTTCTTCAAAGCTGATGGCGCGCAGGCGGCGTGCTTCGGGCACGACGCGCGGGTCGGTGGTGTAGACGCCGTCCACATCGGTGTAAATGAGGCACTCATGGGCTTTCAATGCAGCGGCCACGGCCACGGCCGAGGTGTCTGAGCCACCGCGACCCAAGGTGGTGATGTTTTGCGCAGGGTCCAGGCCTTGAAAGCCGGTGATGATGACCACCTTGCCCGCGTCCAAGTCGGCGCGCACGCGGGTGTCGTCAATCGATTCGATGCGCGCTTTGGTGAAGGCACTGTTGGTGCGGATGGGCACTTGCCAACCGGCATAGCTGACCGAGGCCATGCCTTCGGCTTGCAAGGCAATCGCCAGCAGGGCCGAGGACGCCTGCTCGCCGGTGGCGGCCAGCATGTCGAGTTCGCGTTGGTAGGGCGTGTCTTCGCGGCTGGGCGCGAGTTCTTTGGCCAGGCCGAGCAAGCGGTTGGTCTCGCCACTCATGGCGGAGGGGACGACCACCATTTGGTGCCCGGCGCGGGCCCATTTGGCCACGCGCTTGGCCACATTGCGGATGCGCTCGGTCGAGCCCATTGAGGTGCCGCCGTATTTGTGAACGATCAAAGCCATGGTGTGTGAGGCTGTTTCGAAGCAAAGCTAGGGATTGTACCAATCGATGTGGTCTTGAACCCTGTGCACAAAGCCCTCGCCCACTTTGATGTGGATGCGGTGGCCCCGGGTGGTGCAGGCTTGGATTTGCTGCTGCAGTTCAAGCAATTGCGCTTGGCTGGCACGCACGCCCTGGCCCTTGAGCCAATGGCGCAGCACATTGGCTTGGCGTGCTGGGCTCAAGCTCTGCAAGGCCAGCAACAACGGCGGTTGCCCCAACAGCGCCAAGTCTTGCGCGGCCACCTCGACGAGCAAGGTTTGCGCTTGGGCCGCATGCTGGGCGCTGCGCGCCAAGGTTTGGCGGTAACTGGGGAACAGTTGCGCCCAAACCGGCAGCAGTTCTGCGCGGATGCGGTTGCGGGTGAAGCGCGTGTCTTGGTTGGTCGGGTCTTCGCACCAGGTTTCACCCTGGGCTTGGAGCCACGGGCGCACCCAAGCGCCGGGCAGTGACAGCCAAGGCCGGTGCCAATGGACGCCACCTTGGATGCGCGTGGCCGGCATGGCCGCCAAGCCAGGCAAACCGGCTCCGCGCGACAGGGCGAGCAACACAGTTTCGGCTTGGTCGTCGGCGTGCTGGGCCAGCACCACATGGCGCAGGCCACCGCCCCAATGTTGTTGCAGCACCTGGGTGATGCCTGCATACCGCGCGTTGCGGGCGGCTTCTTCGGGACTTTCGCCACTGGCGTGCTGGGCCTGCACACGGTGCACCACCAAGGGCACCTGCCAGCGTGCACACAAGGCCTCGCCATGTTGGGCGAAGGTGTCAGCCGCTGCTTGCAAGCCGTGGTGGATGTGCACCGCCCTGACCTGCCCCGGCCAGCGTTGGGCGCAAGCGACCAGCATGGCGCTGGAGTCGGCCCCACCGCTCAAGGCCACCACCAAGGGCGGCAAGGGGTCCAAGGCCTGTAAGGCCTGGGTCAACGGGTGATCGGTTGGGGGGGGGCTGGCGCTCACCCGGGGCTCATTGGGCTTCGACTTTGGTGTCGTTGAAGCGGCCGTAACTTTGCAGTCGCTCGTAACGCTTGTCGAGCAGCTCTTTGACCTTGAGGTCGCTGACTTGGCGCAAAGCGTCTCCCAAGCCGCGCTTGAGTTGGGCCGCCATGTGTTTGGGGTCGCGGTGTGCGCCGCCCAAAGGCTCGTTGACGATTTTGTCGATGAGGCCCAAGGCCTTGAGTCGGTGGGCGGTGATGGCCAGCGCCTCGGCTGCATCGGCGGCACGGTCACTGGTTTTCCACAAAATGGAGGCGCAGCCTTCGGGGCTGATGACCGAGTACACCGCGTATTGCAGCATCAACACCTGGTCGGCCACGCTGATGGCCAAGGCCCCGCCCGAGCCACCCTCACCAATGATGGTGGTGATGATGGGCACTTCGAGTTGTGCCATTTCAAAAATGTTGCGGCCAATGGCTTCGCTTTGGCTGCGCTCTTCGGCATCGATGCCCGGATACGCGCCAGGGGTGTCGACAAAGGTGAACACCGGCAGTTTGAATTTTTCGGCCGTTTTCATCAGGCGCAAGGCTTTGCGGTAGCCCTCGGGGCGGCACATGCCAAAGTTGCGCATCGCCCGCTCTTTGGTGTCGCGCCCCTTTTGGTGGCCGAGCACCATGCAGGCCTGGCCATTGAAGCGGGCCAAGCCACCCACAATGCTTTGGTCGTCGGCAAAGTGGCGGTCGCCGTGCATCTCCACAAAGTCGGTGAAGATGTCGTTGATGTAGTCCATGGTGTATGGACGCTCGGGGTGACGGGCAATCTTGGTGATTTGCCAAGCATTGAGGTCGCTGTAAATGGTTTTGGTCAGCTGCTGGCTTTTTTTGTGCAGTTGCTCGATCTCGGTGGAGATGTCCACCGCAGACTCGCTTTGCACATAGCGCAACTCTTCAATCTTGGCTTCGAGTTCGGCAATCGGTTGCTCAAAATCAAGAAAAGTTTTCTTCGACAAATTTTTCTCCTGGGGCGACGCGGCGCGCTGGCTCAGTACTCGACCGGCAAGGGGTCGAGCGAGCGCCAAATATACCAAGTGGCCACACTGCAATACGGCTGCCAAGCAGCGGCGACTTCGCGGGCTTCGCTGCGGCTGACCGCCTCACCTGAAAAGTAGTTGTGGCTGATGCCGTTGATCAAGCCCACATCATCCAGGGGCAAGACATTGGGGCGCATCAGGTAAAAGATCAAAAACATCTCGGCCGTCCAGCGGCCAATGCCCCGGATGGCCACCAACTCGGCAATGATCTCTTCATCGCCCATGCTGGCCCACTGTTGGGTGCTGAGCAGGCCGCCGTCAAAGTGCAATGACAAATCGACCAGGTATTCGACTTTGCGCGCTGACAAACCCGCTGCACGCATGTCGTCGACCTTGAGCTTGAGCACATTGGCCGGGGTCATTTTCCGGGGCAGAACCGCAAAGCGGTCCCACACGCTTTGCGCGGCCTTGACCGAAATTTGCTGGCCCACGATGGAGCGCGCCAAGGTCATAAAAGCGTCACCGCGTGACTGCAAGCATGCATCGCCAAACTGCGGAATCAAGCGGCGCATCACCCGGTCTTTTTTCGCCAGGTGCTTGCAGGCCTCCTCCCAATATTCGGGCGTGGCCACGGTGATCGTGGGTTGCTTGTTGGGCATCAACCGCGCTCCCAGGTGGTGCCGTTGGGCGAGTCTTTCAGCACCACCCCTTGCGCGGCCAGTTCTTGGCGAATGTGGTCTGCGCTGGCAAAGTCGCGGTCTTTTTTGGCCTGGGCCCGGGCTTGGATTTGCGCTTGGATGTCGGCTTCGCTGAGCGACACACCGGTTTGCAAAAACGCTTGCGGCGCTTGTTGCAACAAACCCAACACACCACCCAAAGCCTTGAGCAAGCCCGACAGCTCGGCAGACAAACTTCGGTTGACTTCACTGGCCAAGTCAAACAACACCGCCACGGCCTCGCTGGTGCCAAAGTCTTCGTTCATTGCGGCTTGAAAGCGCTGGGCATGGGGCTCGCGCCAATCGATGCTGGCCATCGCAATGGGGGGCACCGCTGCCAACGCGGTGTACAAGCGCTTCAAAGCGTTGCGGGCATCGTTCAAATGCACATCGCTGTAGTTCAAGGGGCTGCGGTAGTGGCTGCGCACCACAAAAAAGCGGATGGTCTCGGCGTCAAACACCTTGAGCACATCGCGGATGGTGAAAAAGTTGCCCAGGCTTTTGGACATTTTTTCGTTGTCCACATTGATGAAGCCGTTGTGCATCCAGTAGCGGGCCAGGGCTTGGCCGGATGCGCCCTCGCTTTGGGCAATCTCGTTTTCATGGTGCGGAAACTGCAAATCCGCCCCGCCCCCATGGATGTCAAAGGTTTGGCCCAACAACTCACACGCCATGGCCGAGCATTCAATGTGCCACCCGGGTCGCCCCGGCCCAAAGGGGCTGGCCCATTTGGCTTCTTCGGGCTCTTGCGGTTTGGCGCTCTTCCACAACACAAAGTCCAGCGGGTCTTGCTTGCCGTCGAGCACGGCGACACGCTCACCGGCATGCAACTCGTCCAAAGACTTGCCTGAGAGCTTGCCGTAGCCGGGAAATTTGCGCACCGAAAAATTCACATCGCCATTGGGCACCCGATAAGCCAGGCCTTGGCTTTCGAGTTGACCGATCAAGCGGGTCATTTGCGGCACAAAGTCGGTGGCACGCGGTTCGTGCTGGGGCCGCTCGATGCCCAGCGCATCGGCGTCTTGGTGCAGGGCGTCAATCATGCGCTGGGTCAAGGCCCGCAAGGTCTCGCCGTTGTCCACCGCGCGCTGGATGATTTTGTCGTCTATGTCGGTGATGTTGCGCACATACTCGACCTGGTAGCCGCTGGCCTTGAGCCAGCGCTGCACCACATCAAAGGCCACCATGGAGCGGGCATGGCCCAGGTGACACAGGTCGTAGACCGTCATGCCGCACACATACATGCGCACCACACCCGGTGTGATTGGCGAAAAGGTTTCCATCGCTCGGGTGAGCGTGTTGTGAATGCGAAGGGTCATGGGTCTGGGTAAGCTCTATCGATCAAGGTGTCAAATCTGACACTGACCTACAATGCCCTCAGTATATATAACGCCCTTTGTTGTGGGCTGACACCCGCTGATTTCGCCCATGAAACCCCTGCCCTGGCCCTCTGCGCTGCGCACCCTTTGCCTGTCCTGGGTGATGGTGTGCTCGATGTCTGGCGTGGCGCATGCGCAAGGGCCCGCCGTCATCACCGACCCCCACCAACAGGTGGAGCAGTTGATGCGCCAAGACCAGATTGAGCCCGCGCTGGCAAAGATTCAAGCCCATCTGGCCCAACGCCCGCGCGACCCGCAAATGCGCTTTTGGCAAGCCGTGCTTTTGACACGCCAAGGCAAGCGGGAGCAGGCCATGCAGGTTTACGCCGAGCTGACCCAAGACTTCCCCGAGCTGGCCGAGCCGCACAACAACCTGGGTGTGCTGCAAGCGGCCAACAACGACATCGACCTGGCCCAGCGCTCGTTTGAGCTGGCCTTGCGCGCCGACCCCCAGCATGCCCTGGCCCACGAAAACTTGGCCGATGTGTTGCTGCGCCAAGCCCAGCGCCATTACCAACGGGCCGC
>JBEDFU010000348.1:0-8325 GCA_041174965.1 Pseudomonadota bacterium | reverse complement strand
GGCATTGTGGTGATCAACCCTAACAACCCTACGGGTGCCCTGTATTCAGATGCCTTGTTGCAAGGCATCGTCGATTTGGCCCGCCAGCATGGCTTGGTGATTTTTGCCGATGAGGTTTACGACAAAGTGCTTTATGACGGGCATCGCCACACGGCCTTGGCCAGTTTGTCCACCGATGTGCTGACCCTGACCTTCAACTCCTTGTCCAAGAGTTACCGCTCATGCGGTTACCGGGCGGGTTGGATGGTGGTCTCGGGCGACAAAAAACCCGCACAGGACTACATCGAAGGGCTGAACATGCTGTCCTCGATGCGCTTGTGTGCCAATGTGCCCGGCCAGTCGGCAATCCAAACCGCCTTGGGCGGGTACCAAAGCATCAACGACTTGGTCAAGGAAGGTGGGCGTTTGCGCCGCCAACGCGATTTGGCTTATGAACTCATCACCGCCATTGAAGGGGTGAGCTGCGTCAAACCCAGTGCTGCCTTGTACATGTTTCCCAAATTAGACCGCCGCATCTACCCCATCGACGACGATCAACTTTTCATTCAGGAGTTGCTGCAAGAGACCAAAGTCTTGCTGGTCCAAGGCACAGGCTTCAATTGGCCAACCCCCGATCACTTTCGCATCGTTTTTCTCCCCCATGAGGACGATTTGCGAGAAGCCATTGGGCGGATTGCCACCTTTTTGACCCAATACAGAAAGCGTCACGCATCATGAAACCGATTCAAGTGGGTTTGCTGGGCATTGGAACCGTGGGCAAAGGCACGTTTGAAGTGCTGTTGCGCAACCAAGAGGAAATTCAAAGCCGTGCTGGGCGGGGCATTGAAATTGCCATGGTGGCGGACTTGGACACCGCACGTGCCCGCGAAATTGTGGGGCCCGGTGTGACCGTGGTCAACGATGCCCGAGCGGTGGTGGCCAACCCTGAGATTGACATCGTGGTGGAACTCATTGGCGGCTATGGCATTGCCCGCGAGTTGGTCATGTCAGCCATTGAGGCGGGCAAGCATGTGGTCACCGCCAACAAAGCCTTGCTGGCGGTGCACGGCACAGAGATTTTTGAAGCGGCGCACCGCAAGGGCGTCATCGTGGCTTTCGAGGCAGCGGTGGCGGGGGGCATACCCATCATCAAAGCCTTGCGCGAGGGTTTGACCGCCAACCGCATCCAATGGATTGCCGGCATCATCAATGGCACGACCAACTTCATTTTGTCAGAGATGCGCGACAAAGGCCTGCCGTTTGACGCTGTGTTGAAGCAAGCCCAGGCACTGGGTTATGCAGAGGCCGACCCCACTTTCGACATTGAAGGCGTGGATGCCGCACACAAAGCCACTTTGATGTCGGCCATTGCTTTTGGCATTCGGGTGCAGTTTGACAAGGCCTATGTGGAAGGCATTACCCATTTGGAGTCCAAAGACATCACCTATGCAGAGCAAATGGGGTACCGCATCAAGTTGCTGGGCATCACCAAGCGCGTCAAGTCCGGTGTGGAGTTGCGGGTGCATCCCTGTTTGGTACCGACCAAGCGCTTGATTGCCAATGTGGAAGGGGCGATGAATGCGGTCATGGTGCAGGCCGACGCGGTGGGCACCACCTTGTATTACGGCAAGGGTGCTGGCAGCGAACCGACGGCCAGTTCTGTGATCGCCGATTTGGTGGACATCACCCGCTTGCACACGGCAGACCCCTTGCACCGCGTTCCCCATTTGGCGTTTCAACCCGATGCCATCCGAGAGATCCCTGTTTTGCCGATGTCAGAGGTGGTGACCAGCTATTACCTGCGCTTGCGGGTCGCGGACCAAGCCGGCGTGCTGGCGCGATTGACGGGCATCTTGGCCCAAGCCGCCATCAGCATCGATGCCGTTTTGCAGCGGCCAGCCGGTGAGGTGCAAAACCAAACCGACCTGATCATCCTCACCCACGCTTGTCTGGAGTCGGCCATGAACTTGGCCATTGAGCAGATGCAGGCTTTGGACACGGTTTTGGCGCCGGTGGTGCGCATTCGCAAAGAAGAGCTCAACTGATGCGCTATTTGTCGACCCGTGGTGACCCTGAGCAAAGGCGCTTTTGCGATATCTTGCTGGAAGGCTTGGCACCCGACGGTGGCTTGTATTTGCCAGTGACTTATCCGCGCATCAGCGCGCAAACCCTGGAACAGTGGCGCGGTATTTATGCAAACCAAGGTTACGCGCAACTGGCTTTTGAAATTTTGTCCTTGTACATAGACGACATACCGCCAGCGGACCTGCTGTCTTTGTGCCAAAAAACCTACACGGTTGAAGTGTTTGGCACCACCGAAATCACGCCCCTGCGGCCTTTGGAGCCAGGAATGTTTGTCCTGGCCCTCTCCAACGGTCCGACCTTGGCGTTCAAAGACATGGCCATGCAATTGCTGGGCCATTTGTTTGAATATGAATTGGCACGCCGGGGCGAGGAGCTCAATATTTTGGGTGCCACCTCGGGTGACACCGGCAGTGCGGCCGAATACGCCATGCGCGGAAAAAAAGGGGTGCGGGTTTTCATGACCAGCCCGCATGGCCGGATGAGCCCTTTTCAGCAGGCCCAGATGTTCAGCTTGCAGGACCCCAATATCCACAACATCGCCATTGAAGGGGTTTTCGATGATTGCCAAGACTTGGTCAAGGCCGTCTCAGGCGATCACGACTTCAAGCGAAGGTACCGCATTGGAACGGTCAATTCCATCAATTGGGCGCGCTTATTGGCCCAGGTGGTGTATTACTTTGCGGGCTACTTTCAAGCCACCGATCAGCCAGGCCAACGGGTGAGCTTCACCGTGCCCAGTGGCAACTTCGGCAATGTGTGTGCCGGGTATGTGGCCCGTTCGATGGGCTTGCCCATTGATCAACTGGTGGTGGCCACCAATGAAAACGATGTCCTGGATGTGTTTTTCAAAACGGGTGTTTATCAGGTGCGCAGCAGCGAGCAAACGCATGAAACGTCCAGCCCTTCGATGGACATCTCCAAAGCCAGCAACTTTGAGCGCTTTGTCCATGACTTGCTCGAGGGCGATACCCAGCGCGTTCGCCAGTTGTTCCACGATGCGCTGACGAGTGCGGGCCGCTTTGACCTGTCGGCAGACCCCCTGTTTGCGCACGCAGCCACAAAGCATGGTTTTGTCAGTGGTCGCAGCAACCACCCAGATCGCTTGCGCACCATCCAAGACACCCACCGCAGGTTTGACCAAATCATTGACACCCACACGGCCGATGGATTGAAGGTGGCCCGCGAGCATGTGCGAGACGGTGTGCCGATGCTGGTTTTGGAGACCGCCTTGCCGATCAAGTTTGCCGACACCATTGTCCAAGCCCTGGGCCATGCCCCCCCATGTCCGCCCGCATTTTTGGATCTGGCGGAGCGGCCGCAACGGGTGAGTGTGATGGCACCCGATGTGAATTTGGTCAAGGCGTATATCCAAGAACACTGTGAGGCCAAGGCATGATGGACGTGCCCTCAACACCCATGAAAGTGATAGGCTTTGCGGGTGAGTCCGGTGCGGGTAAAACGGGCTTGGTGGAGAAATTGATCGGTCACTTGAAAGCGCGTGGGCTCCGGGTATCGGTGGTCAAACACGCCCACCATTCATTTGATGTGGACCAACCCGGCAAAGACAGTTGGCGGCACCGCGAAGCCGGGGCCTTTGAGGTGGTGGTGGCCAGCAATCAACGCCTGGTGTTACAAAGACAGTTTGAACAAGCCGCGAAACTCAGCCCGCATCATTTAATTGCAGAGCTCTACACCGGGGTCGATTGGGTCTTGGTTGAGGGATTCAAAGACAGTGATTTGCTCAAAATGGAAGTGTGGCGGCCGTGCACAGGCAAGGCGGTCCGCTATCCCCACGATGACTTCATTGTGGCCATCGCCACCGATGAGCCCCAGGCCTTGCCCCAGCCCACCAACTTGGATGTGTTGGATCTGAATGCCCCACAAATGGTTGCGGATTGGTTGATTCAACACCAAGATCGTTTTGTCTACCAATCGCCTTTGGTCAATCCATGAGTGCTGTGGCCAAACCCCTGATGTCCCTGGACGATGCGCTCGCCATCATGCTGTCGCACGTGCAAAGTTTGACGTCGGTGGAGACGGTGGCCACTTGGGACGCCGATGGCCGCATCCTGGCAGAGGATGTGGTTTCTGAGTTGGCCGTGCCCGCACTGGATAACAGCTCGATGGACGGGTATGCCTTGCGCTGCAGCGATGTGCCCCATGTGGGCAGCACCTTGCGCGTCACCCAACGCATTCCGGCGGGCAGCCATGGCCAGCCCCTTCATTCCGGTGAGGCAGCGCGCATTTTCACAGGTGCACCCATCCCCCCGGGTGCGGATGCGGTGTTGATGCAAGAGCACGTCAGTGTGGATCCGGCCCAACCCGAGATCATCACCATCAACCAAACGGTCAGCAAAGGGCAGTGGATACGCCGTGCTGGTGAAGACGTTTCCCTGGGGGCCGTGATTTTGCCCAGAGGATGCCGCCTTCAACCGGCGCAGTTGGGTTTGGCCGCCAGCATTGGCCGGGCCGAGCTGACGGTGGTGCGCAAACCCCGTGTCGCCTTGCTCTCCACGGGCGACGAACTCATCATGCCTGGCCGTGTGGCACCGGCCGACATGAAGCCTGGCACGATTTACAACTCCAATCGTTTCTTTTTGCGCGCCTTGTTGCAAAGAGCGGGCTGTGAAGTCACCGACCTGGGCATCGTGCCCGATCAACTGCAGGCCACCATGGGTGTGTTGGGTCAAGCCAGCGTTGAGCACGACCTGATTCTCAGCAGTGGTGGCGTCTCGGTGGGCGAGGAGGACCACGTCAAGCCCGCCGTCCAGGCCTTGGGTGAGTTGAACGTGTGGCAAATCGCCATGAAGCCTGGCAAACCCTTGGCCTTTGGTTGGATCAACAAGCCTTCTGCAGCCACCGCTCAGTCGCCATGCTTCTTCTTGGGCTTGCCTGGCAACCCCGTATCAAGTTTTGTGACCTACTTGTGTGTGGTCAGGCCGTTTTTGCTGGCCTTGCAGGGTGGTGTGGAACGCGACCTAGCCCCCTACCGATTGCCCATCCATTTCGATTGGCCCAGGCCCGACAAGCGGCGTGAGTTTTTGCGCGTGCGCCGCAATGGCCAAGGTGGATTGGATCTCTTTCCCAACCAAAGCTCGGGGGTTTTGACCTCGGCGGTCTGGGGTGACGGCTTGGTTGATGTGGCCCCAGGGCAAGTGCTCCGCCAGGGTGACTTGGTGCCTTACTGGCCTTTTTCGCATTGGTTGTCATGAAGATTCATTTGCGTTACTTTGCTTCGGTCCGGGAAGCCATTGGCACAGGACAGGAAATGGTTCAAACCCAGGCCGCCCAGGTGGGCCAATTGCGCCTTGAACTGATGGGGATCAGCCCCCAACACGCTGAAGCCTTGGCGCCCCACAAAGCGGTGCGCGCCGCCCTCAACCAAGTCGCCTGCACCGAGGATGCGGCCTTGAGCGATGGCGATGAGGTGGCATTTTTCCCGCCGGTGACCGGGGGCTGAAGATGGCGTCTTTGTCGGTGTCCATTCAATCTGAAGACTTTGACATTGGGCAAGAGCACCAAGCCTTGCGCGCACAAGATGAACGGGTGGGGGCGGTGTGCAGTTTTTTGGGCACGGTGCGCAGCCAAAGCGATGGTCAGGCTGTGTCGGCCATGGCCTTGGAGCATTACCCGGGCATGACCGAAAAAGCCATCATGGCCATGTTGAACCAGGCGCAAGACAAATTTGATATCCACGCGGCGCGGGTGATCCACCGCATTGGCGACCTCATGCCCGGAGACCAAATTGTGTGGGTCGGCGTGACATCAGCCCACCGGGGGCAAAGTTTCCAAGCCTGTGAATTTTTGATCGACTATCTCAAGACCCAAGCCCCGTTTTGGAAAAAAGAGCAAACACCGAATGGAGCGCGTTGGGTCGATGCCCGGGTCAGCGATGACGATGCGCTGGCGCGCTGGGGCATTGAAGTGCCCCGCCAAGCCATTTGATTGATGTGGATCAAGACCAAGGCGCGCTCTTCGCTTTGGCACCGCTTGAAAACAGCGGCGGCAACCCAAACTGCAGTCCACTACAACATTGACGGGAAAAGCCATGCGTGTCGAAAAGCTCACCACCAAGTTTCAAGAAGCTTTGTCTGACGCCCAAACTTTGGTGTTGGGCGCTGACCAAGCCTATATTGAGCCGGCCCACTTGATGGTCGCCATGCTGCGCCAAACCGATGGACCGCAATCGCTGTTGATGCGCGCAGGCGTGGCAGTGCCAGCTTTGTTGCAAGACGCGCAACAAATGATGGCACGTTACCCGCAAGTGCAAGGCCAAGATCAGGTGCAGGTGGGGCGCGAGTTGGTGGGTTTGATCCAAGCGGCCGAAAAAGAAGGCCTCAAGCGCAAGGACCAATACATCGCGAGTGAATTGTTTTTTCTGGCCTTGGCCGATCACAAAGGGGACGCGGGTCAATTGGTGCGCAAGCATGGCCTGGCCCGTTCCAGCCTGGAGGCAGCCATCGAGGCTGTGCGCGGTGGTGCACCGGTGCAAAGCGCCGATGCAGAGGGCCAGCGAGAGTCGCTGAAAAAATATTGTGTGGATTTGACCGAACGCGCCCGTGCCGGTAAGTTGGACCCGGTGATTGGCCGTGACGACGAAATACGCCGTGCCATCCAAGTTTTGCAACGGCGCAGCAAAAACAACCCGGTGTTGATCGGTGAGCCAGGGGTGGGCAAGACGGCGATTGTGGAAGGCTTGGCGCAGCGCATCGTGGCGGGTGAGGTGCCCGACTCGCTCAAAGGTAAACGGGTTTTGTCATTGGACATGGCGTCCCTTTTGGCTGGCGCCAAATTCAGGGGTGAGTTTGAAGAGCGGTTGAAGTCGGTGCTCAAGGAGTTGGCCCAAGATGAGGGTCAAAACATTGTGTTCATTGATGAGTTGCACACCATGGTGGGCGCGGGCAAGGCCGAAGGCGCGATGGACGCTGGCAACATGCTCAAGCCGGCCCTGGCCCGGGGGGAATTGCATTGTGTGGGCGCCACCACCTTGGATGAATACCGGAAATTCATCGAAAAAGACGCGGCCTTGGAGCGGCGCTTTCAAAAAATCATTGTGGGCGAACCCACGGTCGAGGCGACCATTGCCATTTTGCGTGGTTTGCAAGAGCGCTACGAGGTGCACCACGGGGTGGAAATCACCGACCCCGCGATCGTCGCGGCAGCCGAACTCTCTCACCGCTACATCACCGATCGCTTTTTGCCCGACAAGGCCATCGACTTGATTGACGAGGCAGCGGCCAAAATCAAGATCGAAATTGACTCCAAACCCGAGGTGATGGACAAATTGGATCGGCGCTTGATTCAACTCAAGATTGAGCGCGAGGCCGTGCGAAAAGAAAAGGACGATGCTTCGCAAAAGCGTCTGGCTTTGCTGGAGGAAGAGGTGGTCAAGCTCGGCAAGGAATACGCTGACTTGGAAGAAATTTGGAAATCAGAAAAATCCAATGCCCAAGGCAGCGCGCTCATCAAGGAAGAAATTGACCGGATGCGCTTTCGCATCGATGAATTGACCCGCAAAGGCGAGTTCAACCAAGTGGCCGAACTTCAATACGGCAAATTGCCAGACCTGGAAAAGCGGCTCAGGGAAGCGCAAGCCAAAGAGGCCAAAAAGTCCAGCGACAGTGGAAAACCGCGCTTGCTGCGCACCCAAGTCGGTGCCGAAGAAATCGCCGAAGTGGTGGCCCGTGCCACCGGCATCCCGGTGTCCAAGTTGATGCAAGGTGAGCGCGATAAATTGTTGCTGATGGAAGAGCGCTTGCACCAACGGGTGGTTGGCCAAGAGGAGGGCATCTCCGCCGTGGCCAATGCCATTCGCCGCTCGCGTGCTGGCTTGGGTGACCCGAACCGACCCACCGGATCATTCTTGTTTTTGGGCCCCACCGGGGTCGGTAAAACAGAGCTGTGCAAAGCTTTGGCGGCCTTTTTGTTTGACAGCGAAGACCACCTGGTCCGCATCGACATGAGTGAGTTCATGGAAAAGCACTCTGTGAGCCGAATGATTGGTGCGCCCCCCGGGTATGTGGGCTATGACGAGGGCGGCTATCTCACCGAGGCCGTTCGGCGCAAGCCCTACAGCGTGATCTTGCTCGACGAGGTGGAGAAAGCCCACCCCGATGTGTTCAATATTTTGTTGCAGGTGCTCGACGATGGGCGTTTGACCGATGGTCAAGGCCGCACGGTGGACTTTAAAAACACCGTGATTGTGATGACCTCCAACATTGGCTCACCCATGATCCAAAGCATGGTCGGGCGTGACAACGC
>JBEDFU010000347.1:0-2800 GCA_041174965.1 Pseudomonadota bacterium | reverse complement strand
AGCGAACGCCTCCAAGGAAAAACCGCCCTCATCACCGCTGCCGGTCAAGGCATTGGCAAAGCCGCTGCGCTGGCCATGGCCAGTGAGGGTGCCACCGTCTGGGCCACCGACGTCAACCCCGCCTTGTTGGCGAGCTACCAAAGCGTGGCGGGTGTGCACACCGCCACCTTGGATGTGCTCGACAAAGCGGCCATCGCGCGCCAAGTGGCGGCCTTGCCGGCCATCGACATCTTGTTCAACTGCGCGGGCTTTGTGCACAACGGCACGGTGCTCGAAGCCACCGACGCCGATTGGGACTTCGCCTTTCAACTCAATGTGCGGGCGCAGTTTTGGATGATCCAAGCCGTGGTGCCCGGCATGTTGCAGCGCTTCAAAGAGCATGGCCAATCGAGCAGCATCATCAACATGGCCAGCGTGTGCTCCAGCGTCAAAGGCTTGCCCAGCCGCTTCATTTACGGCGCCTCCAAAGCCGCGGTGATTGGCCTGACCAAAAGCGTGGCCGCCGACTATGTGCGCCAAGGCATTCGCTGCAATTGCATTTGCCCCGGCACGGTGGACACCCCCTCGCTGCAAGACCGCATCAACAGCTACGCCGACCCGGTGCAAGCGCGCAAAGACTTCATCAACCGCCAACCCATGGGGCGCTTGGCCCAGGCGCATGAAATCGCCCCCATCGTCACCTTTTTGGCGTCCGACGAATCGGTGTTTGCCACAGGCAATGCCTACATGGTCGATGGCGGCATGACCATTTGACCCCCTGTTCCATTCACCTCTCAAACAGAACACCATGAACCAATATGACATGACAGGCCGCCATGCGGTCATCACCGGTGGCGCCACCGGTTTGGGCTATGCCATTGGCCAACGCATGCTGGCATCGGGCGCGCGCATCACCATTTGGGACCGCGACATCGGCGGCATGGGCACGGCGGCCGAGCAACTCAAAAAAGCCCACCCGGGTGCCCAAGTGGCATGTGTGCATGTGGACGTGGCCAAGCATGCCAGTGTGGTGCAAGCCACCGCCCAAACCCTGGCGATTGCGCCGGTGGATGCGCTGGTCAACAGCGCTGGCATCACCGGGCCCAACACCAAGCTGTGGGATTACCCGGTGGACGACTGGCGCCAAGTGTTCGACATCAATGTGCACGGTTTGTTCCATTGCTGCCGCGAGTTGTCGGCCCACATGCGCGTGCGCAACACGGGGCGCATTGTCAACATCGCCTCGGTGGCGGGCAAAGACGGCAACCCCAATGCCAGCGCCTACAGCGCCAGCAAAGCGGCGGTGATTGGCCTGACCAAGTCGCTGGGCAAAGAGCTGGCTGACACCGGGGTGCGCGTGAATTGCATCACCCCCGCTGCGGTGCACACGGCGATGTTTGACCAAATGACGCCCGAGCACATCGCCTTCATGCTGAGCAAAATCCCCATGGGCCGCTTTGGCAAGGTGGAAGAAATCGCCGCCATGGTCACCTGGCTGTGCACCGACGATTGCTCGTTCTCCACCGGCGCGGTGTTTGATCTATCCGGTGGGCGCTCCACCTACTGACGCGCAGGTGCTTTTGGCGTTCAAACGCGGCGCGCCAAACCGATACACTCCAACCCGCATACGGCCCCATGCCGTGCACACCATTTTTTAGAAAGGCAACCCATGAAACTCGTTCGCTACGGCAAACCCGGCCAAGAAAAACCCGGCCTCATTGATGCACAAGGCAAGTTGCGTGACCTGAGCAAGGTCATCAAAGACGTCACCCCCGATCAGCTCAACGACAAGGCCCTGGCCAAGTTGAGCAAGCTCAAAACCGACAGCCTGCCCTTGGTCAAAGGCAAGCCCCGGATGGGCTGCCCCGTGGCCAAGGTGGGCAAGTTCATTGCCATTGGCCTGAACTACGCCGACCATGCTGCAGAGGCCAATTTGCCCCTGCCCAAAGAGCCGATCATCTTCTCCAAGTTTGTCGATTGCATCCAAGGTCCAGATGATGACGTCATGCTGCCCAAGGGCTCTGTCAAAGGCGATTGGGAAGTCGAACTCGGCGTGGTCATCGGCACCACCGCCAGCTATGTGTCACAAAAAAGCGCCCTCGACCATGTGGCCGGCTACTGCACCATCAATGATGTGAGCGAGCGCGAGTTCCAAATCGAGCGCGGCGGCACCTGGGACAAGGGCAAGGGTTGCGACACCTTCGGCCCCATCGGCCCTTGGTTGGTCACCCGCGACGAAGTCCCCAGCCCGCAAAAGCTGGGTTTGTGGATGGAGCTCAATGGCGAGCGCATGCAAAACGGCAACACCAAGAACATGATTTTCAACGTGGCCAAGTTGGTGAGCTATGTGAGCCAATTCACCACCTTGTACCCCGGCGATGTGATCGCCACCGGCACCCCTGCCGGCGTGGGCATGGGCATCAAGAAAAACGGCAAACCCGCTCCGGTGTTTTTGAAAGCCGGCGACGTGATGACCGTGGGCATCGAAGGCCTGGGCGTGCAAACGCAAAAGGTGGTGGGCTATAAAAAGCGCTGAAGCTTTTTGCCCCGCATAAAAACGGCCTTCGGGCCGTTTTTTTATTTGTCAGTTGCCATGGGGTGCTGAGCCCACTTGGTGCTGAGCCCGCCCCGCTGGCGGGTACGCCGCCCTCCGCCAGTCGCTTCGCTCCAATATTGTCGGGCGACGCACCCACCATCGGTGCTGCGAAAGAGATGTGCGCGCGCGACCCTGTGCAAGCCTGCTGGGTGGTGAATCGATAAAGCTTTTGCGCGTCAACCACTTGCAAACCGACACCCCAAGAAAACCGGCACGAGTGGGTGT
>JBEDFU010000346.1:0-4580 GCA_041174965.1 Pseudomonadota bacterium | reverse complement strand
TCACTGGACTTTGCGCTTGCCCGATGGCGAATGGGGCTTGGCTTTGTTGACCACTTGGGCGATGTGGCAGCGAGACCCACATGCCCCCCAACGCTTGCATTGGCTGGCCCGCACCCAAGCGCCGCCTCTGATCAAAGACTGGGAGAAGCTGGGACAAGACTGGCCGCACTTGAAACACCTGGCCCAAGCTTGCGCCCAGGCCTGCTGGGGTTTGTTGCCCGGTCTGCACCGCTTGGCTTGGGCCGATGGGCGTGTGCAGTTGAGCCTGTGGGTGGGTGAATCAGCGGCCAGCCAACGCTGGTGGGACCAAACCCCACATCAGCTATGGGGCCAACCCCCCTTGCCCGCTGGCTCCACATCAACCGCCGATGGTGGATGCCCAAATGGCGCGCCCAGGCGAGCCGCCCTGGTCTTGGGTGGCGGTTTGGCTGGCGCCAGCGCAGCCCGGGCCTTGGCCATGCATGGCTTTGAGGTCACCGTGTTGGATGCCGGTCCCACGCCCGCCCATGGGGCATCGGGCTTGCCGGTGGGTTTGATGACGCCCCATGTCTCGGGCGACGACAACCCCTTGTCGCGCCTGACCCGCGCAGGGCTGCGCCAGGTGCTGGCCCATGCGCGGGCGCATTTACTAGCTGGTGAGGATTGGTCGCCCAGCGGGTTGCTCGAGCGCCGCCTGAGCGGCAAAGCACGCCGCGGCCGCTGGCCCCAGTCTTGGGTGCTGCCCACGGACAGCGACGCGTTTCAACTCATGGGCGCGGCACAAGATTGGTTCGCCCCGGCCAGCGATGCACAACACCTCAGCGTCGGATTGCCCCCACCCAAACCCGGCTTTGGCCTGGAGCCCAAAGGCATTTGGCACACCCATGCGGGCTGGATGAAACCAGCGCGTTTGGTCGCCTCCTTGCTGAACCATACCCACATCCGCTGGTGCGGCAACACGCGGGTGGTCAGCTTGCGGCCGGGAACACCCCCCGGCACTTGGGAGGCGGTGGACGAGACAGGCCACCCACACCCAGCGGAACAGGTGGTGATCGCCCTGGGGCCGTCCAGCCTGGGTTTGCTTGCGCAACTGCTGCCCAACGCCCATTGGCCCTTGGAGCCCTTGCGCGGCCAGGTGACGGGTGGCCCCATGGCGAGCGCGATGGGCGGCCTCTTGCCACCCCATCCGGTGAATGGCTTGGGCAGCTTGATCAGCCAGGTGCCCATGGGGGATGACGGCCCCATGTGGTGGTATGGCTCGACCTATGACCACAGCCGCCAGGACGCCGTTTGCCTGGCCGCGGATCAGGCCACCAATCTGGCCCAGCTTCAAAGCCTGTTGCCCCAACTGGCCGGCTGGGTGTCGGACACCGAAGACGCAGATGCTTTCGCCACCACCAAAACCTTGGGCTTGCGCAACTGGGCGGGGGTGCGTTGCACCACCTCCGACCGTCTGCCGGTGGTGGGCTCACTGGCCCCCCTGGGTGCGCCGGGCGTGCACCTGTTGACCGCCTTGGGTTCGCGCGGCATCACCCTGTCCATGCTGTGCGGCCACTTGCTGGCGGCGCAAATTTGCGGGGAACCTTTGCCCATGGACCCTGCCATCGCCCATTTGCTGCGGCCGGAGCGCTTTAAAAAACCAACCTAAGCCATTGAATAGAATGGGTTTTCAAGGGCTTTATGCGATTTTCATATATACCCCAAACTAAATTATTGTTTGAGTTGATATAACCTGAAACTACAGTCCGGTGCTTCAATGAATGGGCCCAGCCCCCTGCACCGCATGTACGCTTACACCGACTTTGACCGCCAATTTGTGCGCGATCGCGCCGCCCAGTACCGAGATCAACTGACCCGGCACTTGGCCGGCCAATTGAGCGACGATGCCTTTCGCCCTTTGCGGCTGCAAAACGGCTGGTATGTGCAGCGCTATGCCCCCATGCTGCGCGTGGCCGTGCCATATGGTGAGGTGTCATCGGCACAGTTGCGGGTGTTGGCCCGCATCGCCCGTGAGTTTGACCAACCCGATCCCGCCTTGCTGGCCCAGGCCCAACGCCAGCAAGACGCGATTGGCGCGGCACCGCGCTTGGTCACGGGCACCGCCCACTTCACCACCCGGCAAAACGTCCAGTTCAATTGGATTCCGTTGGCACGCAGTGCCGAGGTGATGGATTTGCTGGCCTCGGTGGACATGCACGGCATCCAAACCAGTGGCAACTGCATCCGCAACATCACCAGCGACGAGCGCGCCGGCATTGCCGCTGACGAGGTGGCTGATCCGCGCCCCTTTGCAGAAATCATGCGCCAATGGAGCACCCTGCACCCCGAATTTGCGTTTTTGCCGCGCAAATTCAAAATTGCCATCACCGGCGCCAGCGAAGACCGCGCCGCCACCGCTTGGCACGACGTGGGCTTGCATTTGCTGCGCAATGCCCAAGGGGACTTGGGTTTTCGGGTGCTGGCTGGCGGCGGCATGGGTCGCACACCGGTCATTGCCAGCGTCTTGCGTGAGTTTTTGCCGTGGGACCAAATCCTCAACTATTTAGAAGCCGTGGTGCGCATCTACAACCTGTGGGGGCGGCGTGACAACCTCTACAAAGCCCGCATCAAAATACTGATCAAGGCCGAAGGCCAGCGCTACATCGACGAGGTCGAAGCCGAGTACCAGCGCATCGTGGACCAAGACGGCGCACCGCACACCATCACCCCGGCCGAGCTGCAGCGCGTCAGCCAAAGCTTTCAACCACCGGCCAAGCCCGCCCACAGCCCTGTGGACCACAAGATGCAACGCATTTTGGAGGTGGCCGCGCATGACGACACCGAATTCACCCGCTGGTTGCAACAAAACGTGGCGGCCCACCGCGAACCACACTTGCGCATCGTCACCTTGTCGTTCAAACGCCTGGGCCAAGCACCCGGCGACGCCACCGCCGATCAGCTCGATGCGGCGGCCCAATTGGCCGACACGTTTTCTTCGGGTGAGTTGCGCGTGTCGCACGACCAAAACCTGGTTTTGCCTTGGGTGCCCTGCGACCAACTGCCCGACCTGTGGCGCCAAGCGCGCAAGCTCGGTCTGGCCCGGCCCCACACCCGCTTGCTCACCGACATGATCGCGTGCCCCGGTGGCGACTATTGCGCTTTGGCCAATGCGCGATCGCTGCCGATCGCGGCAGCCATCACCGAGCGCTACCAAGACCTCGATGAGTTGTTTGATTTGGGTGAAATTGACCTGCACATCAGCGGTTGCATCAACTCCTGCGGCCACCACCACAGCGGCCACATTGGCATCTTGGGCGTCGACAAGGACGGCCAAGAGTGGTACCAAATCACATTGGGCGGCTCGGATGGCTCGGTTTTGAGCGGTGTCCCCCAACCAGGCAAGGTGGTGGGCCCGTCGTTTTCCGCCCACGAGGTGGTGGATGTGATCGAAGCGGTTTTGGACACCTACCGCGATGTGCGCCAACCTGGCGAGACCTTTGCCAACGCCTTGAAACGCGTCGGCCACGAGCCCTTCAAGCGCGCAGCCCATGCCAGCCGCTCGCCCGCCGCGCCCCTGACCCACACCGAACACAGCCCAGCCTGAAGGCCCGCCATGTCCACACTTTCACTGCATTTGTTATCCGCCCCGGTGGCCCTGGGGCAGCCCCACGATGGCGCAGATGTGCCCGCCGAGCCCGGCGTGTTGCGCCTGCCCAACGATGCCGACCTGCATGCCGTCGATGTACAACAGGTGCAACGCATCGAGTTGAACTTTCCCAAATTCACCGATGGCCGCGCGTTCAGCCAAGCCTGGTTGTTGCGCCGCCGCCATGGTTTCAGCGGCGACATCCGCGCCTGCGGCGATGTGCGGGTGGACCAGTTGCAACAAATGGCCCGCAGCGGTTTCAGCAGCGCAGTCTTGGCCAATGCACAAGACATGGCACTGGGCCAAAGCTTGCTAGGCCATTTCCATGGCTTCTACCAGGGCGACGCCGTCCATGGCCAGCCCCATTTCGGGTCTGGCCAGTCGCCAGCCGTGCATTCCCCACCACCCAGCACCGCACAACCATGAGCGCGTCCACGTCCCTCCACCCGCTCCAGCAGCCGGCCAAGACCCCCGCCACGCGCTTGCATGACCAACCCAGCCCTGACTTTGCGCACAAACTGGCGCAAACCCAGGCCTTGCTGCAAAGTGCAGCCCGTGACTTCAGCCCGGTGAAGCAAGCCTCCAGCCTGGGGGCCGAGGACGTGGTCATCACCGATGTGATCAACCGTTTGCAACTGGCCATCCCGGTGTTTGTGCTCGACACCGGGGCGCTGCACAGCGAAACCCTGGCCCTGCTCGAGCGCTTGCAGGCGTTTTCCCACACCCCTGTGGAGGTGCTGCAACCGCAGCGCTTGGCGGTGTTGAACTTTGTTCGCCGCCCCGGTCAGGCCGCCATTTACAACAGCCAGGCCGAGCGCCAAGCCTGCTGCCAGATCCGCAAATTGGAGCCCCTGGGCCGCGCTTTGGCCGGTCAGCGCGCCTGGATCACGGGCTTGCGCCGCGAACAATCCAACGCCCGCGCCGAGGTGCAAGCGGTGCAAAACGACGTCCAAAACGGCGTGACTCTCAGCAAGAT
>JBEDFU010000345.1:0-4150 GCA_041174965.1 Pseudomonadota bacterium | reverse complement strand
GCGCGGTCGGTGGTGGGCACGAGTTGCACCGCATCGGTGGGCAAACCGGCCTCGGCCAAGGCTTGCTGCACCATCGCGGCCAAGGCTTTGTTGGAGTCAATCGCCTCGGAGCCGCCGCGCAAGATGCAAGCGTTGCCACTCTTGATGGCCAGCGACGCCGCTTCGATGGTGACATTGGGGCGGCTCTCGTAAATCATGCCAAACACGCCAATGGGCACGCGCATTTGACCCACGCGAATACCGCTGGGCTGCTGGCTCATGCCGCTGATGCTGCCAATGATGTCGGGCATGGCGGCCAACTGTTCGCAACCCACCGCGCAGGTTTCTAAGGTTTGCGGAGAAAGCTTCAGGCGATCGACCAGGGGCGCGGCCAAACCGGCGGCTTGGGCACGGCTCAGGTCTTTGGCGTTGTCGGTTTGCAAAGCAGCGGTGTGTTCGCGCAGCAGCCGCGCCAGCACCCGCAAGGCTTGGGCTTTTTGCGCCGCCGTGGCCCGCGCCATGCCCGCGGCCGCGCAACGCGCTTGCAGGCCCAAGGTGCGCATGAGTTCGGGGATGGTGGCGGCAGCGTTCATGGCTGGATTTTGGCAGAGGGTCGCTGAAGGCAAAAAAGGGTTGCGAAGGGTGCCAAGGATTGCCAAGGCCCCTGTGCGCTCAATCCATTTTGAGGTTGATGGACTTGAGCAGCTGCGACCAGTCTTTCAGGTCAGACGCAATTTGCGCGGCAAAGTCTTCGGGGCTGCCGCCCACGGGCTCGATGGCGTCGGCGCTGAGCTTGGCCTGAAAGTCGGGGCGCTTCAAAATGGACAGCACATCGGCGTTGATTTTTTTCACCAAATCAGCGGGCATGCCTTTGGGGCCCATCAAGCCGTACCAGGCCTCGATCTTGAAGCCGGGCAACACCTCGGCGATGGCGGGCACATTGGGCAGGGCTTTGGCGCGTTTGGCGCTGGTCACGCCCAAGGCCTTGAGCTTGCCACCTTGGGTGAGTTGGATGGAGGCGGTGATGCCACCAAAAATCAGGGGCACATGGCCGGCCATCACATCGTTGACGCCTTGGCCAAAGCCTTTGTAGGGGATGTGCGCAATGTCCAAGCCCGCCATGCTCTTGAGCATTTCACCCGACAAATGCTGCTGGCCGCCCGGGCCGCTGGAGGCGTAGCTGATTTTGCCGGGCTGCTTTTTGGCCAGGGCGATCAGCTCTTTGACATCGTTGGCCGGAAAGCCAGGGTAGGCCAGCATCACAAACGGGCCGGTGGCCACGTTGGCGATGGGGCTCAGGTCTCTGACCGGGTTGTAGGGGATGTTGGTGTACAAATTCGGCGCGATGGTGATGGACGCATCGGCCGCAAACAACAAGGTGTAGCCGTCGGGCGCGGCCTTGGCGACAAAGTCGGTGCCAATCGTGCCGCTGGCGCCGGTTTTGTTTTCCACCACCACCGACTGTTTCCACAGCGTGCCCAGCTCTTGCGCCAGCACCCGGCCATAAATGTCGGGCGTGCCGCCAGGTGGAAAGGTGACGATGATCTTCACCGGCTTGTTGGGAAAGGGCTGCGCGCCCACGGTGCCCGCCACAGTGAATGCGGCCAAAGTGGCCCACAGCAAGCGTTGAAAAGTTGTTTTCATGGAAGTGGCCCTTGTGAACGTCGAAAACCCAAGTGTCGCAAATTTCAAATTTGAAACTCAATCAAGAATGGCCCGGGGCGGGCGCAGGCGGCGGCAAAGGCGTCGGCAAAACCTTCCAAGGTTTGCACCCGCACGGCCTCGACACCCATGCCGTTGGCCAGTTGCACCCAGTTGAGCTCGGGGCGGGCCAGGTCAAACAGTTCGTTGGACGCGGGGCCGGGTTGGGCGCCCACGGCCAGTAACTCGCCTTGCAAGATTTTGTACACGCGGTTGGCAAACACCACATTGACCACGTTAAGCCGCTCGCGCGCCTGGGTCCACAGCGATTGCAAGGCATACATGCCGCCGCCATCCGACTGCAAACAAACGGTTTTGCGCTCGGGGCAGGCCACGGCTGCACCGGTGGCACAAGGAAAGCCATGGCCAATCGCGCCGCCAGTGATTTGCAACCAGTCGTTGGCGGCAGCCCCAAAGGTGTGGCCAAACAGGCTGCGCCCAGAGGTCACCGCGTCTTCGACCACGATGGCGTTGTCGGGCAAGAGCGCGGCCAAGGTGACGGCAAAGGCGTCGGGGTTGAAAGCGCCGTGCTGCACCGTGGGACGCGGCCCGGTATCGGGTGCGCCCGCCCAAGCCGGTGCGCCCAAAGCGTCGGCCAGCCATTCGAGCGCGGCCACCGCGTCTTGGTCGGGGCGGGCCAGCACATGCATTTGGGCCTCGGGTGGGGACATCAGGCTGGGCTTGCCGGGGTAGCCAAAAAACGCGGTGGGGGGTTTCGCCCCCACCAACACCACATGCAGGTGCCCGGCCAATGATTTGAGCGCGCCTTCAATCGCATAAGGGATGCGGTCGATGGGCACGCGCCCGCGCCCGCGCGGCATGCGCGCCACCTGGGCCGAAGCACGCAAAGCCACACCCGTGGCCAGCGCAATGCGGTGCGCCGCTTGTTGACCAGCTTCGCTCAAAGCTTGGCCAGAGAGCACCATCACCGTGGGCTCGCGCCGGCGCAGCAGTTGCACCAAGTGGGTGAGCACCTCAGGGGCCACCGCGTCGCGCATGGGCACGGGCAAAGCGTCGGCCACCACGCCGCCTGCGCCCCAGGCGGTGTCTGCGGGCAAGATCAAACTGGCGATGTGGCCCGGTGCGCTGCGCGCGGCTTGCACCGCTTGCGCGCCATCGGCACCGACCTGGGCGCTGGATGCGCTGGTGCGCACCCAATGCGAGGTGGCCCGCGCCAACCCTTCGGTGTCGGCGGTGAGCGGCGAGTCAAACGGGCGGTGGTAGACGGCATGGTCACCAATCAGGTTGACCATGGGGGTGTTGGCGCGGCGCGCGTTGTGGACATTGGCAATGCCATTGGCAAACCCAGGCCCGCAATGGAGCAAGGTGGCCGCAGGTTTGCCGGCCATGCGGCCATAACCATCGGCACAACCGGTGACCACGGTTTCGGCCAAACCCAAGACGCAGCGCATGCCCGCGACCTTGTCCAGGGCGGCCACGAAATGCATCTCCGATGTGCCCGGGTTGGCAAAACAGGTGTCCACCCCACTGGCCAGCAGGCTGCGCACCAAACTCTCAGCACCGTTCATGTTGTCCTTTCTCGGCGCAGAAAAACTGCGCGGGTCAGTGTATCGCCCAGGGTCCGCCAAACCTCAACGGGGGCGACACTGGCGGGTGAGCATCATGGCCAAGCGCTGCAAGGCCTGCCAGGGCTCGTGCGGCCAAGCGGCGGGGCGCAGGCCTTTGACAATGCCATCGACTTGGTGCGCGGCCCACAGCAAACGGTCCACCGTGGTGGCGCTCATGCCAGGGACGATGCGCTCGAACAAGCGCTCTTTCACGCCCCAAATGCGCAACTCGCGCAGCGCCATGGGCAGGGGGCGACCGGCCAACACCGCGTCTTTGACGCGCTTGAGGTTGCGGATGTCTTCGGCCAGGGTGTGGTGCACCAGCACGGCAGCCACGCCTTCGGCTTGCAAGCCCTCGAGCATGCGCTGAACGCGTGCGGTTTGACCGGCCAAAGCCGCCTCGGTGAGCTTGAACACATTGAAGCGGGCCACATCCAGCACCGCGCTTTCGACCTGCTCTTGGGTCAATTCGCCCTCGGGGTAGAGCAAGGCGAGCTTTTGAATCTCTTGGTGGGCGGCGAGCAAGTTGCCCTCGACCTTGTCGGCAAAAAAATGCAAGCAGCGCTGACCGGCTTCGCCCGACTCCACACGCTGGCCTTGGGCGGCCAAACGCTGGGCGATCCAGGTGGGCAAAGCGGCGCGCTCGACCGTCTCAAACGCCAGGCCGACGCCCGCGCCCTCCAAGGCCTCGAACCAAGCGCTGCTTTTGGTGGCCTTGTCCAATCGGGGCAGGCTGACCAAGGTGAGCACCTCGGGGCTATCGGCGGCGCGCTCGGCCAGCTGCTGCAAAGCGGCGCTGCCTTCTTTGCCCGGCTTGCCCGAGGGAATGCGCACCTCGACCAGTTGGCGGTCGCCAAACAAGCCCATGGACGCGCCGCTGGCCAGCACCTCGGCCCAATCAA
>JBEDFU010000344.1:0-6892 GCA_041174965.1 Pseudomonadota bacterium | reverse complement strand
GTCTGGGGTCGCTGCGGGGCGCTCCAAGGCCCAGCTGTGCAATCGGCCGTCTTGGAACACACAGGTCACCAGCGATGCGCTGTTGTCGCGCCAGCGGTAAATCTCGGGCTGTTCGTCTTTGGGCGAGGTCAACTCGCCCAGGCTGCGGGTGAGGGCAATCACATGCATCAAGTTGACCCCGGTTTTGAGCTTGGCGTTGAGCATGACCGCGCTGTCCACATGGCCGATGGGCCGGTTGGCGGCACGCTCGAGCACCTTGACCAAGCGGGTGAAGTGCAGCAAGGCCCACATCACCAAGCCGCCCAAGACCAAGAAAAACCCCATCCATTCCAAGGCATGGTAGCCATAGGCCAAACCGGCCACGGCGGCCACGGGAATTCCAATCTGTTGCAGCTTCATGCTGCCATTGTCTCAGCAGCCAGCGCAGGGTTGCATCGGGCGCTTCTAATGAGATGCCCCGTGTTGTCGCATGATTGTTCGTCAGGCTGATTTGCGAAGAAATCCTTGATTTCCGCCAAGCCGGTTCGGGGCGAATCCGTTCTCACGCAGGGTCTCATCCACCGTTTCATAAAACTTGCCAATGCCCAATATTTCTTTGGCTTGTATGCCGGTGGCGATGGGTCGACCAAATTCATGGGAAATGCGCACCAGTTGTCGAATTTGCTCAACCGTGCCGAACTTGGCCGTTCGCGCTTGATTCCAAAGGTTGTCCTCAATGCCACAGCGCACGTGCAGTCCCATGGAGATGCCCCACATGTTCACCGGCAACACATTGCGCATGGAGCTCTCCACGGTGAGCACCGCCCCGTCAGGCAACGCACGCATGAAGTTGGCGAAGTTATAAATGTGTGGCATGTCCATGCCGCCTGATATCGCCACCCAATTGAGGACCAATGGGCCTTTGTAAATGCCTCGGCGAATGAGCCGTTCGACCGATTCAAAGCTGTTGATGTTGTAGCACTGGAATGCACTTTGTATGCCAGCCGCATTCAAGCGGTGGATGTGTTCCTCGGCCCAAGCGGGTTGTGCGGGTACCGTCATTTCTTTATAGGTTCCGAAAACAATCGGGTCTTCGAATGTCGTGCCGATCAAGTCGCGGTCTTCCATGTGTTCAACGATGTTCATCTGCGACGTATTGATGGTCACCGTCACTTGATCGGGCTTGGGGTCCAGTTCGGCCAGCATATGGCGCGTGTCATCTGACAACCACTTGGCTTTGGCGCCATCGGTCTCGGGTGCGAAGGAAATGGACCCCCCCACTTGAATGAGCATTTCGGGGACGGCTTGGCGCACGCCGGCAATCAGCTCATTGAACTTGGATAAGCGTTTGCTACCGCGTCCATCCAACTCGCGCACATGCAAATGCAGCACCGTGGCTCCGGCCTCAAAGCAATCGACTGCTTTTTGAATCTGTTGGTCCATGGTGACTGGGATGTCATCCGGAAAATCCTGGGGCATCCAAGATGGGGCATAAGGTGCAGCCGTGATGATGAGCGGTTGCTGGTTTTCAGGAAATAGGTGGCCGTCAAGAAAATTCATTTGGGTCTCCAGTGGTTGCCCATGGCAGCAGATCAAAATTCAGACAGGTTTGTCGCCCATGATGCCCGCGCGCTCCATCTTTCGATGACACGGTGGGTAATCCATGACCGCGTAATGTTGCGTGGATCGGTTGTCCCAAATGGCCACCGAATGGGGCTTCCAACGCCACCTGACCTGGTACTCAGGAATGGTTGCCTGGCTGATCAAGTACTCCAGCAATTGCGTTCGCCCTTGGGTGTAGTCCTGACCCACCCTCACATTTGCCGGCGTGTGGTAATTGGTGAAATGTGTTGTAAACCCATTCACAAAGAGCACCTTATCCCCCGTCTCTGGATGTGTCCGCACCACGGGATGCTCTGGGTCAGGAAACTGTGCGCGCAAGGCCAATCGTTTTTCCACCGCCATGGCGGCACCGAATGTGGCCTCAATGCTGTGACGGGCACGCAACGGCGCAATCAATGCCTTGACGTCCTGAGGCAGCTTTTCATAGGCCAATGCCATGTTGGCCCACATGGTGTCACCGCCCACTGGCGGGCATTCCACACAGCGCAACACGCACCCCATGGGGGGCGCCTCGCGCCAAGTGGCATCGGTGTGCCAAGCATTTTCATAGCGGTCATTGGGCTGTTGAGGACTCTTGTAAATTTGCACCAGCCCCGGGTGATCTGGGTCGCTGCCCGCAACAGGGTGATCTTCCAGTTCGCCAAATCGCCTTGCAAACGCCACATGGTCTGCCCGAGAAATATCTTGATCGCGGAGAAAAAGCACTTTGTGTTTGATCAGCTCGGCCTTGATCGCGGCAAACAGGGAATCGTCCCGAGCCGCTTCAGCCAAGTTCACGCCGATCAACTCAGCACCAATGGCGCATGTCAATTGCTCAACTCGCATGGATGTGTCTCCGTGATGAGGATGTTTAATTCTTGACCGCTTCAACCATGAAGACCGATGAACCCAGGGTCTTCCGTGATTCCAGGTCACGATGTGCCTGCGCCGCATCGCTGAGTGGATACCGCTGTCCGATTTCAATGCGAATGCGCCCTTGGATGACATGGTCAAAGACCTCATCCGCCAACGCCGCCTTTTCAGCCGGGTCGGCAATGTAGTCGGCAAGGGCAGGGCGCGTCAGGTAGAGCGACCCTTTCATGGCCAGCAAGTTCGGGTTAAAGCCGTCAATCGTGCCACTGGAAGTGCCCAAGCAGACCATCAGGCCTCGACGGCGCAGCGAGTCAAGCGAGGTCAAAAAGGTGTTGCGTCCCACACTGTCAAAGACCACATCGACGCCACGTCCATTGGTCAATTCTTTGACGCGATCAGCCACATTTTCATGGCTGTAATTGATGGTATGCGTCACGCCATGGGCAGATGCCACGCTGGCCTTTTCATCGGTAGAAACTGTACCGATCACGATCAATCCCAATAGCTTGGCCCACTGGGCAACGATCAAGCCCACACCACCTGCTGCGGCATGCAGCAACACGGTGTCGCCGGCTTTGAAAGGATGAATGCGGCGCATCAGGTATGCCGCGGTCAGACCTCGCATGGTCATTGCGGCTGCGGTGTCAAATGCAATGCCATCGGGAAGTTTGATCAGCGGTGCGGCTGGGATCAGGCGTTCATCGCAGTAGGCGCCCAGCGTATTCACAAAGCCCGTGTAGGTGACCCGGTCGCCCACCGCGATATTGGTCACGCCCTCGCCCACTTCAAGCACCGTACCCGCACCTTCAACACCCATGCCACTGGGGATTGGCACAGGGTAGGTGCCATTGCGGAAATAGGTGTCAGCATAGTTCAAGCCCACCGCCGAGTGGCGCAGCCTGACTTGTCCTGGACCAGGATGCCCGACATCCATGCTTTCAAGCGAAAGCACCTCGGGTCCACCCACTTGATGAATGCGTACAACTTGTGCCATGGGCCACCTCATGTATGAAAAATATTTATCCCGGAATGGGCTTTTGCGCCCCATTCCCAAACCTTGCGAATGGTTGGGCAATGTAGGCAGGTCAACGGGGCAGTGCTTTGCAATTCACGCCAAAGCCTTATCATTTGGCGCCATGACCACCATGGTTCGAGCAGCAACACTGACCCACTTTTTTGAGGTGGCGCGTGAGTGCGATCTCAATCCACTGGCACAGTTGCGTCAAGTGGGCCTCAGTCGCACGCTGCTTGAAGACCCGGATCAACGCATTCCCGTGGAATCTGTGGTCCGTTTGCTCGAGCTGGCCGCAAAAGCCAGCGGTAATGAGCACTTTGGGCTGCGCATGGCACAGGGGCGGCAAGTGGCCGACTTTGGCGTGGTCAGCTTATTGATCAGTCACCAACCGACCTTGCGCGATGCGCTGCGCGCCACCATTGAGTACAGGCACCTGATCAACGACTCCTTGGCCCTGAAGGTCGAAGACGCTGGCGCCCAGGTGATCCTGCGCGAGGAGATTTTGTCGGGCCAACCTGTGCGACAAGCCAACGAGTTGGCCATTGGTGTGTTGATGCGGCTGTGCAACGCCGTCATGGGTGAGGGCTGGCGTCCAGCCAGCGTCAACTTCTCCCATCCGGCACCACGCGATGACAGCCTGCATCGGCGCTTTTTTGGCTGTCCCGTGATCTTTGACAGCGAGTTCAATGGTTTGGTCTGCCGCTCCCGGGACCTGGACGCCCCCAATCCAGCTGCGGCGCCCGCCTTGGCCCGCTATGCCCAGCGCTTCTTGGATTCCCTGCCACATCAGGGCGAGTCATCGCTGGTACAGGAGGTGCGCAAGGCCATCTACCTGATGTTGGCGAGTGGGCAAGCCAGCAGCGATTACGTCGCCCAAACCTTGGGATTGAGTGTTAGGACCATGCAGCGTCGCTTGGGCGAATCCGACACCAGTTTTGTCGATGTGCTCTGTGCCGTGCGCCGCGAATTGGTACAGCGTTATTTGGACAACCCACACCATTCGTTGGTACATATCTCTCAAATGCTGGGCTACAACTCGCCCAGCGCATTCACCCGCTGGTTCGTCACCCAGTTTGGGATGCCTCCGCAGCGTTGGCGGTCGCAGTCCCAGAAAATCCCCTCTGCTGGTCCAGACGCCAGCGCGTGACACTGCATCCAAACTGCTTGCGAAACCAGTAGGCAAAGGCGCTCTGACTGGCGAAGCCCAACAGCGCGGCACTTTTGGACAGCGGTATTTGGGCATGCGCGAGGTGGGCCCTGACCAGGTCTCTCCGAACTGATTGGAGCAACCCAGAGAAATTAAGTCCTTGTGCGACCAGGTATCTGTGCAAGCTGCGCCTGTCCACCCCCAAGTGCCGCGCCACCATCGCGGAGGTGCAACCACCACCGGGCAACAAAGCAACGACCAACTGACGAACGACAACCTCGGGGCCTTGTTTGGTGGCCAGTGAGCCTTCTAACAAATCGTGCACCACTTTCGCCATCCCTGGATTGCCACCGTGGGGCCGAGCATGAAGATCCGTGTGTCGCAAGGCAATGCCATTGAAGCCAGAACGAAAAATCACGCGGCTTGAAAAAAAAGCCTGATGGGCCATCACCTCCTTGGGCGCTGGGTGGCGAAAATGCACAGACACAGGCCGCCACGCAGTCCCCAGCAACTCTTTCAAGATCTTGTACATGATGCCCAACGCCAGTTCGATGGACTGTGGCCAGTCATCTTCACCTTCGTTTTGCAGCGCTTCCTGAACGAACACCAGAGGGCCGCGCTTGACAACCCGGACCACCAGCGATGGGTTCACCAACCGCAGGTACCGCAACAAAGCCTCCATTGCCAGCCCGACGGTGGGTTGTTCCTTCAGCAACAAACTGATGGGGCCCAAACTATCAAAGCGCCGCTGTTCGGCCAAGCGCAGCCCAAAATCAGCGCGCCCACTGGCTGCGGCACTGGCCTCGATCAAGCGACCAACAGCCTCCGCCGATAAGGGTGTTTCAGGATTGAGCAAACTGCGCGGGTGCAAGCCGAACGCACGCAGCAAGGAGGCCGCGTCCAACCCCAATTGGCTGGCAAGTGCCGGAAAGCCCTCCAGTGCGGCACTGCGGACGATGGGTAGAAACGCGGTCAAGGGTGTCCCAAATTCGATAATATGTGGCGCGAATTATCAAGTATTGGGCGGCTCATCACTTTTAGCATCTGTGCCGTGATTGAGGTTCACCACCATGCCCATTGGCGGCTTGGCAACCCCCCAAGGAGATGTTTCATGTCCGTATCGCTTTTCTGTTTGTCCCGCTTCAGTTTGAGCGCTGTCACCCTGGCATTGGCTTTGCCATGCGCTTTGGCCTGGACCGATAAACCCGTCAAGATGGTTGTGCCCGCTCCAGCTGGAGGCACCATGGATGTGGTCGCTCGCGTGGTTGCTGAACAACTGTCTGCCGACATCGGCCAACCCGTCATCATTGAAAACAAGCCCGGTGCTGGGGGCGGCATCGGTGTTCAGGCGCTGAACGCCGCGATGGCCGATGGCAACACCATCATGATGACGGCCAGTAATGTCTTGACGGAGATTCCACACGTGCTCAAGTCCGGTTTTGACCCGCTCAAAGACGTCAAACCGGTGACGGCCATTGCACGCAGCTCACTCGTTTTGATTGGTGCACCCTCGGTCCCGGCCAAGGACATGAAGGCCTTGATCGCCTGGGTCAAGGCAAACCCGGGCAAGACCAGCTTTGCTTCATACAGCGCCGGTTCAGCTTCCCACTATGCCGGCATGATCCTCAATCAAAAAGCCAATTTGGACATGCAACACGTGCCATTTGCTGGCTCACCGCCAGCACTTCAGCAGGTCATGGGTGGCCAAATCCCCATCATGTTCGACGGCATGGCCACCACCAAACCCCTGGCCGCAAGCAACAAGGTGCAAGTATTTGGCGTGGCAGCGAAAACGCGCAGCCCGCATCTGCCCAACGTGCCCACCATGGCCGAGCAAGGTTTTCCTGAATTGGAGTACAGCAATTGGATTGGCGTCATCGTATCGGCTGGGGTCCCCCCCGCCACGGTCGACAAAATCAACGAAGCGGTGGTCAAAGCTGCAGGGGCGGCCAAGGTCCGCGACCGACTGGTGACCGCCGGTTTCGACATGGAGCCCCTGACGCCACCGGCTCAACTGGCGACCTCGGTGAAAAACGAATTTGACCGCAACGCTGCCATCGTCCGGCAATTCAACATCACGCTTCAATGAGGCCAGCGCAGGCATTTAGCTGTCTCCGTGGGGTATGAATCAGGCGTTGGCAGAGAAAACCAGGGTGGCAGTTAAGCACGCGGGCGCATGCGTCAGCCCAAGCCACGCACCACCGCCATGGCCTCTTCCACCCGCTCGACCGCGTGCACCGTCATGCCCTCGATGGGTTTTTTGGGCGCATTGGCCT
>JBEDFU010000343.1:0-7173 GCA_041174965.1 Pseudomonadota bacterium | reverse complement strand
AGTTGGTAGAGCAGCTCATTCGTAATGAGAAGGTCGGGGGTTCGATTCCTCTTTCCGGCACCAATTCAAAGTGAAACGCCTTTATCGTGTTCACTCATTTTTTGAATTGAGCTTCCCACCTGGCCCAATGGGAAACGCAAATCGAATCACAACCCCAACACCCGCTCGGCATTGCCGTGCATGATTTTTTCCATCACTTCGTCTTTGTAGCCAAGCTCGTTCCACTCTTTGAAGATGCGCTCATAGGGCAAGCTGGGGTAGTCGCTGCCAAACATGATCTTGTCTTGCAAGCGGCCGCGGATGTCCACTTTCAAATTGCCCGGGAAGTGCTTGGGCGCCCAGCCTGACATTTCCCAATAGACATTGCCTTTGTGCAAGGCCACCGCCGTGGTTTCTTCTACCCAGGGCCAACCGGGGTGGGCCATGATGATTTTCAAATTGGGAAAGTCGGCTGCCAAGTCATCGATGTGCGATGGGTGGGCATGGCGCACACGCGCCCCGTTGCCGCCAGGCATGCCTGCACCCATGCCGGTGGTGCCCACGTCGATCATGACGGCGGCACCCAGGCCATTGATCACCTCGAACAGGTCGTAATGGCGGCGGTCGTTGACCGCAAAGTGCTGCATGATGGGGTGAAAGTGAAAGCCAATGAAGCCCAACTCATTCACCGCTTTTTGCACTTGGCGAATGGCAATTTCACCTTTGGCGGGTTCAACCGCGCCCCAACACTGAATCACGCGATCTGGGTGACGCTTCCACATGCCGTGAACATATTCATTGGTGCAAGGCGGCGTGGCCACGGTGGTCTCCAAGTCCAGCGCCACCAAGCAGGCGTCAACCCCCGCACCCGTGAACTCAGCAATCACCTCGTCTTCGGTTTTGGCGACCCAGTCGCGCTTCCAATAGGTGGCCAAGGCCTCGGGGTATGGGCCTTGGGCGTCGATCCAGGTTTGGGTACCGGGATAGCAATGCAAATCGATCACGCGCATATTGATTCTTTCAAAGCTTGGCGGCGAGTTTGGTCGCAACCATCTCGCCAAGTGATTTCTTGGACACCTTGCCAAAGGTGGACACAGGAAAGTCGGGCAGGATTTCCAAGCGTTCGGGCAATTTGAACTTGGCGATTTCTTGTTCGGCCAAAAACGCCACCAACTCGCCCAAGTTCAAAGATTGACCGGCCTTCAAAATCACACAGGCGCACATTTTTTCGCCCATGGCCGGGTCGGGCATAGGCACACAGGCCACGTTTTGCACCGCAGGGTGCATCAGGATGAGGTTTTCAATTTCTTCGGCGCTGATCTTTTCGCCGCCACGGTTGATCAGGTCTTTTTTGCGACCCTCAACCACATAGTTGCCGCTGGGGTGCTTGCGCATCAAATCGCCCGAGCGGTAAAACCCATCTGGGGTGAATTGGCGCGCGTTGTATTCGGGCACGCCGTAGTAGCCGCGCAGTGTGTAAGGGCCACGGCAAGCCAGCTCACCCACCTCACCATCGGGCACCACACGGCCTTCATCGTCAATCAGCATCACCTCGTCGTCGGCACACACCGGGCGGCCGCAAGTTTCTAGCAAAACCTCTTCAGGGTCGCCGGCGCGCACAAACATCAACAGGCCTTCGCTCATGCCAAAGTTTTCTTGCACAAAGGCGTTGCGAAACAGTTGCCGTGTGCGCAAGCGCACCTCGGGCTGCATGCGCTGACCACCGCTTTGGATGAGTTTCACCGAATCCAGTTGGTGGTCGGTGATGGACGGGTCGTTGATCAAGCGGATCAACAACGCCGGTACCACCTTGATGTGGGTGACCCCATGGCGCTCGATCAAGGCAAACATTTCACTCGGGCGGGTGTTGCCGTGCAAAACCACGGTTGCGCCTTGGAACATGAAGCCTTGAATGCCTGGGCACGCCAAGGGCAGGTTGTGGGCAATCGGCAGCACCAGCAACAGCACCGAATCTGGCCCGACCTGCACCACTTCAGCGGCCACTTTGGAGTTGTAGGCGTAATCGTTGTTGGTGCGGGGAATCAGCTTGGGGATGCCGGTGGTGCCACCGGAAAGCTGAAAGATGCACGGGTCGGTGGGATTGATGGATATCTTGCGCCAATCGTCTGCGGGACGTTGGGCAGGTTTGTCGATCAAGGCTCGCAAATCATGCTCGCCAGGCCCAGCTTGGCCCAAGACCAAACGCAGTCGCAAACACGGGTTGGCCGTTTGCACCCGATCGATCATCGGGCCAAAGGCAAAGTCGCCCGCGCGATCCGGATATACACAGCAAGCGGCCTGGGACAGCTGGGTGAACTGGCTGATCTCCGCAAAGCGGTGCGTGACCAACGCAGCAATCGGGATGCAGCCGATTTTTTGCAAGGCAAAGTACAGGATCACAAACTCGGCCACATTGGGCAGGGTGGGCACCACGCGGTCCAAGGGCTTGAGGCCCAGGTCCATCAGGTTGAGCGCCAAATTGCTGCTCAAGCGATCGACATCGGCATAGGTGTATTGGCGAGCGCCGTCGATCAAGGCCACGCGTGGGCCGTGGGTGCGAAACACATCGTCAAACTCGTCGCGCAAGGCGCGGTCTTTCCAATAGCCTTTGGCGCGGTATTGGGCCGCGTATTCGGGGGGAAACGGAACAAAACCTTCCAACATTTGTGCCCCTCAAGTTGAACTGGTGAAGCCACCGTCGATGACGATGATTTCACCGGTCACAAAACGGTTACCTTGGATCAAGCTCAACATGGTCTCGGCCACATCGTCGGCCGTGACACAGCGCTTGAGTGGCGTGAGCTTGGCGCGCTTGCCCATCAAGTCATCGTATTTATCGCCCAACATGCGCTCCATCCAATCGCCTTCCATCCACCCAGGGGCGACTGCATTCACGCGGATTTCAGGCCCCAGGTTCCAGGCCAAGGTTTTGGTCATGTTGACCACCGCCGCCTTGCTGGCCGCATACGGCAGGGGCTGCGGTCCCGGGCGCAAGCCCACGATGCTGGCGGTGTTGACGATGCTGGGGTTGTGCCCTTTTTTCAGCAGGGGAACGGCGGCGCGTGTGACTTGAAACAGCCCCCTCACATTCACTGCAAAGGTGCGGTCCCATTCAGCCAGGTCCAGGCTTTCCAGGTCTTTGACTTTCCATTTAGCGGTGGTGCCCGCGTTATTCACCAAGGCATCCAAATGACCAAACTGCGCCTCCACCTGGGCAAACATGGCGCGCACGGCTGTCTCGTCGCTCACATCGCAAGGCAACAGCATGGTCTGAGCCCCCATGCCTTGGGCCAAGGCCGCCACCTCTTGCGCGGCCTTGGCGCTGGAGGCGTAATTGATGGCCACGTCATAGCCCGCTTTGGCCAAGGCCAACACGGCGCTGCGGCCAATGCCCGTGGCACCACCGGTGACCAGGGCTTTTTTTCGATCGTTCATGGGGAAATTACTCAGGGAGGAAGTTGAAAAAACGCTTCAAATGGCGCCCAGCACTGGGCCGCTGGCAACTGTATCAGAGCGCAAAACTGCTGTGGTCAAATCCAGCCCCAACTGAGGCAGTCCACTTGGATTGCCCAACCCCACTCCTCAGAAAGCCCATCGTGAGCAGCGTCAAGATCGATATTTACAACCACGTCATGCCCCCGGCCTATGTGGAACTGGTCAAAACCCATGGCAAAGAGCCCGGCATGGTCAAACGCATGAGCCAATTGCGCATGCTGTGGGACATGCCTGCCCGGGTGGCCATGCTGGACCAATTCCCGGATGTGCAGCAAATCATTTCTTTGGCCGTACCCTCCCCCGATATGTTGGGTGGGCCGGATGATTCGCCGGCATACGCCAGGGTGGCCAATGAAGGCATGGCCGACATTTGCCGCCAATGGCCGCATAAATTTCCCGGCTTTGTGGCCTCGTTGCCGATGAACAACCCTGAGGCTGCATTGAAAGAGATGGACTTCGCCATCGATCAGTTGGGTGCCAAAGGGGTGCAAATCCTCACCAGCGTGAATGGCCGCGCCATGGACAGCGCAGAGTTCTTTCCAGTTTTTGAGCGCATCACCCACCACCACCAACTGCCGGTGTGGATGCACCCCACCCGCCCCGGCTCGCGCGCCGACTATCCCAGCGAAGACCGCTCGCAATACGAAATATGGCAGGTGTTGGGCTGGCCAATGGAAACCAGTGTGGCCATGGCGCGGATGGTGTTTTCCGGCTTGCTGGAAAAATTGCCCGAGCTGCGTTTGATCACCCACCACTGCGGCGGCATGCTGCCCTACTTTTCAGGCCGCGCCGAAACCTTGTGGGCGCAAATGGGCAGCCGCAGCGCGGATGGTGCTGAGGCCGATGTGCTCAAGCGTTTGTCCAAACCGCCCATCGACTATTTCAAAATGTTTTATGGCGACACTGTGCTGGGCGGATCGGCATCGGCTTTGCGTTGCGGATTGGATTTCTTTGGCCCCGACCATGTGGTGTTTGCCAGCGACTGTCCGTTTGACCCGGAAGAAGGCCCGATGTTCATCCGCGAAGGCATCCGCTCCATCGAAGACCTGAACCTGCCGGTGGAAGACGCGCGCAAGATTTATTTCGGCAATGCCTTCAAGTTGCTTCGCAGCAAAAACACCTGAATTTCCATTGGAGACACGATGTACCGCAGATCTTTCATCAATACATTCAAATGCTTGTGCGCAGTGGTCAGCCTTTTTTGTGCAGCCAGCACATGGGCCGCTTACCCAGAGCGCACCGTCACCCTGGTGGTGCCCTTCACCCCCGGCAGCGGCAGCGACATCATTGCCCGCATCATCGCGCCCAAGCTGAGCGAGCGCTGGAAACAAGCCGTGGTGGTGGACAACAAGCCAGGGGCGAGTGGCAACATCGGGGCCGATGCCGTGGCCAAAGCGGCGCCCGATGGACACACGTTGCTGATGGCCATCAACACCATCACCATGGCCCCCAACATGTACAAGCGAGTGCCATTTGACCCCACCACCGATTTCACCCCGATCATGAAAATGGCCGTGGCCAATTTCGCCATCGTGGTCAACCCCCAAATTGGCGCCCAAGATTTGGCCGGCGTGATTGCTTTGGCCAAGGCCAAACCTGGACAAATCAACTTCGGTTCACCGGGCAACGGCACACCGCACCACCTGGCCATGGAATTGATGAAGCAACAGTTGGGGTTTGACATGCTGCATGTGCCCTACAAAGGCATCAGCAATGCCACCACCGATTTGATTGGCGGGCAAGTTCAGTTGATGTTTGCCAGCGTGCATTCCATGCTGCCGCACGTCAAGTCGGGGCGCTTGCGCATGCTGGCAGCCACTGGCGCTGCGCGCTCCCCCATCACACCCACGGTGCCGGTGTTCAGAGAGCTGGGCATTGACTTCATGGACGCGGTGGATTCTTGGTACGCCCTGCTGGCCCCTGCCAAAACATCTGGCGATGTCGTGAAAAGCCTGCACCGTGACGTCAGCGCCGTGTTGGCTTTGCCCGATGTGCGCGAACAACTGACCGCCCAAGGCCTGGCCATCCAAATTAGCAGCCCCGAACAACTTGGGGATTTGGTCAAAGCCGACTACGCCCGTTGGCGCAAGACCGTGGCCGACGCCAAAATCCCGATCGAATAAACCCGCATCAATGCCCCAAGACCCGGGGCAAATGCACGGCCAGGGATGCGCCATCCTCTCCACGCCAAGCCACGATGTGGTCGGGCCGGATCAAGGCCATGCTGGCTTGGTACAGGGCTTTGAGCTCGGGCACATCGGGCTGCACCACACACAGATCCATGCCCAATGTTTGGGCTTGCGCGAGCACTGCCGATGTGTCCCACGGGCCCTCTCCCAGCAACAGCAACGTCCATTCGCGGTGAAACACATCGAACAGCGACTGCCCATCGGGCATCCATGCATGCGGCGGTCTGCCGCCAGGGCAGGCGGTGGGTTGGTAGTCGTTGGCCGTGTCAGGGGGCGGTGCCGTGCCATCGGCCAAGATCACGGGCGAGCCGTCATAACGCCCACCAAAGGTCACGCCGGGAATGTTGAATTCCAAACGCACATGGGCATTCAGCACCTCGCTGGCTTGGGCGCGCAACGACTCGCCCACCTCACCAGGGCTCTCTAAATCAGGGTGGGCTTGGAACAAGCCAACGGAATCGGCAAACTGGCGCGCATAGGTGGTGTTGCGCAAGGCCAAGCGCTTGCGCTCGATGCCGTAGCTGTCGAGCAATCCCAAAGGCGAGATGCCTTTGCACACCGAGGCCAATTTCCAGCCCAAATTGACCGCATCTTCCACTGCGGTGTTGTAACCCAAGCCACCCGTGGGGGTGAACAAGTGAGCGGCGTCGCCCATCAGAAAAACACGCCCATCGGAGAATTTTTCAGCCACCAATGAGTGGCCAGCGGTCCAGTTTTGGGTGGACAAAATGTCCACGTCGACCTCAAAGCCCAACACCTGTCGCATCAACTCACGCGCAGCCGCATGGTCCAAGGATTGGCCATCTTCGCCCTCGTGCAAGGCGGCATGAAAGGCAAACTCTTGCTGGCCATCCACAGACACCAAAAAACCGCGACGCTCGGCATTGAAGGCCACATACATCCAAGCCCGGTCGTGGGGGATTTGGCTGTAAAGCTGGGAGGAGCGCAGGTACACCGCATGCATCACCCCACCCATGAAGTCGCGCTTGACGCCACTGGCGCCCTCGTAAGAAATGCCCAAAGTGGAACGGACCATGCTGCGCGGCCCATCGGCGCCGATCATGAATTGCGCACGCACGTGCACCAAATCGCCACCTTCCACGGGACTCACCCAGGCATCGACATGGTCGGCACCGGCTTCAAAACGCGCCAATCGCCAACCAAAGCGAATGTCGTTGCTGGGCCACTTTTGGGCGTGCTTGAGCAGCACCGGCTCAACCCATTTTTGTGACACGCGGTGGGGCAGCTCGGCAGCGCTCCAAGCACCTGTCATGCCGCGAACGCGGCTGGTGGCTTGAGACGGTGTGGGCAAGCGCAAACGTGCCAACTCATGGCCACCCAAGCGGGTGAAGTACGCGATGTCGGTGGGGTGGTCTGGGGGCAAGCCGAGCTGGCGAATTTCTTGCGCAAAGCCCAAGCGGCGGTAATGCTCCATGGTGCGGGCCTGGGTGGCATTGGCCTGGGGATTGAAAGCGGTGGAAGGCTTGGCATCCACCAGCAAAGTGGACAC
>JBEDFU010000342.1:0-9029 GCA_041174965.1 Pseudomonadota bacterium | reverse complement strand
TCGGCCTCGGCCGCGATCTTTTTCTTTTGCTCGGGGGTGAGCTTGTCGGGGTCGGCGTGTTCGGTTTCGGTTTCAGGGCCGGGTTCGGGATCGGGGTGGGGGCCGCCCACGGAGCGCGGGGGCAAGCGCTCGCGCACGGCGGGTTGCTTGGCGGAGTACGGAAAGCCATCGGGGTCGATGATTGAGCGCCCGCCCAGAATGCCGTTGGAGCCTGCCAATTGGCCAATGGCAATCAGGCTTTGTGACGTGGGTTTGAAGTAGTCGGCAATGCTTTTGCGTTGGTCGTCGGTGGAGGCGCCGAGCAACCACATCAATAAGAAGAAGGCCATCATGGCCGTCATCATGTCGGCCAAGGCGATTTTCCAAGCGCCGCCGTGGGCGCCGCCATGGCCATCGTCCATGACCTTCTTGATGACGATGACCGGGGCGGGCGACTCGGCCGGTGCAGCCTCGCCTTCGGGCTTTTTATCTGCCTCAGTCGCCATTACTTGCCTCGCATGCCGTCAAAGACTTCGGCAAACGTGGGTTGGTTGTGGTGGCTGACACAAGCGCGGGCGGCTTCAATGATCAACGGCATGGGGTGGCCGTGAAGGGTGCCGATGATGATTTGTTTCACCACTTTGGGCATTTCGCCCTCTTCGTCAATCACCTGGGTGAAGCGCGATGCAAAGGGCTCGACGATGCCGTAAGCCAAGAACACGCCCAAGAAGGTACCCACCAGGGCGGAACCGATCAGGCCACCGAGCACCGGCGGGGGTTGGTCAATGGCGCCCATGGTCTTCACCACACCCAGCACGCAGGCCACAATGCCCAGCGCGGGCAAGGCACCGGCCAAGGTGGCCAAGGCGCCCGAATATTTGAGTTCGTTGTGGTGGTGCAGCTTGATCGCTGCGTCCATCACGTCTTCCACCGCATAGGGGCTGAGGTTGCTGGACGACACCACCATCAAGCGCACGGTGTTGCAAATCAGGTCGAGCAAATCGTGGTCGTGCAAGATGGGTGGGTGTTCGCCAAAAATGGCACTGGCCTCGGGGTTTTCGATGTGCGCCTCCAGCGCCACCGCCCCTTCTGTTTTGAGCGTTTTCATGATCTTGGCCACCAAGAGCATGACAGCCAAATAGTCTTCCTTCTTGTATTTCGGGCCCTTGATCACCCGACCAAAACCACCGAAGGCGCCTTTGAGAATCACGCCGCTGTTGCCGGTGATCATGCCGCCAATGCCAGCGCCGCCAATGATGAACATTTCATAAGGTGCGGCCTTGATGATGGGCGCCAAGGATCCACCAGCAATGATGAAGCCCCCAAACACACAAATCATCAACACAACCAAGCCAACGATAGCAACCATCTAACTCTCCAAACAAGCGGCACGACCCAGGGAAACCTGGGTAACGCACCTTATCAAATCGCGCAAGGGCGAGATTAACTGATATTTCCGCCGTTTGGCCCTCTCGCCTGGCGGTTCTATCAGTTAAGCAAAGCGCCTGCGCGGGGTGAAGCAGGAATCAAATCGGGCACGCCTTCCCAGGCGGAACGGATTTCATTCATCAAACCAAAAATTTCTTCCAATGCATCCAAGTCATTGCGGGCATTGACATGCAACAAACGGCGGGTGACATAGCCATACAACTCATTGAGGTTGTTGGCCAAGTCGCCGCCACGCTCAAAGTCGAGGGCGCCTTGCAAGCCGATCACAATGCGGCTGGCGCGGGCAATGCTTTTGCCCTTTTCCACGATGGCGCCGTTTTGGATGTGACCTTTGGTCGCAGCCAAGCTCTCGAGCAGGCCGTCAAACAGCATTTGAATCAGCTGTACGCCGTTGGCCGATGCCACGCCGGTGGTGACTTTGACGTCGCCGTAGGCGGCGATGGCTTTTTGATTGGCTCGCATGTGAATCTACTCCTGAATTCGTTGGGGGACACGAGCAGATTCGGTGCCAAACGTCAAAACTTGAGCCATGCAGGTGTGTGCGATCGGGTTCATGCAGGCACCGGTTTGGCTTGGGTGGGCAGGCTTTGTCCCAGGGTCACCGGTTCGATGACTTCGGGCTCGGGCTCTGGGGCCATGGGCTGGGGCGCGGCGTCTTGAGCCGCAACCGGTGCCTCGGCGCCAGCGGCCGCTTCGGCGACCACCGCAGGCTCAGATGGGTTGGCCGCATCGGCCGCGTTTTCAGCCACCGGTGCGCCCGGGTCAATTGGCTCCATCAAAATGCGGGAGAACGGGTCCTTGAGCTCCAGGCCCGCGCGCGCATACAACATCACGCACACTTGGTCCAGGGTTTGCTGAACGCGCAAACGCTCAGCGGGTTTGTTCAAGGCGTGCTCGACGCCACATTGGTACAGGCTGGACAGGTGGTGCAAGGGCATCCACGACTCGACCGAGCCACGCGGCGTGGGGATCATGCGGTTGTTGACCGGCACGCCAGCGCGGCCTTCGCGCTGGTCGGTCACGCCTTGCAAAAAGGTTTGCTCAATGTGCTGGCGCAGCACCGGTTCGTAATGGGGTTTGAGGTCTTGGACCAACTTGGGGTCAAACCCGGGCAAGGGAATGCCACTCATCGCATCCCACAGGGCTTTGCCCACCAAATCGCCAAACAGACCATCGCTGTAGACCGGTTCGGCGGCGTCTTGACCTTGGCGCTGGTAAATGATGTTGATCTTGTCGACCAGGTACAAAACCAAGATCACCAAGAGCAACACGCCCCATGCCAAAAAAAGTTGGAAAAAGCTGCTCATGATGCGACACGCCGAATCATGCCGCCCCCGTTGGGCTCAACTTGCAAGGTGCCCCGCAGTTTTTTCACCACGGCGGACAAAATTTGGCTGATGCGGGACTCACTCACGCCCAAGACCTCGCCAATCTCTTTCAAATTCAGCTCTTCAACGTAATACAGCTGCATCACTGTTTGTTCACGCTCGGGCAATTGCGCAATGGCCTCGGTGACCGCGTCCATGAACTCGGCCTCTTCGACCATCACATCGGGCTGGTGCGACTCTTCGTCAGCAATGCCCATCACCTCTTCGGTGACCACTTCGAGCGAGTAGGTTTCAAAGCGGCGGGCCTTGCCGCGCTCGCGTTGAAACTCTTCCAAATCTTTGCCCATGAATTCGGCGATTTCCGATTCCGTGGGGTTACGTCCCAATTCACTGGCCAGCACATGCAGGCCTTCGTTGTGCTCTTTGTTGAAGGCCACGGCCGAGCGCGGCAAAAAGGACAAGCGACGCACTTCATCGAGCATGGCGCCTCGCACCCGGCTGTGGGCGAAGTTTTCAAACTCCACACCCTTCGAAGGATCGTAGGCCTTGGAGGCTTCCAACAAACCCAACATGCCGACTTGGATCAGCTCGTCGAGTTCCATGAAGGCCGGCACACGGGCTTTGAGGTGAATGGCCACGCGTTTGACCAAGCCCAAATGGGCCAACACCAATTCATCGCCCTTGGGTTGGCATTGCTGGTACATGGCGACAGGGGAAAGGGCTCTCATAGGGCCTCCGGTTTGTTTTGAATCAACCGCTCCATGAAGAACTGCATCCCACCCGACAAGGGGTCGATGGGGCGCAGCTGCTGGCAAAAGTCTGCCAAGCGGCGGTAATCTCTCGAAGCACCCGTGCCGGGTGCCATTTCCAAGACGGATTGGTATTTCTTCAATGCCGTCAGGACCATTTCGTCAGACTCGATGGAGGTCAGGTATTGCACGGGCTGGCCCAAAAAGCGCACGCACACATCGTTGATGCGGTTGTACAGCTTCCAGCCGGCGGATTGGCTCTCCACCATGTTGGGGATGAGGTAAATTTCATCGAGCTTCATTTCTTGGCTCATGACTTTGATCGTGCCGTAGGCATCGGCAATGGAGGATGGATCGTCCTTGACCACGATGAAACGGCGTTGACAGGCGCCCAAAAAGGTCATCACCGAGGGCGAAATGCCGGCAGCGAGGTCCACGATCAGGAAGTCGACCTCTTCGGTCAAGGTGCTGAAGGCCTGGACGATGCTGGCCGTTTGCAAATGGCTCAAACCGGCCAACTCTTGAACGCCCGAGCCACCCGGAATGAGGGTCAGACCCTGGCGGGTTTTGACCATGACTTCGGACAAGGACTTTTCGCCGGCCAAGAAATGGCCCAAGTTGTACTCAGAGCGAACGCCCAAGGCAATTTGTGCATTGGCCAGTCCCAGGTCTGCATCAAACAGCAAAACGCGTTTGTCCATCATCTGCAAAGCCACCGCCAAATTGATGGCCGTGGTGGTTTTACCCACCCCGCCTTTGCCGCTGGCGATGCCGATGACCTCGGTTTTAAATTTAGCCATGCTGAATGCTCGGTTGGGTGACGCCCATTTTTTGGGCCATTCGGGCACTGGCCATGGCCAGCTTGTGGGGCATGCCTTCCACCGATGCCTCGGCTTTGTGTTCGTCGGGCAGGTTGAGGTTGTGCAGGGCAATGTCGACCAATTCACTGGCCGAGTTCATTTTGTTCCAGTCGCCGCTGCGCTCGCCACGGCTGGCGGCACACACCCGGTGCGAGCCTTCGGTCAGCAGTTGGATCAAGGGCCAAGGCTGCGATGACTCATCGAGCTTGGTCAGGATCAGACCATCCCAAGGTTTGGTGTTTTGGTCGCACAAGCGGCGGATGGTGACCGATGAGGCATCGGCGGGGATGACCGCATGGAAATGCGCATTGCCACACACCGAACCAATATCGGCCAGGTGTTCGGCCATTTGCACCCCGGGGGTGTCGATCAATATCAATGGGCGGGCGGACAACTCATCGAGCAGCAATTTGAGGGTGGCGACGTTATTGGCGCGGAAGCAATCCACGCCGGATTGCGCGCTGAGCAATTGGGTCTGGTTCCAGGCCCCGGCACGCTGATCGTTGTAGCTGATGATGGCGACTTTTTCACAGCCTTGGTCCATCGCCGCATGGTTGGCCAAGCGGGCCACCATGAGGGTTTTGCCAGCGCCAGAGGGGCCGGCCAAGACATGCACGCCTTGGCTGGGCATGTCGGCACCGATGTCTTGCAAGGAATGCGAGAGCTGGCGGCGGATTTCTTTCATCGCGTCGCCCATTTCCTCGTGGTCTTTGATGCTGTCCATCAGCAGCGCGCGCAAGGCGGCAGGGATGGGCGCCTCATTCAGTGCATTGCGCAAGGGCAGCAAGCCGCGCGCCAAAGGCACACCGCCTTGCCACATGGCCATTTGCTGGCCGATTTTGAATTCTTTGCGCAAATTGGCCAGCTCATCGCGCACCATGGCCACAATTTCGCGGCCTCGCAGGTAGTCGCGCTCATCATGCTCGGACTTTTCAGCCTCTTTGACGGCAGCGGGCGCGGCTTCCACCACAGCCGGGGCTTTCACCTCTGCGCTGCGCGGCATTTCATGGCGCCGATGTTGATCCATGGATTGCCCCAAGAGCTCGGCAAAAGGACCGGGCTTCATGGCCGGGGCCGCGCGCACAATGGGCGTGGCCTCGTCTTCTTGCAAGGCCAACTCGGCAGGCATGGGCTCAATGTCGACCGCCACGATCAATTCGGTTTGCCCTCGGACTTGACAGCTGGAGATGACCAGCACGTCGTTGCCATACAGGGCGACCGCTTTTTCATTGGCCGACTTGACGTCGCGGGCCAGGATTCGCTTGAGTTCCATGATTATTCTCGGTTCTTCGGTTTTCAATCAAAATCATTTGGGTTGGGCTGACACGGTGTGAATCACCTTGACCGGCTGGTCATCTGGGATTTCACTGTAGGACAGCACCGTCAGGTCGTTGACGCGATAACGCGCCGCTTTGGACAACCAACCACGGATCACGGGGGACACCACCAACACGGCAGGGTGGCCCTCTTCTTCAACGGCACGTGCGCCATCGCGCATCGCGGCAAACAGGCTCTCGGCCAAACCCGGCTCGAGCACCACAGGCTGGCCAGGCTGGCTTTGTTGCAACACGTTGTGCAGCAATTGCTCCAAGCTGGGCTCCAGGGTCATGACCGAGAGGTTGTTTTTTTCGTCGACCAAGGATTGCATGATCATGCGGCCCAGTTTGGGCCGAACCATGGCAGCGAGCTGTTCCGGGTCGGTGGTGCGTGCGCTGGCCTCGGTCAAAGATTCGACGATGGTGCGCATGTCGCGGATGGACACCGATTCATTGAGCAGGTTTTGCAAGGTGCGGGTGAGCACACCCAAAGACAGCTTACCGGGCACCAATTCTTCAACCAATTTGGGCGACTTGGCCGACAACTTGTCCAGCAACTGCTGCACCTCATCGTGGCTGAGCAGGTCAGAAGCGTTTTCGCGCAGCACTTTGTTCAAGTGGGTGGAAATGGCGGTGCTGGCATCGACCACGGTGTAACCCAGGGTGCGGGCTTGGTCGCGCATGGAGGGCTCGATCCACACGGCTTCCAGGCCAAAGGCGGGCTCGCGGGTGGGTTTGCCAGGCAACTCGCCATAGACTTGTCCGGGGTTGATGGCCAACTCGCGGCCCACCTTGATGTCGCCCTTGCCACGCACCACGCCTTTGAGCACGATGTTGTAGCTGTCGGGGTCGATGTTGAGGTCGTCACGGATGCGCACCGGTTGCACCAAAAAGCCCAATTCGGCAGACAGTTTTTTGCGCACGCCTTTGACGCGGCCCATCAACTCACCACCCGACTCGGCGTTGACCAGGGGGATCAAGCCATAACCAATTTCCAAACCAATCAAGTCCACTTGATCGACATCGTCCCAATCCAATTCTTTGGGGCCAGCCGCATTGGCCTCGGCTTCGGCCACGGCTTCTTGGGTTTCTTCGGCCTCGACCTCGTTGCGCACCACCAGCAAGCCCAAGCCTGCGGTGGCCGCGGCCAAGGTGATGAACATCAAATGGGGCATGCCAGGCACCAAGCCCAAGACCGCCAAAATGCCTGAAGAGATGAACAACGCGCTGGGGTTGGCCAGTTGGCTGGAAGCCTGCTCGGTCATGGATTCGGCCGTGGTGACCCGGGTCACGATGATGGCGGTGGCCAGTGACAACAACAGCGATGGGATTTGGGCCACCAAACCGTCACCGATGGTCAGCAACACATATAACTTGCCGGCTTCACTGGCGCTCAAGTTGTGTTGCAACAAACCAATGGCCATGCCACCGACCAAGTTGATCAGCAGAATCAACAAGCCAGCGATGGCGTCGCCGCTGACGAATTTGGATGCACCGTCCATGGCGCCAAAGAAGTCCGACTCCTGGGACAGTTCTTCGCGGCGCTTTTTGGCGGTGGCTTGATCGATCATGCCGGCATTCAAATCGGCGTCAATGGCCATTTGTTTGCCAGGCATGGCGTCCAAGGTGAATCGGGCATTCACTTCAGAGACGCGACCAGCACCTTTGGTCACCACGATGAAGTTGATGATCATCAAGATGCCGAAGATGATGAAACCCACGACATAGTTGCCGCCGATCACAAACTCACCAAAAGCCGCAACCACCTTGCCAGCAGCATCATGGCCCTCATGGCCATGGACCAAAATGACCCGGGTGGAAGCCACGTTCAGACCCAAGCGCAACATGGTGGCAAACAACAGCACCGATGGAAAGGACGAGAAGTCCAAGGGATTGCGCGTGCTGATGGCAATCATGATGATGACCAAGCTGGACACAATATTGAAGGTGAACAAAAAGTCCAGCAACAGTGGCGGCAAAGGCAGGACCAACATGGCCATGATCAACAACACCAGCGCGGGAATTCCCAGGCCAGAGTAGTCAAACTTGGACAAGTTCTGTCGAATCGTTGACAGTGTGAAGGTGCTCATACCGTGGATGGTCCGTTTTTTGTTTGCTTAAGTTTTCTTTACGGCCAATTTGTTTGGCCACACAGAAATGACTAAGCAATCGATGTGCCAATCAGCATCAACCCTTCACCCCCATTCAAACCCATGCGGCCCGCGCACACAGAAAGGCACAGAGCTTGCTTATCAAAGGTCAAAGCGGCAAAGAATCACCAGTCACGATTCTTGCTTTGGTTTATCCAAATCTTTGTTTAAAGAGCTCAAAGCCCCTATGAACTTGCCTTTGTCCCAAGCCGTGAACCCTGCCCTGGCCAGTGCCTTGCTGACCGTGTCCAGCCCTGCCCCTGCCCCTGCGCTGGCGAGCACTGCGGGCAGCGCCGCGTCGCTGCGAGAAGACTTCGCTCAGCACTTTGCCCGCATGGCACGGCAAAACCAGGCACGTCCACCCCAGGCAGAGCCCGCACCCCAACGGCAACAACTTGCCACCCAGGCCCAGCACCGGCCAGATGCGCGCTTTGCAGCCGCGAAGCACGCGGCCGCTGCGCCCACGCAGGACCACCCCAAAGAGCCCAAAAGTACCCAAAGAGCCGCTGATGAAGGCCGTGCGCTAGACAGTTCAGACCCCAAAATCACCCCCCGGTCCGACACCCAGGCCAGCGACGCGGGCATGGCCAAAGCGCCATCCCAGGACCCTGACACACCAAGCGCCACCTCAGAGAGCCGTGCCAGCGAAGAGGCCAGCGCTGCCGAAGCCAAAGAGGCCCTGACCCCTGGCACTGAAGTCTCCATGACAGGCTTGATCCCAGACGGGCTCAAAACGTTGCAGATCAGTGAGCGGTTGCAAATCATCACCACCGACGAGCCCCTGCCCGACCCGCAAAGCAATGCCCAATTTGCGCGCAGCATGGGTTTTGACGAGCAAATGATCCAACGCCTGTTTGGCCCCGCGCCAGCCAGCGCTTTGAGCGCCGCCGCTGGCTCTGGGGCCACGCCGGGTCTGATCACCGCGGGCGAAACAGCTGCAGCCATGGGTCAACCCCCATCGTTCACCGTCACGGCCGATGCGGCCAAGGCCATGGCCGGCTTGGGTGCCGCCAGCGCGGTGTCGGGCCAAGGCCTGTCCACCGTAGGTGAGCTGCAAGCCCTGGGTGCGCACAGCATGCACATCACCGAACTGGCAGACAACCCAGCGGCCACCATGCCGCCAGCCAACCTGGGCATGCCCAGCGTCAGCACCCAAAACATGTTGGCCATGTTGAGCGCTTTTGTACCCAATGCCGAC
>JBEDFU010000341.1:0-3898 GCA_041174965.1 Pseudomonadota bacterium | reverse complement strand
ACATCGTCCAAAAAGATGGCCACGTTCATGGCCCGCTCGGTGGGCATGTGGTCGTCGTTGAGCCACGTGCCATAGTCTTGGTGCCATTGCCAAACATCGCCCTCAAAAGCCATCTTGCCGTTGATCTTGAACTGGTGCATGTACAGCTGCTCTTGAAACAGGTCTTGCACCGGCAAAATCATGCGCGGATGGCGTGCCAGTTTGGCGAAGGGCTCGCTGTACATGTGGGCCGCAAAATTGGTGCGCACCGCATCGCTGCCTTTTTCGCGCACATTGAAGGCCTCGCGGCGGCTGTACAAATCGGGCACCACGGCATTCAGCGCGGCGGTCTCTTCCGGGGTGAACAAACCCGGGAAAAACAAATAACCATCACGGTCAAAGGCGGCCAGTTGCTCGGGGCTCAGGTGCATGGGGAATCTCCTCAAAGATGGGGCAGCCAAGGGGCATGGATGCGCAGTTTACGTGCAGCCCCAGACCGCAGCTTGTGCCTGCGCGACAGCCACATAAATACCTTGGTGTCGGTTGATCGACAGGTGTCGATTTTTTGAAAACAAATAAATTAACTTAACCAACAATACCGACACAATGGGAGTCAAGTTTCAGACAGCGTCGACAAAGCGTCAAAAAGAATTTATTTTAAAACCAATAAATACATCAAATAATTTATAAATTAACGAATTTAACGATTTATTGAACACCTAAGTGTCTATAAATTGACGCTTTTGCACCGCTTAGCTTGCAGCCCTTGTGGCTTCTTCGACACCGTTGGGCGCCGTCAGTGCCCACTCCCGCAATTTAAAGCGCTGAATTTTGGCGTTTTCGGTGCGTGGCAGCGCGTTCACGAACACCACAGCGCGAGGGTACTTGTAGGCAGCGATGCCTTGTTTGACCCAGTTTTGCAGCTGCTCGACCATCGCCGCATCCCCCACATGGCCCGGGCGCAACACCACAAACGCCATGACGATTTGACCGCGCTCGGCGCTGGGCGCGCCCACCACCCCGCATTCGGCCACCGCCGGGTGGGCCAGCAGCATGTCCTCCACCTCAGGACCGGCGATGTTGTAGCCGGCGCTGATGATCATGTCGTCGGTGCGCGACTGGTACCAGTAAAAGCCGTCCTCGTCCACGCGGTAAGCGTCGCCAGTGAGGTTCCAGCCGTTTTGCACATAGCTGGTCTGGCGCGGGTCGTCCAAATAGCGGCAACCAGTGGGCCCTTTGACCGCCAAACGGCCCACCACCCCAGGTGCCACGGGCTGGCCGTCGTCGCCCAGCACACAGGCCTGATAGCCGGGCACCACCTGACCGGTGGCCCCTGCCCGCACCTGGCCCGGGCGGCAGGCAATGAAGGCGTGCAACATTTCGGTCGAACCCAGGCACTCGGTCATCTCCAAGCCCGTGGCCCGTTGCCAGGCGGCGCGGGTGTCGGCGGGCAGCATCTCGCCCGATGAAACGGTGACACGCAAACTGGGCAATCCCTCGGCGGGGATCAGTGGGGCCATTTGCCGATAAAACGTGGGGGCGGTGAAACACACCGTGGCCTGGTGTTGGGCAATGCCTTGAACCAAGGTTTGAGGATTCCAGCGCTCGACCAACACCGCGGCTGCGCCGACGCGCAAGGGAAACAGCAACAGGCCACCCAAACCAAAGGTGAAAGCCAGCGGCGGCGTGCCGATGAACACATCGCTGGGCTGGGGGTCGAGCAGGTGGCGCGACAGCACATCGCAAATGGCCAACACATCGCGGTGGAAATGCAAGGTGCCTTTGGGCACGCCGGTGGTGCCCGAGGTGAAAGCGATCAAGGCGACATCGTCTTGGGCGGTGTCGGCATGGTCAAACGACGTGCCGTGCGCGTCCATGCGCTTTTCGGCACTTTGGGGGTGGTCTGGCGGGGCTTGAAAGTACAGCACATGGGCCAAGCCCGGACAGTTGGCCTGGGTTTGGACCAAGGCATCGGCCAAGGCGTGCTGGCACAAGGCGGCCGTGACCTGGGCTTTTTGCACGATCACCGTGAGCTCGCGCGCGCGCAGCAAGGGCATGGTGGTGACGGCAATGCATCCGGCTTTGAGCACCGCCAACCAAGCCAGGGCCAAGTCGGGGCTGTTTTCACCCCGCAACAAGATGCGGCTGCCGGTGGGCAAGCGCCAGTCTTCGCGGATCACCCGGGCCAACTGGTTGACGCGCGCCAACAACTGCCCATAGGTGTAGGTCGATGCCTGACCGATCAACGCGGTGCGATCGCCCTGACCACGGGCCACCGCTGCATCGAGCAATTGGGCGGCGGCATTCAGCCGCGCCGGGTAGGCTGAGGTGCTGGCATCGAACACCAACTCAGGCCATTGCTCGGGTGGGGGCAAATGATCGCGGGCAAAACTGTCGGCGTATCCGCTGCGGTGAAGAGGGGTGGAAAAAGGGGTTGCCATGGCCGCCAAATCAATCAATTCAAAAAAGAAACTTGGACATCCAACCCCCGGGCGCCACCGATGTCAAGCATCGGGCGGCTCCCATGCAGGGGCCACCAAGCGTCGCTTGCCATCGCTGGACTTGCGCAATCCGGGTTCGTCCAACTCCATTCGGTCCCACAGTTGGCAGGTGACTTGTTTGTGCTTTTGGTCCAAGCCTTCACAGTAATTGGTGTATTCGCACAAGCGCACTTGGTCACCCAAGCCCAGCGAGGTTTTCAATGCCCAATCGGGGTCGGCCAGGCTTTGGCGGGCGGTGCCCACGATGTCGCAGTCGCCGCGCTCGAGCATGGCCTCGGCCATGTCAAAGTTGTGCACGCCACCGGTGCACACCACCGGGGTGGCCAGGCCCGCTGCGCGGATGGCGCTGCGGATGCGCGCCGTGGCAGCGATGTTGCGGCCAAAAGGCCCTTGCTCGTCGGACAAGTATTGGGGCATGCATTCGTAGCCGCTGCACCCGGTGTAGGGATAGGCGCTGGACCCCACGCCAGGCTGCTTGGCATCATCAAACTTGCCACCGCGCGAGGTTGAAATGAAGTCCATGCCCGCACGCGCAAACTGCTCGCCAAACCACACCGCATCGTCCAAGGTGTGGCCCCCGTCGATGCATTCCTCGGCCAAATAGCGGCAACCCACCACATACTGGGGGCCAACGGTTTGGCGCACCGCAGCATAGACCTCCAGCGGCAAGCGAATGCGCTGCTCACGCGATCCGCCATAGCCGTCGGTGCGCACATTGGTGGCGGATAAAAAGGAGGCCATGGTGTAAGCATGGGCGTAGTGCAACTCCACCCCATCAAAACCGGCTTGCTGGGCGCGCCCTGCAGCCGCGGCAAACAAACCGGGCAACACCTGTGGCAGCTCTTGGATATGCGGCCATTCTGTGTCGGTGACGCGCTCGCGTGCGCCCATGTGCAAGGCCTCCCATTCCCGCGCATCCAACACCTCGGGCCATTGCTGGGGGTCCATCTGTATCAGGTGCTCACGCACCGCTTCCTCGCTCCAGTCTTGTGCCCCCAGGGCTTGGCGCAAACGCGGGGTGATGCGCAAAAACCGCTCGAAGTATTTGGCCGGCTCGGGGCGGCGGCGGATGTTGAGAAAGTCAATGATTTGGATCAATGCACGGGTTTGGCCCTGGCTTTCGCGGTGGATGGTTTGCACCAAACGTTGCAAGCCTTCGATATAGCGGTCATGGCCAATGCGCAACAACGGGCCACTGGGCACATCGCGGATGCCGGTGGCTTCGATCACGATGGCGCCCGGTCGACCGCGCGCAAAGCGGCCATACCACTGCAACACATCCTCGGTCACCCAGCCTTCATCGTTGGAGCGCCATGGCACCATGGCCGGCACCCAGGTGCGCTGCGGCAAGGTCAACGCACCGATATGGACCGGGCTGAACAAGCGCGAAGCTTGGACCTGCTCAACCGTGGGTGCGC
>JBEDFU010000340.1:0-3662 GCA_041174965.1 Pseudomonadota bacterium | reverse complement strand
GCTCTTGGCTGGATTGAGATTCCCTTGTCCCCCTTGAACCCCGCCGTCCCCCACCATGTCCAGCCCTTTCGCATGGGTCGGGCCCAGCTCTGGGGCACTTGGCTGCTCATGTTGGTATTGCTGTGGGCCTTGTCACGGGTGGACATCAGCTGGGCGCGTTTTATGCTGGGCTTGGATGGGGCCTCCAAGTTTGTGGGTCGGATGTTTCCGCCGATTTTTGAACCGCGCGCGGAGCTGATCAAAGGCCTGTGGGAGACCTTGCAAATTGCGGTGTTGGCTTCGGTTTCTGGGGTGGTGCTGTCCTTGCCCATGGGTTTGCTGGCAGCGCGCAACCTGATGCCCACCGGCGTCAGCTGGGTGGCACGCTGGGTGATCACCCTGTGCCGCACCTTTCACCCGGTGATCGTGGCGATCGTGTTTGTCAAGGCCGTGGGCTTTGGCGTGCTGGCCGGCATTTTGGCCTTGACCGTGGCCTCGGTGGGCTTTTTGGGCAAGCTGTTTGCCGAAGCCATCGAAGAGGTCTCCATGAAGCAAGTGGAAGCCGTGCGCGCCACCGGCGCGAGCTTTGCCAATGTATTGGGCTTTGCCATCTTGCCCCAGGTCATGTTTCGCTTCATCGGTTTCATTGCATACGAGGTGGACAGCAATTTGCGCAACTCCACCCTGGTGGGCTTGGTCGGCGCAGGCGGCATAGGCGGCACCTTGTTTGCCGCCTTTCAGCGCTTTGACTACGATTTTGTTTTGGGCATGGTGCTGTGCATCATGGCCTTGATCGTCTTGGGTGAAGCCCTTCAGTTGGTGGTGAAAAAGGTGTTTGGCCAATGACCCGCCCTTCTGCGCCGCACCACCACTGGCAGCATCTGCGGCCCGAGCAGCGCTGGGGGCGTTGGTTGATATACGCCGTTTGCGTGTTGGCCACGGTGCAGTCCATGCGCTCGGTCGACATCATTCCGGAGTTCTTGTTCGACGCTCCCGAGCAAATGAAAGACCTGCTCACCCGCATGTGGCCGGTGGAGTGGGCGTTTTATTTCACCCCCCAAAACACCGGCGCCCAAACCGTGCACCAAGCCTTGATGGATTCGCTGGCCGTGGCCTTTTTGGCCACCGCGTTGGGCGTGCTGTTGGCCCTGCCCTTTGCCTTGCTGGCCGCGCGCAACATCACCCCCTGGTGGTGGCTGCATGGCGCAGCCCGCCTGGTTCTGGTGGCCACACGCAGCATCTCCACCCTGTTGTGGGCCTTGTTTTTTGTCGCCATGTTCGGCCCCGGCACCTTGGCTGGCACCTGTGCCATTGCCTTTCACTCCATCGGCTTCATTGGCAAGATGCTCTCTGAAGCCTTGGAAGAAGCCCACCCTGGCAGCTTGGAGGCATTGAGCGCTGCGGGGGCACCCCTGTCTGCGCGTTTGCTGTATGGTCATTGGCCCCAGGTGAAACCGGCATTTGTGGCCATCGTTTTGTTTCGCTGGGACATCAATGTGCGCGAGTCCGCCATCCTGGGCCTGGTGGGGGGCGGCGGCTTGGGCATGGCCTTGAATGCCTCCATTGATGTGTTTGAATGGGACCGCGTGGCCTTGGTGTTGCTGGTCATCTTGGCCATGGTGATGCTGGCCGAATGGGTCTCCACGCGTTTGCGCCAGCGGGTCATGTGACCCCGACGTTATTGAGAACATCGTTTCCTTTCATCCCGTTGCACGAGGAGTCTTTCCATGTTTTACAACTCACACCCACTTGTCCTGCAGCGCTTGGCCCAGTGGCTGACCATGGGCCTGTGCGCTTGGGGCGCCGTGGGTGCGTGGTCGCAAAGCCCCGCCTGGCCCACCAAGCCCATCGGCCTGATCGTCACCTACCCGCCCGGCGGCGGAGCCGACGCCATGGCGCGCTTGGTGGCACCCAAAATGGCCGAGGTGCTGGGGCAAAACGTGGTGGTGGAAAACCGCCCCGGTGCCAGCGGACAAATTGGCGCCAGCGCCGTGGCCAAAGCGGCAGCCGATGGCTATACGCTGATGCTCGATGCGTCTTCTTTTGCGGTGAACCCGGCTTTGTTTCCCAAGCTGCCCTACGACAGCAACAAAGCCTTCAAGCCCATCGGGGTGTTGGCCTTGTTTCCCAATGTGGTGTTGGTCAACGCACAGGTGCCCGCCAAAAACATCGCTGAGTTGATCGCCCTGGCCAAGTCACGCAAAGATGCGGTGGCTTATGCCTCATCAGGCAACGGTTCGGCCCAGCATTTGGCGGGTGCTTTGTTTGAGTCTGCCGCCAAAGTGGACATGGTGCACATCCCCTACAAAGGCGGTGGCCCGGCCCTCAATGATGTGATCGGTGGCCAAGTGCCGCTGTTTTTTGGCAACTTGGCTTCCACCCTTCAGCATGTTCAGGCGGGCAAATTGCGTGCCTTGGCCGTCACCTCCAGCAAGCGCGCAACGGCCCTGGCCGATGTGCCCACCCTGGCCGAAGCTGGTGTGAGCGGCAGTGAAATCCATGAGTGGAACGCCATCTTCGCGCCGGCGGGCACGCCCGATGCCGTGGTGGAGAAATTGGCCGATGCCTTGCAAAAGGCCATGGACACGCCCGAGGTCAAAGCGCGCATCGCCCAACTGGGGGGCGAGGTGCAAAAAGGCGGACCCAAAGCCGCCCAAGATTTCATCCAAGCCCAAATGGCCTTGTGGGCGCGGGTGGTCAAGGGCAAAGGCATCGTCCTGGAATGAGCCCATCCGCCGCCTGATCCCAGGCCCTTGAGCGGGCGCTGCGGCTCAGGCCACAGCCTGAGGGCGGTTGGCTTTTTCGGCGGTCCAGGCATCAAGCCGGGCACGCGCCTCTTGCCGGTACTGTTGCAACTGTTGGTCGCTGGCGGTCACCGTGGTCAACTCCAAGCGAATGCCATTGGGGTCAAAGAAATAAATGGACACCACAAAGCCATCGTGATCGACCGGCCCGATGACGTCCAAACCCGCTGCGCGCAAGCGCGCCAAAGCGGCATGCACCGCCGCCACCGAGTCCACCCGCAAGGCCAAGTGGTTCACCCACCGCGGCGTGTTGGGTGAGGGGTCGCTGGCGGTGTTGTCGCCCAGGTCAAAAAACGCCACCGAGCTGCCATCGGTCATTTCAAAAAACAAATGCACATACGGGCAGTGCTCGCCGGTGCTGGGGATGGTGTCGGCGCGAACGATGTGGGTCAGGGGCAAGCCCAGCAAGTCCTCATAGAAATGGCGCGTCTCTTCGGCGTCGCGACAGCGGTAGGCGAAATGGTGCAGGCCTCTGATGGGGACAAATTCGCTCATGGGGTGCTCCTGGGGTCAACGGGCAGCGGGCAAATGCGCGGTGACCGAGGTCAACCATTGCGGGTCCTGGCTCAAGGTTTCGAGCTCTTCCAAGGCCTCGGCTTGGGTTTGCGTCCAGCGCTTGACCACTTGCACATCGTCGCCGTCGTGCTCTTGCCACGACAACTCCAAGCGAATGCCATTGGGGTCAAAAAAGTACAACGACCAGGTTTGTGCCCCGACAAAAACCGGACCGATCAAGGGCACGCCTTCGTCTTTGAGGCGTTGATGCAGCACATCGAACTGGGCTTTGCTGGTGGTGAATGAGCAGTGCTGCATGGCGGCAATGGCGTCGCGGTCGCCCACCGACTTGGCGCCTTTGGGCATTTCGAAAAAGGCAACCAA
>JBEDFU010000339.1:0-8606 GCA_041174965.1 Pseudomonadota bacterium | reverse complement strand
GCCCCTATTTTGTGCCCACCGGCATCAGCCTGAGTCAGCGCAATCGCCCCGCCCATTTGCCCCCAGAAGACATGACCCCCAGCCAACGCATTGGCCAAGCCATGAGTGAAAAAGCGGTGGGCAGCGGCAAGGTCAGTGCCGAAGACGTGGCGCAAATGGTGTTTGATGCAGTGGCCGCAGACCGCTTTTATATATACAGCCACCCCAAGGCCTTGGGCAATGTGCGTTTGCGGGTGGACGCCATCCTGAACGGCGACAACCCACCCGATCCGTTTGCCGAACGCCCAGACATTGGCACCCAACTGCGGCAAGCCTTGCAAGGCTGAAGCCGGGTCCCCAGCGGTGTGGCACACTTCGCCGCTTTGCGCGCGTGACAGGGACGATGAAACAAATTTTGAACCAATTGGCCGCCGACATTCAGGCCCGGCCAGAGCAAATCAGCGCGGCGGTGGCACTGCTCGATGAAGGTGCCACGGTGCCCTTCATCGCCCGCTACCGCAAAGAGGTCACCGGTGGTTTGGACGACATCCAGTTGCGCGAACTGGCCCAGCGCCTGGACTACCTGCGCGAGTTGGCACAACGGCGCGATGTGATCCGCAAAGCCATTGCCGAGCAAGGCAAACTCACCCCCGCATTGGATGCGGCCATCGAAATGGCCCTCACCAAGCAAGCGCTCGAAGACCTGTACCTGCCCTACAAACTCAAGCGCCGCACCAAAGGCCAAATGGCGCGTGAGGCCGGCCTCGAGCCTTTGGCGGATGCTTTGTGGGCCGATCCCGGTCTGAACCCGATCGAACAGGCCCAGGCCCATGTGCGACCCGCGGGCACGCCCGAGGGCACTGACTTTTCCAGCGTGGCAGCGGTGCTCGATGGGGTTCGCGACTTGCTGAGCGAACGCTGGGCGGAAAACCCCGCACTGGTGCAAACCATGCGCGAATGGTTGTGGGACGAGGGCTTGCTGCGCAGCCAATTGGCGGCGGGCAAAGACGAGCAAAACCCCGATGTGGCCAAATTCCGCGACTATTTCGAATACGACGAGCCCATCAACCGCGTGCCCTCGCACCGCGCTTTGGCGGTGTTTCGGGGCCGGGGCCTGGAAATCCTCGATGCCAAATTGTTGCAACCGCTAGAACCGGAACCTGGTCAGCCCAGCTTGGCCGAAGGCAAACTGGCCGGGTTGCTCGGCTGGCGCCATTCGGGGCGGGCTGCTGACGACTTGCTGCGCAAGTGTGTGGCCTGGACCTGGCGCGTCAAGCTCAGCATGTCCATTGAACGCGACTTGTTCACCCGCTTGCGCGAGCAATCGGAAAAGGTGGCGATCAAGGTGTTTGCCGACAACCTGCGTGATTTGTTGCTGGCCGCACCGGCTGGGCCGCGGGTGGTGATGGGCCTGGACCCGGGCATTCGCACCGGCGTCAAAGTGGCGGTGGTCGACGCCACCGGCAAGCTGGTGGAAACCGCCACCGTTTACCCCCATGAGCCGCGCAAAGATTGGGATGGGTCGCTCTATGCTTTGGCCAAGCTGTGTGAAAAACACGGCGTCAACCTCATCGCCATTGGCAACGGCACGGCCAGCCGCGAAACCGACAAACTGGCTGGCGAACTCATCAAGCTCATGGCCAAACACGACGCGTCCAAGCCCATGGCCAAGGTGGTGGTCAGTGAAGCCGGTGCCTCTGTTTACAGCGCCAGCGAATACGCCAGCGCCGAAATGCCCGATGTGGATGTCAGCCTGCGCGGCGCGGCCAGCATTGCCCGGCGCGTGCAAGACCCGCTGGCCGAACTGGTCAAGATCGATCCCAAGTCCATTGGCGTGGGCCAGTACCAACACGATGTGAACCAAACCGAGCTGGCGCGCAGCTTGGACAGCGTGGTCGAGGACTGCGTCAACGCCGTTGGCGTGGACCTCAACACCGCCAGTGTGCCGCTGCTCACCCGGGTGTCTGGCTTGAGCCCCACCATGGCCAAAGCGGTGGTGCGTTGGCGCGAAGCCAATGGGGCCTTTGCCAATCGCCAGCAATTGCTCAAAGTGAGTGGTTTGGGCGCCAAAACCTTCGAGCAAAGCGCGGGTTTTTTGCGCATCCGAGGGGGCGACAACCCGCTGGACATGACATCGGTGCACCCCGAAACCTACCCAGTGGTGGAGCGCATCATGGCCCAAACGGGCAAACCCATCGCCGAATTGATGGGCCGCGCCGACATGCTCAAAACCCTCAAGCCCGAGCTGTTCGCCAATGACACCGTGGGCGTCATCACTATCAAAGACATTTTGGTCGAGCTGGAAAAACCTGGACGCGACCCCCGACCCGATTTCAAGGTGGCCCAACTCCAAGAGGGCGTGGAAGACCTCAAAGACTTGAAAGTGGGCATGGTGCTCGAAGGCACCGTCAGCAACGTGGCCGCATTTGGGGCCTTTGTCGACCTGGGTGTGCACCAAGACGGTTTGATCCACGTCAGCCAGTTGAGCCACCAATTCATCACCGATGCGCGCGAAGTGGTCAAAACCGGCGACATCATCAAAGTCAAGGTGTTGGAAGTGGACGTGGCGCGCAAGCGCATCAGCTTGAGCATGAAGCTCGACGCAGCACCCGCGCGCAAAGACGGCCCGCATGAGAATCGCTTTGAACACGCGGGCCGTGACCAGCGCCCACGCACGGGTGGCGGGTACAAGCCCCCAGCGTCGGCACCCGCTGGCTCGGCCATGGCTTCGGCCTTTGCCAAGCTACAAGGTTTGAAGAAATAACCCCGCCAACTGCGTTTTGAAAGCCCTGCACATTTTTGCTGGCCCCCGCGCGCTGGCCCACATCAAAGCGCAGGGCTTGGCGCCTTCGCACATCGGCGTCATCCCGGGTGCGGCGGGCGGCCCCAAGGGTTTGATCTTGGGGCCCATCGATCGGTTTTTGTGGGGCCAGTGGCTGCCCCAAAGTCAGCAAACCATTGATTTGGTGGGGGCGTCAATTGGGGCCTGGCGCATGGCCACCGCCTGTTTGAACCAGCCCGTGCAAGCCTTTGAGCGGCTGGAACACGATTACATCCACCAGCACTATGCAGCCCCGCCCGGACAAAAGCGCCCCAGTGCCCAACAGGTGAGCGATGCCTTTGGCCAAAGTTTGCAATCCTTTTACGGCACGCGCATGGGCGAGGTGCTGAATCACCCACGTTTTCGGCTGCATGTGGTGACCTCGCGGGGCAAACACATCTTGCACCGCGAGCACCCCTTGGGCACGCCCTTGGGTTATGCCGGGGCCTTCCTGAGCAATGTTTTGCATCGCAAAGCCATGGGGGCCTGGTTGGAGCGGGTGGTGTTTTCCAGCCGGGGCGGGTTGCCGTTTGCGGTTGACGACTATCCCTCCCAACAGGTCTCCTTGACCGAACACAACTTCTTGCCCGCGGTGCAAGCCAGCTGCTCCATTCCGTTTGTGCTGCAAGCCGTGCACGACATTCCGGGTGCACCCACCGGTGCGTATTGGGACGGCGGCATCACCGATTACCACTTGCACTTGGCCTACCAAGGCTTGGTGCTGTACCCGCACTTTCAATCAGCGGTGGTGCCCGGCTGGTTGGACAAATCCCTCAAATGGCGACACAAAGCCACGCCATTTTTAGACCACACCATCGTGTTGGCCCCCAATCCCGAATGGGTCAAAACCTTGCCCCATGGCAAGCTGCCCGACCGCAGCGACTTCAACACCTACGCCACAGACTTGCCAGGGCGGGTGAAGGTGTGGACCCAAGCTGTGAGCGCCAGCGAGCAATTGGCCGAAGAGTTTGCCCGCTGGTGCGAATCACCCGATCCGGCTCGGGTGCAAGCCCTCGCCTGAATCACATCGCGGCTTCGAGCATCTCGCGGTAGTCTTGGGCACTGGCCAAGCGGGGGTTGGTTTTGTGGCAATGGTCGGCCATCGCCCCTTCGATGATTTTGTCAAACCAAGCCCGCTCCACGCCCATGGCGGCCAAGCCTGTGGGCAGCCCCAAACGCGCGTTCATGGCAATGATGGCTTGGGCCACGGCCTCGGCGGCTGGCGCTGCACCGGTGATGGCGCCCAAGCCCATGGCATAGGCCATGCGCTCCATGCGGCGCTCTTGCTGCACCGAAGGGGCCGCCGCATTGAAGCGCACCACCGCCGGTAAAAACATGGCGTTCAAGGTGCCGTGGTGCAAGCGCGGGTTCACGCCACCGAGGCTGTGGCTCAGGCTGTGCACACACCCCAGGCCTTTTTGGAAGGCCATGGCCCCTTGCATCGAGGCGCTCATCATGTTCAGGCGTGCATCCCGGTCATGGCCGTTTTGGGTGGCGCGCTCAATGTGGGCCCACCCGCGCGTCAAGCCGTCGAGCGCTATGCCATCGGCGGGAGGGTTGAAGGGGGCGGCCATGAAGGTTTCCATGCAATGGGCGATGGCGTCCATGCCAGTGGCGGCGGTCAAGCCCGGGGGCAGGCCCAAGGTCAGGGTGGGGTCGAGCAAGGCCGCTTTGGGCATCAGGTGCCAACTGTGAAAGCCGAGTTTGCGGCCATCGTCCACGATCACGATCGCGCCGCGGGCCACTTCACTGCCGGTGCCAGCCGTGGTCGGCACCGCGATCAAAGGGGCGACGCGTTCGCTGATGCGCGGCGAGCCGCCTTCGATGGTGGCGTAATCTTTCAAGGGTCCGGGGTGGGTGGCGGCAATGGCCACGCCTTTGGCGCAGTCGATGGCCGATCCGCCGCCAAATGCCACCAAGCCATCGCAAGCGTTTTGTTGGTAAAGCGCAGCGGCGGCGCGCACCGCCGCCTCGGTCGGGTTGGACGGGGTTTGGTCAAACACCACGGTGTCGCGCCCCAAGACCTCCAGGGCCATGTCGAGCAAGCCTGCGGCTTTGACACCGGCATCGGTGACGATCAGGGGCTTTCGGATGTGGGCTTTGTCGCACTCGGCTTTGAGTTGTTGCAAGGCGCCATAGGCAATTTGGATGTTGGTGAGGTAAATGATTTGGGACATGGTGGGTGAAAGGGTGTTGGTGTGGGCTGTGGTGACCAGATGCCAAGGGCGCGGTGGTCAGCCACTATAGCCAATGGTGCTTGTCATAAACTGCCGACTTTCCCCAATGGCCGGGGTCTTGACCCTGAAAAACGCGCATGAAAAAAGATGATTTTCGATTTGTTCACCGCCTGCGCGTGCGCTGGTCAGAGGTGGACATGCAGCAAATTGTGTTCAACGCTCATTACGCGATGTACATGGACACGGCCATTTGCGACTACTGGCGCCATTTGGCCTTGCCCTATGAAGACACGATGCACGCGCTCAATGGGGATATTTTTCTGAAGAAAACCAGCGTCGAATTTCATGCCTCGGCGCGCTACGACGACGCACTGGACATTGGCTTGCGCTGTGCACGGGTGGGGCGCTCGTCGATGGTGTTTGAGGCCGGGGTGTTTTTGGGTGGGCAGTGGTTGGTCCAGGGCGAGATGATTTATGTGTTTGCCAACCCCCAAACCCACACCTCATTGCCGGTGCCCGACCCCTTGCGGCACTGTTTGGAGGCCTATGAGCGCGGCGAGCCGATCACGCGCTTGCAATGCGGTGACTGGGCCCAGCTCGAACCCCTGGCCAGCCCCTTGCGACAGTCCGTTTTTGTCCAAGAGCAAGGCATTGACCCCGCGCTGGAATGGGACCCCGCTGATGCCCAATGCGTTCATGCGGTGCTCTGCAACCACCTGCGGGTGGCTGTGGCCACGGGGCGCCTATTGCCGAGCGAGAACGGGGTGGCCAAAATTGGGCGCATGGCGGTGCTGCGCCGTTTGCGCGAAACCGGTCTGGGCCGCCAGGTCTTGCTGGCCTTGGTCGCACAGGCCAAAGCGCGTGGCGACCGCGAAGTTTTGCTGAACGCGCAGCGCAGCGCTGAAGGTTTTTACCAACGCCTGGGCTTTGTGGCCCAGGGCGAGCCGTTTGAAGAGGCCGGCATTGCCCACGTGGCCATGGCCTTGAAGCTCTGAAGCTGGGGGCAGGGCTTAAATGTCGTCGCGCAGGGCGTAGGGCAGGGGCAAGAGTTGCAGCAGCGGCCCATCGACTTGCCCCAAATGCAGTGTGCTGGCATCGACGGCAGCGGCTTGCAAGCAGGCGATGGCCACGCCGCCACCATCACCACTTTGAGCAACTTGGGCAATGATGCCGCAGTCTTGCGTCGCGTCATGCGATGAATACACCACCTGGCCCACTTGCATGGCCGGCCCCGACAGAACAAAAGCCCGACGCTTGATCGCCCCCCTGAACTGGCTGCGCGCCACCACTTCCTGGCCGGGGTAGCAACCTTTTTTGAAGCTCACCCCATCGACCGACTCGTGGTTGAGCATTTGGGGCACAAAGGCCTCGGCGGTGGCGGCTTGCACATCGGCCACACCTGCCATCACCTCGCCCCACATCCAAGCATTCAGGCTCAAACCCGCGGGGTGGGCATCGCTCACCGGGCTTTGGTCCACAGGTGCCACCCACAATGCGCGGGCATGCCCCGCAGCAGGATACAAACCCATGGCGGTGCCGCCCATCAGGGTCTGTTTTTTCCAGGCCGAGGGCAGGGGGCCGCCCACCAAACCCCACAAAGACATCTCATCACTGGCGTCACGCAAACGCGCTTTGGCGCGCAAGACAAACATCGACAGGCGCTTGCACACCGCGGCCAACACATCGCGGCGGCAGACCAGCCACACGGTGTCGGGGGCATGGACATTCGCCACAAAGGTGGCTTGCATGCGCCCTTTGGCGTTGCAAAAAGCGCAAAAACGAACGGTATCCGCCGGCACCAAGGCGAGGTCGTGGGTGAGTTGGTTGTGCAAAAAAGAAACCGCATCGCCGCCAATGACTTCGATCACGCCCAAATGGGGCAATTCGCAAGTGCCGTGGAAATGGGTCGGTGGCAAGGGATGGTGGGTGCTCAGATGGGTCATGGGCTGAATTATCATCGCGGCCTCTTTTCCTCAGAAAGCCCAGGCCTTGCGCAATACATGGGGCAGATGGCTGCTCATCACCGTGCTTTTGTTGTCGCTGTGCCTGGCCACCGTGGCGGGATGGGTCATGCGCGACTTGCCCTTGGCCCGCAGCGTGGTGGATCTGACCATTGAGCCTGGCACGCCGGTGCGCGGCATCGCCCAACTCAGTGTGGACAGCGGCGTTGAGGTCAACCCCAGCCTGCTGTATTGGTTCATTCGCTTGAGCGGTCAGTCGCGGCTGCTGCGTGCCGGCAGTTATGAAATCAAAGCCGGTGACTCCGCATGGGATTTGCTGCAAAAAATCAGCCGGGGGCAAGAGTCCTTGCAAACCCTGGTGCTGGTCGAGGGTTGGACATTCCGCCAGTTTCGCGCTGCCTTGGACCGATCGGAGCATTTGCAGCACCAGACCCGTGGCCAAACCGATGAAGCTGTCATGGCTTTGTTGGGTCGCCCAGGTCAGGCGCCTGAGGGGCGGTTCTTTCCTGACACCTATGCCCATGGCAAGGGCGACTCGGATGTGCGCATCATGAGCCGGGCGATGAAGGCCATGGACCGCCAACTGGCCAACGCCTGGCAAGCCCGCGCCGAGCGCAATGAACTGACCACCGCCGAGCAAGCCTTGATATTGGCCAGCATCATCGAAAAAGAAACTGGCAAAGCCAGCGACCGGCGCATGATTTCCAGCGTGTTTCACAACCGCTTGCGGGTGGGCATGCCGCTGCAAACCGATCCCACGGTGATTTATGGCATGGGCGAAGCCTTTGACGGCAATTTGCGCCGCCGCGACCTGCAAACCGATCACCCCTGGAACACCTATACCCGCAAGGGCCTGCCCCCCACACCCATTGCCATGCCGGGCAAAGCCGCTTTGCTGGCTGCCGTGCAACCCGAGCGCAGCCAAGCCTTTTATTTTGTAGCCCGGGGCGACGGCAGCAGCGCGTTCAGTGCCAATTTGGAAGACCACAATGCAGCGGTCGACCGGTACCAACGCCGTCGCAATCCAAGCAGTGCCACGCCCTGACGGGGGCATGGACAAGGCACAATCGGGCCATGAGCAAGGGAGTTTTCATCAGTTTTGAAGGGGTGGATGGGGCGGGCAAGTCCACCCACATCCAAGGCCTGGCCGACGCCTTTCGCCAACAGGGGCGAAAAGTGACCCTCACCCGCGAACCGGGCGGCACGCCCTTGGCCGAGAAGCTGCGCCAGATGGTGTTGAACGACGCCATGGACCCTTTGACCGAGGCCTTGCTGATGTTTGCCGCCCGGCGCAGCCACATCCAAGAAGTCATCTTGCCGGCGCTCGCCCAAGGCCATGTGGTGCTGTGCGACCGCTTTACCGATGCGACCTTTGCCTACCAAGGCCATGGGCGTGGTTTTGATCTGTCTGTCTTGTCGCAATTGGAGCAATGGGTGCAGGGCCAAGCCAGCGGCGACTTGCTGCAACCCGACATGACCCTGTGGTTTGCCCTGGACCCGGCCATTGCCGCCGAACGCCTGGCCGATGCACGCGTGCCCGACCGTTTTGAATCCCAGCCCTTGGCCTTTTTTGCCCAGGTGCACGCCGGATACCTTGCCCGGGCAGAGGCGGCACCGCATCGCATGGTGCGCATCGACGCGGCCCAATCCCGCCACCAGGTGTGGCAG
>JBEDFU010000338.1:0-8637 GCA_041174965.1 Pseudomonadota bacterium | reverse complement strand
AGCGGCGGCCCGGCGGCAAACAGCAGGGCCATGCAACCTTGTTCGGCAGCGGTTTGCACAAACTGGCCCATGGCACCGGCATGGGTCAAGCGCCGCACCCACAGATTGACGGTGCCCAAGTGTTCGACCTCGCGCAAGGCCTCTTGCATGGCAAACGCCATGGCCACGGCACCCGCGGCTTGGTGCGCATCAACAATGGCCGGCGTTGCATTCACCCGCTCGGGGCGGGCCCGCACATCCAAGTCGCCCTCGTCGATCATTTGCACATAGCGCGGCAAGAAGGCCACGCCGTGGGACGCAATGCCACGATCGTCGGCCCATTGCAAGGAAGTGGCCACCACCGCGGCATCGCTGGCAGACATGCCCTTGGCCTGCATCAACTGCTGGGTGAATTGCGACAAGGCCTGTGAATCAACGTGGGGCATGGCGGTCCATCCAATCAAGAAAAAAGTGTCCGCATTATCACCAGCCCCACACGCCTCGCAGGGCGCGGCCCTCAAGCCACCACGGCCACCGACTTGACTTGCACCCACACCGCTTGGCCGATGTGCAAGGACAAATCCGACCAGGCCTTTTGGGTGATGCGCGCCAACACCGCCCACGGCCCCACGCGCAAGCGCACCAACACCTGAGAGGGGTGGGCGTCGGGCGCCACCGCCTCGATCACGGCGCTGAGCTGGTTTTGGATGCTGGTGTGCAGCGGCGCTTCGGTGGCGATGCTGACGTCCCGCGCCAAGACGCGCATGCGCACCGTCTGCCCCAGTGCCACACCGCTGTCGCGCAGCCACATCTGCCCCCCGTCAAAAGCCACGCGGCACAAATGCCAATCGGCGTGGCGCTCGATCACGGTGCCTTGCAGCCATGCGCCCATGTCTTCGCCCACCCACATGGGTTGCTCAATGTTGGCAAACACCTCGGCCACCGAACCCTGGGTTTTGACCTGGCCGTTTTCCAGCACCAGCATGTGTGCGCCCAAGCGGGCAGCTTCGTCCACCGCATGGGTCACATACAGCATGGGCAAATGCAACTCGTCGCGCATTTTTTCCAACCAAGGCAAGATGTCTTGACGCCGGGCAGCGTCCAAAGACGCCATCGGTTCATCGAGCAACAACAAGCGCGGTTGGCTGGCGAGCGCTCGCGCCAGCGCCACCCGTTGCCGCTCGCCACCCGACAAACGGGCGGTGGACCGGCCCAGCAACGGCCCAATGCCCAACAAGTCCACAGCCTGCTCCAAGCTGTGTGTGGTGACACGTTGGCCAGCCCGCTTCAAGCCATAGGTCAGGTTTTGCTGCACATCCAAGTGGGGCAACAAGCTGGCCTCTTGAAACACATAGCCCACTGCGCGCTGCCAGGTGGGCACAAAAACGCCTTGGCGATCGTCTTGCCACACCACACCACCCATTTCCACATGCGCGTCTTGGGCCCGTTCCAAACCCGCCACGCAGCGCAGCAAACTGGTTTTGCCCGAGCCCGATGCGCCCAAGATCACGGTGATGCCCTGGTCGGGCAAGGAAACGTCCAGCGACAACAGATGGTTGGGTCGCTGCAAGCGCAAGCGGATGTGGTTGTGGCCCATGCTCAAGAACCCAGCCCTGGCCAGCGCCGCTTGACCGCGGCCAAAGCCAACAACACCACAAACGAAAACACCAACATGCCCAAGGCCAGTGCGTGGGCTTGGGGGTACTCCATGGCCTCGACATGGCCATAAATTTGTGTCGACACCACCCGCGTTTGGCCTGGCACATTGCCACCGATCATCAGCACCACACCAAACTCACCCACGGTGTGGGCAAAGCTCAAGATGGCGGCGGTGACCATGCCCGGTCGCGCCAAGGGCAAAGCCACGGTGAAGAAAGCATCCAACGGGCGTGCCCCCAAGGTGGCCGCCACTTCCATCGGTCGGCGGCCCATGGCTTCAAACGAATGTTGCAAAGGCTGCACCGCAAACGGCAATGAAAACACCATGGAGCCCAACACCAAACCGCTGAAGGTGAACGACAGCAAGCCCCAGCCCATGGCCTGTGTCCACTGCCCCAACCAACCTTGCGGGCCCATGGCCACCAGCAGGTAAAAGCCCAGCACTGTGGGCGGCAACACCAAGGGCAAGGTGACAAACGCCAAGATCGGCGCACGCCATCGGGAAGTGGTTTGCGACAGCCACCAGGCCAAGGGTGTGGCCACCATCAACAACAACACCGTGGTGACACTGGCCAGTTGGACGGTCAAGACCACGGCGCTCCATGCGGAGGCAGCATCCGAGAACCATCCGCTCATCATGGGGGGTCCAAGCGATAACCCGCTTGGCGAATGATGTCGCGGGCTGCGGGTGTTTTCAAAAACGCCATCAAGGCGATGGCCGCTGCATTGTCTTTGCCCTTGGTCAACAAGACGGCGTTTTGCAAAATGGGGTCGTGCCAATGGCTGGGCACCAACCACAGGGAACCTGTGGATTGAGGCCCGACTGCCCCGACTTGTGACAGGGCCACAAAGCCCAGATCGGCATTGCCTGAAGCCACAAATTGATGGGTTTGGTTGATGTTTTCACCTTGCACCCATTTTTTTTCCAAAGCTGCCCCAAGGCCCATGCGCTCCACCACTTGCATGGTGGCCGCACCATAAGGTGCCAGCTTGGGATTGGCGCGCGCAATGCGCTGAAACGACCCTTTGCGCAACACATCGCCTTGCCCATCCACCACCTTGGGGTCTGCGCTCCACAGCACCAATTGCCCCACGGCATAGGTGAATGCGGTGTGGGGCACCGCCAAGCCCTTTTGCACCAATTGGGCAGGTATGGCGGCATCGGCCGACAACAAGACTTGGTAGGGTGCGCCGTTCTGGATTTGGGCCATCAACTGTCCGCTGGCCCCAAACGACAACTGGGCCTGGTGCCCGCTGTGCTGGGCAAATGCCTGGGCAATTTGCTTCATCGGTTGCATGAAGTTGGCGGCCACCGCGACCAAAACCTCTGCCGCATGGGCCATGCCCCCAGCCCAACCGAGCGCGGCGGCCATCACAAAGGATCGAACAATCAAGCGCGTAGCGGTTTTCATGGTGGTCAACGAGTGTAGCCACTGCCGGTCAGCTTGCAGCGGCCTGAGGCAGACCATGTGAGCGTGTAGCGGGGCTGCATCGGACGCAATTGGCGCGCCAAACAGGCAGCCGTCAAGACCGTTGGGCCAAGGGCAAATTGATCAACAGGTTTTGTGGCTTCAATTGCAGGCACTTGTTGGCATCGACCGCCATGCCCAAATAAACCGGTTTGCCTTGCAGGTCGGCGCGCATGTCTTGGGGCCGTTCAAAGTCAAGTTTGAACAAGCACATCATGCGCTGCATGTGTTCGGGGGCCACATCTTGACCGACATAAAGGGCGTTGAGGATGGCGCTGGACTGGGCATCCAACCCGGTGTGCCAAACCCAGTTCTCGTCGTCCATATCCGTCACCGTTTGGATGCGCACACCCACACCCCAAAAATGGGCGATCCATTGGCGCAAGACCGTGCACAGGGCATCCAACGCGGGCTCTCCCCGGTTCATGCACACCACCCAATCGAAAGACTCGCTGCGCGCCCAATACGCATCGGCGTTTTCAGCATGCAGCACATCCAGGTCAATGGTGCGCAAAGTTGCACCCCCTTGTTGCAGCAACTCTCCGATGGTGCCAAAGCCACCGGTGGTGGCAAAACGATCAACGGTTTCGCGGTCGGCAGCCATGACCGAGCCATCTTCTTGCACCGAAATGGACTGGGGCCGAAACAGCATTTCAGCCATTCGAACTTGCAGCGCCGTCGCGCTTGAGCCCAGAATGTGGCGCAACAATACTTGGGTGAGTTGCTGCACCAACAAAGGCGGCACATCCACACCCTGCCCTTGGAACAAGGCCAAATAGCTGGCTTCCAGCGTCGGTTTGGCCAACAAGCGCTGGCGAAAGCGGGCCCACACCGCATAGTTTTCAGCCGCGTCTGGGTCGCGCAAGGCGCTCAATTCATCGGGGGCCATGTCACGGCGCGGCTGCTGTAGCAGGCCCTCGTGCAAGGCCACCTCTTTCGGGCAGGACTGGGGGATGGGCGCGAGCTCAGGCCGCTGCAACAAGAAGCGCAAAAAATCATCGGTCACCGTCAAATGGCCTTGGCCATTGGCGAGCAACAGCGCATGGCCGCAGGAGGGCCAATAGTCGGAAGGGGTCATGGGCGGCGGGGCGCCCGCAGGCACAACTGGGTTTGGTTTTGCATGGGTGCAAGGCTAGCATGAAGCCTCACACCCAGACATCCACCTCGCTGCCCAGGGTGTCCATGGGGGTTTTGCGCTGGCCATGGCCATTGGCGTTGGCTCCCAGGGCCTCGGCATCTGGCGCCCGGCCATCTCCATCGACTTCGCGCACGGCCATGGTGCTGGGCTTGACCAAAGGGGAGATTTTTTTCACGGCACCCTGCGCCTTGTTCAAGGGGCGGTTAATGCTGACGCTGGTGATTTTCATGGCGGCTCCTGGGCGGCTTTGGGGTGACAGATGCACCTTTGTCTAAAGATCGGCACGACCAGTCACTTCTTGAGGCCGGCCACAAGCCAACAAAGTAAACTGCTGCGAGGCGGTGACGCCGCATCCCACTCAAAAGCAAAAGGCAATTCGCATGGTGACCCCATTCACACTTTTTTCGCTGGTGCGACATGCCGGGCTGTTCGCGGTGAGGTCCGCCTTGATCGCGCTGACGCTGCTGGCATCTGCCCTGTCGCATGCGAGCGACTTGTCAGACGCGCTTCGATCGTCGGAATACGTCTTGCTGATTCGGCATGCCTACGCACCTGGGGTGGGTGATCCAGCCAACTTCACCCTGGCCGACTGCAAAAGCCAACGCAATCTCAATGACGAAGGCAGAAAGCAAGCCCTGCGCATTGGGACTTGGCTGAAACAGCAAGGGGTTGCAGCGGCACAGGTTTATGCCAGTCCGTGGTGCCGTTGCAAAGACACGGCAGAACTGATGAAGTTCGATGGATTCAAATTGGAGGCTTCACTGGCATCGTTTTTCGATGACATGTCCAAAGCCAAAGAGAGCAACATGAAGCTGCAGCAATTCATTGCTGAACGCATCAAAACCAAAGGTCAACAAGCCCTCATTTTGGTGACCCACCATGTCAACATTTACGAGTACATGGGTGAGAACATTGGGTCCGGGGACATGGTGCTGGTCAAAGTCAATGCCAAGGGTGGCGCGGTTTCTCACAAAACCATTCGCCGTCCGGAATGAATGTTTCCCCATAAGTGATTTTTCAGCTGGGCCTGGCGCCCATGCACAATCGGCTTAGGCGTACGATTTGGCAACCCATCCAAAAGCAAGACGGCGCCTTTCACTTCTCAAGTCTTGTATGGTCCAGACCGAGATTTTTTACCGACTGCGGTGATGCAAGCAAACCATCCTTTCCAAAACGACGAAGGCCATGCCGGCCAATCCATCCACAACCTGGTGTATTGCAGCCGTGGTGCTGCTGACATGGATGAGGCTGAAATAGCAAAGATCATCGCCACAGCCCAACGCCACAACCCCAAATTTGGCATCACGGGTCTGTTGGTCTTTGGCAGTGGCTATTTCTTTCAATGGCTCGAAGGCCCCAGAGACAACGTGCAAAGCCTGATGAAAATCATTTCAACCGACCCGCGCCACGACAGCGTGGTGGTGCTGAGCCAAGAGGATGAGATTCGCGAGCGGCTGTTCCCGGACTGGGCCATGGAACTGGTGGAAGCCGAAGACATCCGCGTGGTGTTGGAAGACGCCGTGGAAGATGCCCGCGACCCCAAACAAAAAAAGGCCTTGGCCTTGATGTTGAAAGAACTCAACGCTGGGTAGCTTGGCGCGGGATACGGGCAACCCAGAGAAATTCACGACCATTCTGATGAGGCAACTTACTCACGCCTTTGTAAGTCAGACAAAGGAGGCCGAAGCCCAAGATCTGCGCGTTATTGATCGGTCTCACTATTGATTATTTGCGCCTGCGAGCCATTGAACGCGTAGTAGGGAAACCATGAACATCAATCACTGCACCTATCGACTATTTCGAAGCAGCGATTCAGAATGGGGGCTCTGCAATCATTGCCGCCGTACTCGACAATATCTAACGAGCCAAAGGCATGAACCACTGATTAAAATTGCCCAATCGTGAACGTTCGATTACATTTAAAACATGCTCAAGATTGTCCTATCCGATGCATTCGAAAAATGGCTCGATGGCTTGCGGGATTCATCGACACGACGGCGTTTGGTGTTGCGGCTTCGTAAAGCAAGTCTTGGGCATCTGGGTGATGTCAAACCCGTGGCGCCGGGCGTATACGAGATGCGCGTTTTTTTTGGGCCTGGTTGGAGGATGTACTACGCGCGCCGAGGTGACGTTCTCATTGTCATGCTCGGTGGAGGTAGCAAAGCAACGCAGGCACGTGATATTGAAAAGGCCATCTCCTTGGCCGAAATGATTGAGGACTGATCCAATGACCAAGAAAATCAGACTTTCGGAGCTTTCAGAGTTCGATCCGTCTAAGTACCTGGACGATGATGAGGCGGTCACAGAATATATACGACTGGCTATTGAAGATGGAGATCCAGGCTTGATTGCAGCAGCGCTGGGTGATGTGGCTCGCGCTCGCGGCATGACGCAAGTGGCGCAGGCCGCCGGGTTGACTCGAGAAGCTCTTTACAAGGCTCTTCGTCCCGAGGCTCATCCTCGTTTTGACACCATCCAGAAGGTGTGTCTAGCCCTGGGGGTTAAGTTAACTGCAACTGCTGTCTGACTTTTGTAATCAAAAAACAACGATGCCATCCCACCCTGTCCAAAGTGATCAATAGTGGCGCCGCTGAAGTGTGGCGGGCAACACAGGCGGCGTATGACCTTAGGCCAGCGCGCCATCACATTTAAAAAGGAATATTGATGAGCACCACAGCACTGACGCCCCGACAGCCCGTCCCGGCATTGAACGTTCCTCTGGTCACTGGCGGCAAGTTTATTCTTGGCGAAAAACCCGCCGCCGTATTTGATCTTGTTGTGGTCTACAGGGGACTGCACTGCCCAATCTGCGCGAAATACTTGATCGAACTAGAAACCTTGACACCCGAGTTTCACAAGCTTGGCGTCAATGTGGTGGCACTTAGCAGCGACAACGCCGAGCGTGCCCAGGCCATGGCGGAGAAGGTCAAAGCGACCCACCTGAAAATAGGTTACGGCTTGAGCATGGCCAGTGCTCGCCAGTGGGGTCTGTACATCAGCACCTCTAGGGGCAAGACTTCCTTAGGCATTGAAGAGCCCGCACTCTTTAGCGAACCGGGCGTTTTCATCGTCCGCCCTGACAACACGTTGTATTACGTGTCTACGCAGACAATGCCCTTCGCTCGCCCTTCTTTCCAAGAACTGTTGGGAGCCATTGAATTTGCCATCGCAAAAGACTATCCCGCGCGCGGCGAATACACCGGCGAGGTTTAACGAAGAACTGACCTGAGCAGGTTTTCACTGGGTCATTACAGCTGATGCACGACAACTCGTAAATTACTTCGCCGTGTGAACCCAGTTCTCCAATTCCAGCGCAGGCACCCGTGCGAACTCCCCCATGTTGTTCGTCACCAGCACCAGGCCTTCGCTGCGGGCGTGCGCTGCAATGTGCATGTCGTTCACACCGATGGGCTGGCCGAGTTTTTCCAAGGCGGCCCGAATGGCTCCGTAATGTTGCGCGGCCTTGGGGCCATAGGGCAGAACTGCTAGGCGACTGCAAAAGTCCTCGATAGCGGCTAGGTTCTCGCTCACCCGGCTGCTTTTCTCCGCACCGTGCAAGAGTTCGGCGAGGGTAACGGAGGAAATTGCCATGCGGCTGGCGTTGGTGTTGAAAGTGGAAAGCACCTCGACAGGTCGCCGCTTCAACACGTATTTGACGATGTTGGTGTCCAGCAAGTAGCGCAGCATCAGAGCGCCTCCCGCTCCGGCTGGTGCTGGGTGGCGCGCTCGGGCAGGAAGTCGTCGCTAACTGTGGGGCCACCCAGAAAGAAGCTGTCCCAGGTTTGGCCTAGGGGTGAGATGATGCGCTCGTTACCTTTGACGCGAATCTCTACCTTTTGGACTCCCTCGGGTAGACGCACGTCCAAAGGGAGACGAACGGCCTGGGTACGGTTATTGACGAAAACAGTGCCGATGGACATGATGACCCCGAGAAAAGTATATAGCAATTGTATATGGCAACTCCGCAGTGGTCAATTGGGCGTTTTACAAAGGTCTCGGTTCCGCTGAGTTAGCCCCATTAAAGACTGTCACAAACACTGACGCCATGACCCGGGGAGGTTCCCGTGCACATAAACCATGGATTGGAGCAAGTCTTGGTTTTTCGACATCAACCAGTTCAAGTTTTACGCAGCACCCCCGGCGGTCAATATTGGACGGCTTCAAGGGCTTTTCGTGCGATTTATCAATCGGCCAAATTCCCGGAACTTTTATCTCAGGCTTTGCCTACCATGGCCTTGATGTCCTTCATCAAAAGGAACAAGTGAAACGGGTCAGATGGGCTGGGTTCAAACTCCCAATGGAGATACCACTGCCTGGCAGGCTCGTCCTTGGCGTGAACCAACAGTGCACGAATCCCAGCAATATCCGCCGCCTGCGCTGTGCGCAGCAGCG
>JBEDFU010000337.1:0-5754 GCA_041174965.1 Pseudomonadota bacterium | reverse complement strand
CTTACCGTGTCGGCGTCCGAAGGGTCAAGCCCGCCCATGCTGCATGGGGTGATTGAAGCTTTTGGGTGTGAGTTGCCCGACATGGTGAAAACCGCTTTGGCCGCCGAACGCCCAGCACCCGTGTGGATCAACCTGGAATACCTGAGCGCCGAGCCCCATGTCGAGCGCTTGCACGGCTTACCATCACCGGTGATGAGCGGCCCAGCGCGGGGCTTGCAAAAGTGGTTTTTTTACCCCGGCTTCACGGTCCAAACCGGCGGTTTGCTGCACCCCTTGCCGCCTAAAACCTTGGCCACCCAACAGACCGACCCGAAGGCGCTGGACGCTGCCTCTGCCCCGGCCCTCACCTCAACCCTCTCTAACGCCAACGCCGATGGCATCAGCGCTTTATGCCATACCACCCTGGAGGGCAGCGACCACGACCCAGACGCCCGTCCAGGCTTGCGCGTGCTGCTCTTTTGCTACGAGCCCGCGTCCTTGCCAACTTGGCTCACGGCTTGGGCCGATGGGTCGCAACCCATCGATTTGTCGGTGTGCGCCGGGCGCGCCAGCCGGGCGGTGCAAGCCTGGCAAGACCAGCGTGCAAGCGCTGGCGACGGGGCGCTGCGCATCACCCATCTGCCTTGGGTCAGCCAGGTCACGTTTGATGCCTTGCTGGCCCAGCACGACCTGAATTTGGTGCGCGGCGAAGATTCTTGGGTGCGCGCCATCTGGGCCGGCCAAGCCTTCATGTGGCAAATTTACCCGCAAGGCGATGGTGTGCACCACACCAAGCTGGGGGCTTTTTTAAGCCTTTTCAAAGCCCCGGCCGACCTGGTGCAGGCCCACCAGGCCTGGAATGCCGACAGCGCCCAAGCGCCGCCAAGCTTGTCGGTGCCCCAACTGAATGCCTGGCGTGAATGGGTGCGCGGTGTGCGCCAGGGCTTGCTGGCCCAACCGGATTTGGCCGGGCAATTGACCGACTTTGCCGCTGCCAAGAACGCCGAACCCAGCCCACACGGGTGACATGGCTAAAATGGTTGGCTTTGTGAACAGGATGCGCCGCGAGTGCCTTGTTCCCAATCCAGGCCCCAGGCTGTTTCCGCGGCCCCTGTTTGATACCGACAACCCCCAGAAATCATGAAAATAGCTCAAGAAATTCGCGCCGGCAACGTCATCATGCACGGCAAAGACCCGATGGTCGTGCTCAAAACCGAATACAGCCGTGGGGGGCGCAACTCCGCCACCGTGCGCATGAAGCTCAAAAGCCTGATCGCCAACTTTGGCACCGAAGTGGTGTTCAAGGCCGACGACAAGATGGACCAAATCGTGCTCGACAAGAAGGAATGCACCTATTCCTACTTTGCCGACCCCATGTATGTGTGGATGGACTCGGAATACAACCAGTACGAAGTGGAGTCCGACAACATGGGCGACTCGCTCAACTACCTGGAAGAAGGCATGCCCGGCGAAGTGGTGTTTTACGAAGGCAAGGCCATTTCGGTGGAACTGCACACCAGCGTCGAGCGCGAAGTGACCTGGACCGAGCCCGCCGTCAAAGGCGACACTTCCGGCAAAGTGCTCAAACCAGCGAAAATCGCCACCGGCTTTGAAGTGGGCGTGCCGATTTTTGTGGCCCAAGGCGACCGCATCGAAATCGACACCCGCACCGGCGAGTACCGCCGCCGCGTCTGAGCCAAAACCACCCCCGCGAGAAGGCTCCCACTGGGGGCCTTTTTTCATGGACCCAACCAGAAGACACCCCATGGACAGCACCCACGACATCCGCGATCACCCCCTGGCCCAGGCCTGGGAGGTGCTCCACGCCCAGCACACCCAAGGCGAGGCGCTGCAAGTCGACTCCAACCGCTTGGCCTTTGCCGACCCCGAGTTTTTGCTGCGAAGGGAAACCCGTGGCATCCGGTTTCAATTGGAAATGCTCAAGCCCGATTTGGCCCAGCAAGAGCGCGGCATTGAACACACCGTGGTGGTGTTTGGCAGCGCGCGTTTCCGCTCCGAACAAGACGCCCAGGAACATTTGCGCGAGGCCCAAGCCATTGGAGACGCCAGCGCTGTCGCGCGCGCCCAAACCTTGCTGAAAAACGCCCGCTATTACGAAATGGCCCGCGCCTTTGGGCGAAGGGTGGCCGAGCACAACCACAGCCAGGTCAAAGCCGAGCAAATGTTTGTCTGCACCGGGGGCGGACCGGGCATCATGGAGGCGGCCAATCGCGGCGCCCAAGAAGCGGGCGGCATCAGCGTGGGCCTGAACATCGCCCTGCCCCACGAGCAAGAACCCAACCCCTACATCACCCCGGGCCTGAGTTTTAGATTTCACTACTTTGCCCTGCGCAAAATGCACTTCATGATGCGCGCCCGCGCCTTGGTGGCTTTCCCGGGCGGCTTTGGCACCTTGGACGAGCTCTTTGAAACCCTGACCCTGATCCAATGCAAAAAAGCCAAACCCGTGCCCGTGGTGCTATTCGGCAGCGAATACTGGAAACGGGTGTTGAACCTGTCGGTGTTGGTCGAAGAAGGCGTGATTTCGCCCGAAGACCTGAACTTGTTTCAATTCATCGACGATGTGGACGAGGCTTGGCGCTTCATTCAGGGCTTTTACAAGCCTTGACCCAGGCATCAGCAGCACGCTGATGCGTGCCCTGTGCCGGTGTGCATTCAGTCGACGGTCATGCCGGAGTCGCGCACGACAGTAGCCCATTTGCTGATTTCATCTCGGGTCATGGCCATCAACTCGGCTGGGCCAGCCCTGAGCACACTGGCCCCTTGGGCCGCCAAAAAGTTTTCCATCTCCGGCTGCGCTTGCAGTGCGGTGACGGCTTTGCGCATTTGCTCAATCAACTCCCTGGCCACGCCTTTGGGTGCGTACACCGCCACCCACAACTCACCCACCAAGCCAGGGACGCTGTCATGGGCCAAGGGCACCTCGGGCAAAGCCGGCGCGCGCTGCATGGATGTCACGGCCAAAGCTTTGAGCTGGCCGCTTTTGATGAAGGGCAAACAAGCGGGAACCGTGCTGACCAAGTAATTCACATTGCCACTGATCACGTCGGTCAAGGCAGGGGCCACGCCTTTGTAGGGGATGTGGGTCAGGTTCACGCCCTGGGATTTTTTCAGCATCTCCATGAGCAAATGCGAAAAAGTCCCATTGCCCGCGGAGCCATAGCTGTATTTGCCAGGGTCGCGCCGGGCCAGGGCCACCACATCAGAGAGGTTGTTCACCGCCTGTTTGGGGCTGACCACGATGACATGTTGCACCAGGGCAATGGCGGCCACGGGCTCGAAGTCGTTGATGGGGTCAAAGCCGGTGTTTTTATACAGCGCCGGGTTGATGGCTTGGGTGCTGTTGATGGTGACCAACCACAGGCTGCCGTCTTTGGGCCCGGACTTGGCCACATACGCCGAGCCCACATTGCCACCGGCACCGGTTCGGTTTTCCACCACCACGCTGGCGCCGATCAAGGCGGGCAGCCTGGCGGCCACCGCACGGGCCATGACGTCATTGGAGCCGCCTGCGTTTTGGGGCACCAGCAAAGTGATGTTTTTGGGCAGCACAGGCTGCGCCGCAATGGGAAAACTGGCCGCCACAGGGGCCAGGGCGAAGGCGGCAGCCACTTGGCGGCGGTTCAGGACAAGAGATTTCATCGAACCCTTTCGTTGGCCATGACCCGGTCCAACACGTATTGAGGCCATTCAAAGGGGTGGACTTGATCTGCGGTGCCCATGTGCTTATCCCATTGCATTCAGCGTTGAACTGGGGCCGCGTTCAGCAACCGCTTCCATCGGAGCCCAAATATCGACGCAGGGCCAGCGCGCACACATCCACGGCGGTGTATGCCTCGCGGATGACCCGCCCCATGGTGATGAAACCATGGATTTGCCGCTCAAAGCAAATGTACTGGGCCTCCACGCCCGCCTGGGACAGGGCATCGGCATATTGAAGCCCTTCATCGCGCAAGGGGTCGTAGCCCGCGGTCAGCACCAAAGCCGGGGGCAGGTTCGCGTGTGAGCTCGCTTTGAGTGGTGAAGCACGCCAATCCATGGCGTGTTCACGGGTGGGCAGGTAATGGTCCATGAACCAATCCATGGCCAGGGCGGTCAAACCATAGCCCTCGCCATTGGCATGAAAACTGGGTGTGTCCGGGTACATCAGTGTGGCTGGGTAAATCAGCAATTGAAAGGCCGGCGGCTGTGCGCTGCCGCGCGCGCCCAGACACACGGCGGCCGCCAAATTGCCCCCGGCGCTGTCGCCACCCACCGCCACCCGCTGCGGGTCAATGTGCAAAGCCGCGGCTTGCGACACCACCCAGTGAAAGGCCGCCAGGGCGTCTTCATAGGCAGCTGGAAACACATGCTCGGGCGCCAAGCGGTAATCGACGGAAAACACCGCACACCCACTGGCCTGGCACAGTTGGCGGCACAGCACATCGTGGGTTTCAATGTTGCCAATCACCCAGCCGCCGCCATGAAAGTACACCAGGGCCGGTAAGGTGTCTGCGGGCTGGGCACCCGCAGGGCGGTATTCACGGATGGGCACGCTGACACCGCCCAACAGCGGGCCATGGTCGGTGGTGGAAGATACCGGGGGCGGGTCGGGTTGCGTCAATGCCTTGCGCACCAAATAAAACTCACGGGCTTTCTCAGGCGGCAAGCTGTTGACCGCGGGCACCTTGCGCTCCACCATCAGTTGCAGCAAGGCTTGGGCTTGGGTGTCTAGCATGATGCGTTCCAAAAAATGGGTTGTCACCGTTGGGTGGCTGGTGCCTGTTGACCGGGTGAAGGCCTTGAAAGATATCATGCCCTCAAGGGGCACAGAAACGGCCAGCCGTGCACCCCATGCTGACCGGCTTGGCCATTCGGATTCTTTTCCACAGACCACCGAATGCTGGCCAGGTCGCAGCACAGGCCAATGGAATGGTTTTTGGCGAACAAGGAGCAACGCAATGTCTTTGACTTGGATGGGTTTGGCTGAACTGGGTGCCCGGCTCAAAAAGGGCGATTTATCTTCTGTGGAGTTGACCCACCACTTCCTGGGTCGCATCGCCAAAGCCGACCCCACATTGCACGCCTTCACCGAGGTTTATGCCGATCAGTCTTTGGCCCTGGCCCAAGCGGCGGACCAGGCCAGGACCAGCGGCTTGCCCATGGGGCCCTTGGCGGGTCTGCCCATCGTTCTGAAAGATTTGTTGCACATCCAAGGCCATGTGTCCACCTTGGGGTCGAAACACTTTGTCAACCAGCAGGCCCACCAGACCAGTGCCACGGTCGAGCGCCTGTTGCAAGCCGGCATGATCCCCTTGGGCAAGCTGCACATGACCGAGTTTGCCTTTGGCGGCTGGGGTACCAACCCTTTGATGGGCCCCCCCCACAACCCCTGGGACTTGGCGACGCACCGGGTGCCTGGTGGCTCTTCCAGCGGCACCGGCGTGGCGGTGGCCGCGGGTTTGGCGCCCGTGGGCATTGGCAGCGACACCGGTGGGTCGGTGCGCATCCCCAGCGCATTCAATGGCCTGACCGGATTGAAGGTGACGTTTGGCCGCATCAGCTTGCATGCCACCGGTTTGCTGAGTTGGTCGCTGGACACCATCGGGCCCATGGCGCGAAACGTGCACGACTGCGCGTTGATGTTGGATGCCTTGGTCGGGCCAGACGCCCGCGATGCAGCGACATGGGCGCAACCGCTGGAGGTTTTCACCCGCGAGCCGCGCGCGGTCAAAGGCCTGCGTTTGGCCATGCCAGACGCCAACCAGTTTCCCG
>JBEDFU010000336.1:0-7763 GCA_041174965.1 Pseudomonadota bacterium | reverse complement strand
CCCCCAGCGCGTGCGCCACGTTCTGCTCCCCGCGACCCTTTTTTTGACAAGCCCTATGAGGCCCCGACCGAAGCGCCTCCTCCCGCCTGGGAGCCCGGCGAGCGACCCTCTGGCCGCATCTCGGCCAACATCAAGCCCAAGCGCAAAGTGGCGGCACTGTTCAAAACCGAATCGTGAATCCGCGCAGCCCTGTGCCCATAGCGGCAGGGTTGATCTGACAGGCCCACCCAGGGCCTGTTCAGACCGTGGGGCTCAAGTCAAGGGTGCCGCTGCCTCTGGGTTGGCCACTTGCACCCGCTCACCCCAGCGTCCATCGGGGCACAGCTCCAATGCGGTCAACACACCGCCCCACACGCAGCCCGTGTCCAAGCACGCCACGTCGCTGCGGTCCAACCAACCCAGGGTGGACCAGTGGCCAAACGCGATGCGGTGATCGGCGCTGCGGCGCTCAGGGACGTCAAACCAAGGCAGGTAGCCCGTGTGGGCGTGTCCTGCACCCTCTTTGGTGTTGAACTCCATCAGCCCCTCGGGTGTGCAAAAGCGCAAGCGGGTGAGCACATTGACAATGCAACGCCATCGCTCCACCCCTTGCAAGCTGTCTTGCCATGCAGCGGGCGTGTTGCCATAAAGCTGGAGTAAAAATTCCGCCAATTGAGCTGACCGCAACACCGCTTGCACCTCACCGGCCAGCGCCAAGGTTTTCTCGGCGTCCCAATCCGGAAGCACGCCCGCATGCACCATCATGCAGCCGTGTTGGCGCAAGGCCAGGGGTTGCTGGCGCAGCCAGTCCAACAGCGCAGTGCTGTCAGGGGCTTGCAACAAATCGGCCAAGGTGTCGCTGCGGTGGGGTGGTCGCACGCCGTGGGCCACGGCCAGGGCATGCAAGTCGTGGTTGCCCAGCACACATTGCGCCGAACCTTGCAGGGCCATCATGCGGCGCAGCACCGCCGCCGAGGAAGGCCCGCGGTTGACCAAATCCCCGAGCAGCACCAACTGGTCGCGGCTGGGTGAAAAACCAATGTGTTCCAGCAATTGGGACAAGGCTGCGTCGCAGCCTTGAACATCGCCGATCAGGTAAAGTGCCATGCATGCCATTGTCAACCCTTAGCCACCCATGCCATTGAACCGCGGGTCCAAATGGAACTGTTGCTGATCATTGGCTTGACCCTCCTCAACGGGGGCTTTGCCATGGCCGAAATGGCCTTGTCCTCCAGCCGCAAAGCGCGCTTGTTGGCCTTGGAGGAGGCGGGTGCCGCTGGGGCTCGGGCTGCTTTGGATTTGATGGAGCAGCCCACACAGTTTTTATCCACTGTCCAAATTGGCATCACCTCCATCGGGGTGCTCAACGGCATCGTGGGTGAGGCCGCTTTCAGCCAAGGTCTGGGGCAATCGCTGATTGCTTGGGGTTGGAGCCCCTGGGCCGCTGCTTGGGTGGCCACAGGGGTGGTGGTCACCGCGATCACCATCACCACCATCATCTTTGGCGAGTTGGTGCCCAAGCGCATTGCCCAGTTGCACCCTGAGACCGTGGCACGCTGGTGCGCCCCGGTGATGTTGGCGTTGGCGCGTGTGGCCCGGCCCATGGTGTATTTGCTGTCGGCCGCGACTGCCGGCGTGCTGACCTTGTTGCGCATCGACACCCGTGGTGGCCCCAGCGTCACCGAAGAAGAAATCACCGCCAGCTTGGACCAAGGGGTGGACGCCGGGCTGATCGAGTTGCACGAGCACCAAATGGTGAAAAACGTGTTTCACTTGGACGAGCGCAGCCTGACGTCCATGATGGTGCCGCGCGCCGATATCGAGTGGTTGGATGCGCGCACCACGGTGGCGCAGGCATTGGCCCAAGTGGGCCAAGGGGGGGCTCACTCTTGGTACCCAGTGTGCCGCGATGGTTTGGACCATGTATTGGGTGCGGTCAGTGTGGGCCAGTTGCTGGACCCGAAGTTGGACCGCCAAGCCTTGATGGAAACACTGGCCCAGCCCGTGCCATTTGTCCCCGAAACCCTCACCGGCTTGGACTTGTTGGCCCAATTTCGCCGACCTTCAGCGGGGGAAGACACCAGCCCCGGTTGGCGAGACCACAGCCGTGGGCGGTTGAGTTTGGTGGTGGACGAATATGGGGTGGTGCAGGGCATGATGACCCCGCGCGATGTGCTTGAAGCCATCACCGGCGAACTGTTGCAAACCTCGGCACCCGAAGAAACTTGGGCCACACCGCGCAACGACGGCAGTTGGTTGCTCGATGGCCTGATGCCCATCAGCGAACTCAAGGCGCGCTTGGGCCTCACCGACTTGCCCCATGAAGACAAAGGCCGCTACAACACCGTGGCGGGCTTGGTGTTGGTGTTGGCGGGTCGTTTGCCGCGCACGGGTGAGCGTTTTGAAGGCATGCAATGGTCTTTTGAGGTGGTGGACATGGACGGGCGGCGCATCGACAAGGTTTTGGCCCAAGCCCTGCCCGATGCCGACAAAACAGGGTAAACCCGTGGGCTGATCGGCTTGATAAATTTGACAATACAAGGTTTTCTGAGCTTTCCTGTGTTTTTCTCATCACTGCAAAATGTCTACGCCTCACGACACTGCCAATGCGCCCATGGATGGGGTGGACGGTGCGCGCCTGAAGCAACTGCGCGAGGCGGCCGGATGGGACGCCAAAGTGTTGGCCATCCGGGTCAGCTTGTCGCGCGAACAGGTGGAGCAAATTGAAAACGGTGGCCATGACTTGTTCTACAACGTGGCCATCAAACGCGCCAGTGCCCGCAAGCTGGCCCTGGCCTTGGGGACCGATCCGAACAGCGTGATCACGCCATTGGCGCCGACCTTGGCCGCTCCACTGCCCAATCCAGCCTTGGTCGGTGCGCCGACCTGGCAGGACAACGCCCACGACGGTCTGCAGCCTGAACGTTTGAATGGCCCTTTGACCGCGATGTGGGTGTGTTCGGGTCTGGCCCTCGCAGTGATGGTGTTGGGCGTGACCTTTGGCGGTTGGGGCGAAAGCGCACAGCCCATGTGGCAGCAGTGGCGCGCCAATTGGCATGCCTGGCAGCCCAGTGCTTGGGGCTTGACTGGCTCAGCGGCTGCAACCGACACCGCTCAGGTACCTGACCGGTCTACAGGGTTAAACGCCGATGCCACCGCAACTGCCTCTCCCTCTCCCTCTGCAATCAGCGCCAGCCCGGTACCGGCAGCCGCATCGTTGGCACAGGCCCCTGCCCCGATCAATGACGCGGTTTTGGATTGCCCCCGGGCCAGCGCAGACGCGCCTGTGGTGCAGCCTCTCAAAGCCTTCAAGCCCGGGCAGATGGTCTTTGTGCAGGCCCTGGGAGACGCCCACCTGTGCCTGCGCGACCATGGCGGCCAGGTGTGGTCAGTCAATTTCAAAGCCGGTCAAGAGCGCAGCTTTCAGGGCGTTCCGCCGTGGACCGTTCAGTCGCCCAGCCTGGCCCAGTTCAATGTGTTTTTCCAAGGCTGGAAGCTGCGCTTGCCCACCGACACCCAACAGAGCGTGAGCATCGTCGAGTTGCAGCGCTGAGCCACCCCACTGGGCTGGTGGACAATTCGCGCATGTCCATCCCATCTTCCTCCCACATGGCCAATCCCCCGAACCTCACAGGCCCCTTGGCGGGCATCAAGGTGGTCGAACTGGGCCAACTGATCGCCGGCCCGTTCGCAGCCAAAACCTTGGCCGACTTTGGCGCCGACGTCATCAAGATCGAACCCCCAGGCGTGGGGGACCCATTGCGCAAATGGCGCTTGCTCAAAGATGGCACCTCGGTGTGGTGGCAGGTGCAGTCGCGCAACAAGCGCTCCTTGGCTTTGAATTTGCGTGATGCCCAGGCCCAAGACATCGTGCGCCAGCTCGCCACCGATGCAGACGTGTTGATCGAAAACTTTCGCCCCGGTGCGATGGAGGGCTGGGGCTTGGGCCCCGACGTGCTGCAAGCCCTCAACCCCCGGTTGATTGTGTTGCGCATCAGTGGTTATGGGCAGACCGGGCCATGGCGTGACAAGCCTGGCTTTGGTGTGGTGGCCGAAGCCATGGGGGGCTTGCGCCACCTCACTGCCGAACCCGGTCGGATACCGGTGCGGGTGGGGGTGAGCATTGGCGACACCCTGGCATCCTTGCACGGGGTGATTGGCATTTTGATGGCCTTGCACGAGCGCCACCGCAGTGGCCTGGGCCAGGTCATTGACATGGCTTTGTACGAAGCGGTGTTCAATTGCATGGAGAGCCTGCTGCCCGAACACAGCGCCTTTGGGGCGGTGCGTGAACCCGGCGGCAGCGCCTTGCCCGGGATTGCACCGACCAACGCCTACCGCTGCAAGGATGGCGGTTACGCCTTGGTGGCGGGCAATGGCGACAGCATTTTCAAGCGCCTGATGCACGCCATTGGGCGCGACGATTTGGGCCAGGACCCGGCCTTGGGCGACAACGCCGGGCGCGTCCAGCGGGTGGCCGACATTGATGCCGCCATCGAAGCCTACACCTTGCAACGCTCGGTGGACGACGTGTTGGAGATGCTCGAGCAGGCTGAAGTCCCGGGCGGGCGTATCTACACCATTGCCGACATCGCCAACGACCCCCATTACCAGGCACGCGGCATGATTCAAAACATCACCATGGCCGATGGCAGCCGCCTGAGCGTGCCGGGTGTGGTGCCCAAGCTCTCGCGCACCCCGGGGGGCTTGCGCCATTTGGCGCCCACATTGGGGCAAGACACCGATGCGGTGCTCACCGAAATGGGCTTGACCCCGGCCCAAATTCAAACCCTGCGCGAGCGCGGGGTGGTGGCTTGATGGAGTTGCAAGACCTGTTGTACAGCCAGGGTTTTGGCACCCGACGGGTGTGCGTGGGTTTGGTGCAAAAAGGCTGTGTGCGGATGCAAATCGATGGCCTGTGGCAAACCTGCGAAGACCCATGGTTGGAGGTCGATGCCCAGCCAGATTGGCCTTATGAAGTGCAAGGCCAGGCTTGGGTCTATCGTGAGCGCGCCCACCTCATGCTGCACAAGCCAGCGGGCACCGAATGTTCGCGCAAGCCCTCGGCCTGGCCCAGCATTTACACCTTGCTGCCCGCACCCTTGCGCCAGCGGCCGCAAAAGGGGGCAGTGGATGGGGTGCAAGCGGTGGGGCGCTTGGACCAAGACACCACGGGTTTGCTGTTGCTCAGCGATGACGGCCAATTCATCCACCGCATGGCCTCGCCGCGCCACCACGTGCCCAAGGTCTACCAAGTGCACACGGTGGACGCCATCACCGCGCCACAAATCGACAAACTCTTGGCTGGGGTGGTGCTCGACGACGACCCCCAGGCCGTGCGCGCAGCGGCTTGTGAAGCCCTGGGAAGCCACCACCTGGCCTTGACCCTGACCGAGGGCAAGTACCACCAGGTCAAGCGCATGTTGGCCGCAGTGGGCAACCGCGTGCAGGCCTTGCACCGTTCGTCCATGGGTGAGTTGCATTTACCCGCGGATTTATTGCCCGGTCAGTGGCGATGGCTCACAAACAGCGATTTGCGCGCACTCGGCTACCAGCCTTGAGATGACCGATCAAAGGGTCGCCAAAAAATCCACCACCAGCGCCAAAGCCCGATCGGGTTGATCACGATGTGGAGTGTGGCCACAGTCTTCGATCACCACACGCTCGATGCGGCCCTGGGTTTGTATCTCGTTGATTTGTTGCAGCGTGCCATAGGCGTCTTGCCGACCTTGCAACGCCAAAACCGGGTCAACAATGGACTGGCAGGTTTGGCGGATGTCAAAGGGGCGAAAAGCAGGCGACAACCAAATGTCGTTCCACTGCCAAAAAGCGGTGTCCACATCGGCATGAAAACGGGCCAGGCGCTGGCGCAAATCGCCTTGCTCGAAAGCGGTTTTGGCCAATTCGATGGCAGCCACCGACATGTCTTCCACGATGACATGTGGGGCCATGGCCATGCATGCGCTCACCCGGTGCCGGCTGGCGTAGAGCAAGGCGATGCTGGCGCCATCGGAATGCCCCAGCAACACCGGTTTCTCAATCCCGATTTGGTTTAAAAATTCGGGCAACACCTGCCAGGCCTCGTGGTGCAAATAATCAGGGGTCAAGGCGTTGGCGCCGCGCACATCGCTGGGCCTGTCCGATTGACCATAGCCACGGCGCGAATACACCCAGCCCGCGCGACCGGTGGCCCGGCAAACGGCCAGGGGCCAGTCCAGACCGCGCTGGGTCCACATGGCCACCGAGCCCAGGCCTTCGTGCAAAAAAATCAATGGGGCTTGGGCCGAGGCGGTCTGGGGTGCGGGGATGTGGCGCACCTCTAGGGCGATACCATGGCAATGAACGTGCTGCATGCAGGCATATTAGCCGCGCTGGGGGCACGCCACAGGGCCCTCGTTACACTTGCGCCATGAAAACAAACAGCTGGTCCGTGGGTCCTTGGGTTGTCGGCAGGTCCTTTCTCAACCGACTGGTTTTGGTTTTGTGCTGTGGGATGGGCATGGCCGCCGCCGGCGCGCAGACCCACCCGATTTTTGTGCTCAACTCCTTGGACGCCAGCGTCAGCGTCATTGATCCCAAGACTTGGCAGGTCACGCGCCAAATCCAGACCGGCAAACAACCCCACCACCTGTACCTCACACCGGATGAAAAGTCGGTGATTGTGGCCAATGCGGGCGGCGATTCGCTCAGTTTCATCGACCCCAAAACCGCTCAGGTGCAACGCGTGGTGCGCGGCACCATCGACCCCTATCACCTGCGGTTTTCGCCGGACATGAAGTGGTTCATCACCGTGGCCAACCGGCTTGACCACATCGACATTTACCGCTGGGATGGCCAAACACCGCAATTGGCCAAACGCATACCCTCGGGTAAAACCCCCAGCCACCTGTGGATCGACAGCCAAAGCACCACCGCCTATGCCAGCATGCAAGACAGCGATGAATTGGTGGCCGTGGACTTGGCCACCCAGAGCGTGAAGTGGCGCGTCAAAACCGGCTCTCTGCCCGCCGATGTGTTTGGCACCCGCGACGACAGCACCTTGTTGGTGGCCTTGACCGGCGGCAAAGAGGTGCAGGTGTTTGACTTGCGAGCCAACCCCGCCAAGTTGGTTCGCACCATTGCCACGGGGGAGGGCGCACATGCCTTTCGTTCTGCCGGAGATGGCCTCCATGTGTTTGTCAGCAACCGGGTGGCCAACACCATCAGCAAAATCGATTTGCAAACTTATGCGGTGGTGGCGCAGTTCAAGGCCCCGGGTGGCCCCGACTGCATGGAGTTGAGCGCCGATGGGCGCTGGCTGATGGTGTCTTCGCGCTGGATCAAGAAAGTCAGCGTCATCGACACCCAAAACGGCGCCTTGGTGCGCCAAATCAAAGTGGGCAAATCTCCGCATGGCATTTGGACCTTGGATCACGCACCGCGTTTGTGAGCCTGTCATGCGCCAGGGGCTGAACCGGCTGTGGCTGGCACTGGGCTTGTCACTGTGCATGGGCCACTCGTTGCCCCAATCCGGGCCAGCCATCAGCCATGCAGCGCTGGTGCTGGCACAAGCAGGCCAGGCCGCGCAAACCCCTGCAAAACCCAGCGTCAGCGAGCCCTTGCCCGCGGGCACAGCCCCTTGTGCCCGGCCGCTTTACCTGACCTTTGACACCGGCCACATGGGCGTGGCCGACCTGATTGCCGATGTGTTTCGCCGCCAACAAGTGAAGGTGACATTTTTCGCCGCCCACGAGCCCACCCAAGTGGGAGACGGCAGTTTGGGCGAGCACTGGGCGCCTTGGTGG
>JBEDFU010000335.1:0-29240 GCA_041174965.1 Pseudomonadota bacterium | reverse complement strand
ACCATCGACGAATTGCCCCCAGGCCGCACGCCCATCGTCACCAAGTTGGTGGCCGACACCCGCCGCGACCAGGTGATTGAGCGCATCCGTGTGCAGCTCACCGAGGGACGGCAAATTTACTGGGTCTGCCCCCTGATTGAAGAAAGCGAAGCACTCGATTTGCGCAACGCCACCGACACCCACCAAGCGCTGTGCGAGGCGCTGCCCGGCGTGATGGTGGGTTTGCTGCATTCGCGCATGGCGCAAGCCGAAAAGAAGGCGGTGATGTCACTCTTCGTGCAAGGGCAAATGGGCGTGCTGGTCAGCACCACGGTGATCGAGGTGGGGGTGGATGTGCCCAATGCCTCGCTGATGGTGATTGAACACGCCGAGCGTTTTGGCCTGAGCCAGTTGCACCAACTGCGCGGACGGGTGGGGCGTGGCGCGGCGGCCTCGGCTTGCGTGTTGTTGTACAGCTTGGGCGAGCATGGCCGATTGAGCGACACCGCGCGAGAGCGCTTGCGCGCCATGGCTGAAACCAATGATGGGTTCGAGATAGCGCGGCGCGACCTCGACATCCGTGGGCCGGGTGAGTTTTTGGGGGCCAGACAATCAGGCGCTGCCATGCTGCGCTTTGCCGATGTGGCCACCGATGGCGACTTGTTGGATTGGGCCCGTGCCCTGGCGCCCCGCATGTTGGACCAACACCCCGAGATGGCGGCCACCCATGTGGCCCGCTGGTTGGGTGGAAAATCAGACTTTCTGAAAGCCTGAACCATGACCCTCACTGAGCTCAAATACATCGTGGCCGTGGCGCGGGAAAAGCACTTTGGCCGGGCCGCTGATGCGTGTTTTGTGTCGCAACCCACGTTGTCGGTGGCGATCAAAAAGCTCGAAGAAGAGCTGGAAGTGAAAATTTTCGAGCGCAACGCCAATGAAGTGAGCGTCACCCCCTTGGGCGAAGAAATCGTGCGCCAGTCCCAAAGCGTGTTGGAGCAGGCCGCGCAAATCAAAGAAATTGCCAAGCGCGGCAAAGACCCATTGTCGGGCGCATTGAAGCTGGGTGTGATCTACACCATCGCCCCTTATTTGTTGCCCGAGTTGGTGCGCCACACGATTGAGATGTCGCCGCAAATGCCGCTCATGCTGCAAGAAAACTTCACGGTGAAGTTGCTGGAGATGTTGCGCACCGGGGACATTGACTGCGCCATCATGGCTGAGCCTTTTCCGGATGCTGGTTTGGCGGTGGCGCCTTTGTATGACGAGCCTTTCATGGCCGCCGTGCCCAGCAACCACCCGTTGGCACAACAAACCTCGATCACGGCGCAGGCCTTGAAGTCGGAGACCATGCTGCTGTTGGGCAACGGCCATTGTTTCCGTGACCATGTGCTCGAGGTGTGCCCCGAGTTCGCGCGCTTTTCCAGCCAGGCCGAGGGCATACGCAAAAGCTTTGAGGGCTCGTCCCTGGAGACCATCAAGCACATGGTGGCCGCCGGCATGGGCGTGACCTTGGTGCCTCGATTGAGCGTGCCCAAAGAGGCGCTGCAAGCCAGCGCCAAGCGCAAAAAAAGCGCCGACAGCTTCGTGCGCTACCTGCCCGTGGTGGACGGGGATGACGCACCGCCCACCCGGCGTGTGGTGTTGGCCTGGCGGCGCAGCTTCACCCGTTACGAAGCCATTGCTGCGCTGCGCAACGCCATTTACGCCAGCGATTTGCCCGGTGTTCAACGACTCACCTGAGGCTGATTGCCCTCGCCATGAACGACGCCACACCGCTTGAACCGCTGCGCCCACCCACCAAGCTGGCGCTCTACCTTGACCTGATTCGCTTCAACCGCCCGGCGGGTTGGCTGTTGTTGTTGTGGCCATCGCTGTCGGCCTTGTGGATCGCCGCTGGCGGTTGGCCCGGTTGGCATTTGTTGTGTGTGTTTGTGGCCGGCACGGTGCTGATGCGCAGCGCCGGTTGCTGCGTCAACGATGTGGCCGACCGCGACTTTGACAAACATGTGAAACGCACCGCCCAACGCCCTGTGACACGGGGTGCTGTCTCGGTGCGCGAGGCCTTGGCCGTGGGCGTTGTGCTGGCTTTGTGTGCGTTTGCCCTGGTGTGCACCACCAATGGGGTGACCATGGCTTGGTCGGTGGTGGCGCTGGGTGTGACCTTGGTCTACCCCTATGCCAAGCGTTTTGTGTCCATGCCCCAGGCGGTGTTGGGGGTGGCTTTCAGCTTTGGCATTCCCATGGCATTTGCCGCGGTGCGCGGTGGCGAGCACACGTTGGCCGGTGTGTGGCATGCCGTGCCGCCCATGGCTTGGGGCTTGCTGCTCAGCAATTTGTTTTGGGTTTTGGCGTACGACACCGAATACGCCATGGTCGACCGCGATGATGACTTGCGCATTGGCATGAAAACCTCGGCCATCACCCTGGGCGATCGCGATGTGCCCATGGTGATGGGCTTTTATATGGTGTATCTGTTGACCTGGGGAGGGTGGTTGGCGTCCCTAAGTCTGCACCCGGTGTGGTGGGCGTTTTGGTGCGTGGCGCTGGCCCAAGCCGCTTGGCACTACCGCCTGATCCGAGGGCGCGAGCGCGAGGGGTGTTTCAAGGCCTTCAGACTCAACCACTGGATGGCCGCCACCTTGTTTGCCGGTCTGGCCCTGGGTTTGGCGCTGAGCCCCTGAGCCGCAGCCCTTCACTCTGCTTGGGCATTGCCCAAACAAAAAGCCCCCATTGGGGGCTTTTTGTTCAAGAGGCCAATCTCAGGCGGCCTTGGCTTTTTTGGCCTTTTTCTTTTTGGCTTTTTTGGCTTTCTTCTCAGCCTTGGGGGCAGCACTGGGGTTGTTTGGTGTGGCGGTGGCTGGTGCCACAGCAGGGGCAGGCGCGACGGCTGGGGCAGCAGGCGCAGCCGGTGCTGCGGGAGCAGCTTGCTGAGCCCAGTTCAAACTGGGCAGGGTGAACAAAATGGCGCTGGCCAGGGTAAAGAGGGGTTTTTTCATAGTTGGATCCCTTGGTTAAAAGTGAATTGATTCTCGCATGCGTGGCTCAACGGCCAAATTCATCGCCCAAAGCTTGGGCGCGCGCGCAAGCGGCTTGGATGGCGCGCTCAAATGCCGGTCCCACTTGGTCATGCTCCATGGCACTCAAGGCCGCATGGGTGGTGCCGCCTTTGGAGGTGACGCGTTCGCGCAAGACGGCGGGTGTGTCCTGGCTGGCGCGGGCCAACTCGGACGCGCCAACAAAGGTGCCAATGGCAAGTTGCTGCGACTGTTCGGCACTCAAACCCATGGACTGCCCAGCGCGCACCATCGCCTCGATGAAATAAAACACATAGGCGGGCCCTGAGCCCGACAGGGCGGTGACCGCATCGAGTTGCGACTCTTGGGCCAGCCACAAACACGCCCCGGTGGAGCCCAGCACCTGTTGCACCCACTGTCGGTCTGCCTCTGTGACAGCTGCGCGGGGATATAAGCCGGTTTGCCCCAAGCCGACCAAGGCGGGTGTGTTGGGCATGGCGCGCACGATGCGCTCGCTGCCCAGCCACTGGGCGATGCTGTCGGATCGAATGCCAGCGGCCACACTCAGGTGCAAAGCACCTTTTAAGAAAGGGCCGGCTAGGGCCGCTGCGGTTTTGAAGTGCTGCGGCTTGATCGCCCAAATGACATGGGTGGCGCCGGCCAAGCTGGTGTCGGGCGCGGCCAACACCTTCACGCCCATGCCTTGCTGCAAGGATCGGCGGATGGCGTCATCGGGGTCGACCACACAAATTTGCTGGGGCGGGTGACCTTCACGCAGCAAACCGCCCAAAATCGCGCTGGCCATGTTGCCCCCGCCAATGAAAACCAGCAAATCAGTGGCCAAGGGTGTGGTGCGGGTCATGGGTGCCTATTGAGGGGGATGCCAATTTAAAGCGGTATCTTAATGAAGAGAAGGGCCAGAAAGGCGCTTGGTTGTGAGGCGTGCATAAATAATTTGACGGCTCGCCAAAAACCGTGGCATAATCTGCGGCTTCGCTCGATTTTCGGGCAAAGTATCTACCCCAACTGAGGCGCGGCAAGTGGTTTGCCACGCGGATGACGGGACCAAGACTGATCAAAGCGCTCAAGGCTGGCAACAGCCCCAAGCTTTGATACAAGTTGGGAAATATTGAAATGATCCAGACTGAATCTCGGTTAGAGGTCGCCGACAACACCGGCGCGAAGTCCGTTTTGTGCATCAAGGTGCTCGGCGGATCCAAGCGTCGCTATGCGAGTGTTGGCGACATCATCAAAGTGAGCATCAAAGAAGCCGCACCGCGTGGCCGCGTCAAAAAAGGCGAGGTTTACAGCGCTGTGGTGGTTCGCACTGCCAAGGGCATTCGCCGCAGTGACGGCTCACTTGTCAAGTTCGATGGCAACGCAGCTGTGTTGCTCAATGCTAAGTTGGAGCCCATTGGCACCCGCATCTTTGGCCCGGTCACGCGCGAACTGCGCACCGAGCGGTTCATGAAGATCGTGTCTTTGGCGCCTGAAGTTCTCTAAGGACGGGCCATGAACAAAATTCGCAAAGGCGACGAGGTGATCGTCATCACCGGTCGTGACAAAGGCAAGCGCGGCAAAGTGTCGGTGCGCAAAGATGAAACGCACCTGCTGATCGATGGCATCAACCTGGTCAAAAAGCACACCAAGCCCAATCCCATGGCAGGTACGACGGGTGGCATTGTGGAGAAGTCCATGGCCATTCATCAGTCCAACGTGGCCATTTACAACGCCGCCACCGGCAAGGCCGATCGGGTGGGCATCAAGGTGTTGGCCGACGGCACCAAGGTGCGCGTCTTCAAGTCCAGCGGCGAAGAAATCAAGGCGGCATGACCATGGTACGTTTGCAACAACACTACAGAGAGAAGCTGGTCCCTGAGCTGATCGCCAAGTTTGGCTACAAGTCAGTCATGCAGGTGCCGCGTTTGACCAAAATCACTTTGAACATGGGTGTCAGCGAGGCGGTGGCCGACAAAAAGGTCATGGAGCACGCGGTTTCTGACCTGACCAAAATCGCTGGCCAAAAGCCTGTGGTCACCAAGGCTAAAAAGGCCATCGCCGGTTTCAAGATCCGCGAAGAGCAAGCCATTGGCTGCATGGTCACCTTGCGTGGCGTGCGCATGTTTGAATTTTTGGATCGCTTTGTCACCGTGGCCCTGCCCCGCGTGCGCGACTTCCGGGGTATCTCTGGGCGCGCATTTGATGGCCGTGGCAACTACAACATCGGCGTCAAAGAACAAATCATCTTCCCTGAAATTGAGTATGACAAGGTCGATGCCTTGCGTGGACTCAACATCAGCATCACCACGACTGCCAAGACCGACGAAGAGTGCAAGGCGCTCCTCACCGGTTTCCGCTTCCCGTTCAAGAACTGAGGTACAACGTGGCTAAAGTAGCATTGATCGAACGCGAACTCAAGCGCGACAAACTGGTCGCCAAGTACGCTCAAAAATACGCCGAACTCAAGGCCATTGCAGGCAGCGCCAAGCATTCAGACCAAGAGCGTGCCGACGCGCGACTGGCCTTGCAAAAGTTGCCTCGCAACGCCAACCCCACACGTCAACGCAACCGCTGCGAAATCACCGGTCGCCCGCGTGGCACGTTCCGCCAATTTGGTTTGGGACGCGCCAAGATCCGTGAAATGGCCTTCGAAGGCCAGATTCCCGGCATCACCAAAGCCAGCTGGTAATTGGGCAGGAGATATTCAATATGAGCATGAGTGACCCCATCGCCGACTTGCTGACCCGCATTCGCAATGCGCAAATGGTGGCCAAGCCCACTGTGAGCGTGCCCTCTTCCAAAGTGAAGGTGGCGATTGCCCAGGTTCTCAAGGACGAAGGCTACATCGACGGCTTCCACGTCAAAACCGAAACGGGTAAAACCGAATTGGAAATCGCCCTCAAATATTACGCCGGTCGTCCCGTGATCGAGCGCATTGAGCGTGTCAGCCGCCCTGGCTTGCGCGTTTACAAAGGCAGCGGCGCCATTCCCCAGGTCATGAACGGATTGGGCGTGGCGATTGTCACCACCTCCAAAGGCGTGATGACCGACCGCAAAGCGCGCGCCACCGGCATCGGTGGTGAAGTGCTGTGCTACGTGGCCTAAGCCCAAGGAGAAACAGACATGTCTCGAGTAGGAAAAATGCCTGTGGTCGTCCCCGCTGGAGTGGACGTGACCATTGCGCCTGAACAAATCAGTGTCAAGGGCGCGGGCGGTCATTTGCACATCGCCAACAACGCCTTGGTCAACATCCAAAAGGATGCGGCCAATATCACCTTTTTGCCCGCCAATGAGTCGCGTGAAGCCAATGCGATGAGCGGCACCATGCGCCAGATGGTCAACAACATGGTGGTTGGTGTCACCAAGGGCTTTGAGAAAAAGCTCACCTTGGTCGGCGTGGGATACAAAGCCGCAGCCCAAGGCACCAAGCTCAATTTGACGGTGGGTTTCTCTCACCCGGTTGACAAAGAAATGCCCGCAGGGATCAAGGTGGAAACGCCGGCCCCCACCGAAATCATCATCAAAGGTGCTGACCGCCAACGCGTGGGTCAAATCGCCGCTGAGATCCGTGCCATTCGTCCGCCCGAGCCCTACAAAGGCAAAGGCATCCGTTATTCGGACGAAAAAATCACGATCAAAGAGACCAAGAAGAAATAAGGAACGGCAGCATGTTGACCAAAAAAGAGCAACGACTCCGCAGGGCCCGTCAAACCCGCATCCGCATTGCCAAGCAAGGCGTGGCGCGTTTGACCGTCAACCGCACCAATTTGCACATTTACGCCAGCGTCATTTCTGGCGACGGTGCCAAAGTGATCGCCACCGCATCGACCGCAGAAGTCGAAGTGCGCCAGTCCTTGGGTGCTTCGGGCAAAGGTGCCACGGCTGCTGCAGCCCAAATCATTGGCAAGCGCATCGCCGAAAAGGCGAAAGCCGCTGGCATTGACAAAGTCGCATTCGACCGCGCCGGGTTTGCTTTTCATGGCCGCGTCAAGGCGTTGGCCGAGGCCGCTCGCGAAGCTGGCTTGCAGTTCTAAAGATCGGAATTCAACATGGCAAAAGTTCAAGCAAAAGTGCAAGACAGCGCCCGTGATGACGGCATGCGCGAAAAAATGATCGCGGTCAACCGTGTGACCAAGGTGGTCAAGGGTGGTCGTATTTTGGGTTTTGCCGCACTGACCGTGGTGGGCGATGGCGATGGCCGCGTTGGCATGGGCAAAGGCAAATCCAAAGAAGTGCCGCTGGCTGTGCAAAAAGCCATGGAAGAGGCCCGCCGCAACATGAATAAAGTGTCGTTGAAAAACGGCACCATCCACCACTTTGTGACTGGCCACCACGGTGCTGCCAGCGTCATGATGAACCCCGCCCCCAAGGGCACTGGCATCATTGCCGGCGGTCCGATGCGCGCTGTGTTCGAAGTGATGGGCATCACCGACATCGTGGCCAAGAGCCATGGGTCTTCCAACCCCTACAACATGGTTCGCGCCACGTTGGATGCGCTGCAACGCTGCACCACGGCTTCTGAAGTCGCTGCCAAGCGTGGCAAGTCGGTTGAAGACATCTTCGCCTGATACGGAGTCTCACATGACCGCTACACCCACCGTCAAAATCAAACTCGTGCGCAGCCCCATCGGCACCAAAGAGTCTCACCGTGCCACCGTGCGCGGCCTGGGCTTGCGCAAAATCAACAGCGTGAGCGAGCTGCAAGACACACCCGCCGTGCGCGGCATGATCAACAAGATCAGCTATCTGGTCCAAGTGCTTTAAAGGTTCAAGATGGAACTCAACACGATCAAACCTGCTGACGGCTCACGCCCCAACCGCCGCCGCGTCGGCCGTGGTATCGGCTCAGGCCTGGGTAAAACCGCTGGCCGTGGTCACAAAGGTCAAAAATCACGTTCAGGTGGTTACCACAAAGTGGGCTTTGAAGGCGGTCAAATGCCTTTGCAGCGCCGCTTGCCCAAGCGCGGTTTCAAGTCGCGCACCTTGCGTTTCAACGACGAAGTCACCTTGACCGCGTTGGACCGTTTGGGCTTGGACGAAGTCAACATGCTCACCCTCAAGACCGCCGGTTTGGTGGGCGAAATGGTGCGCGTGGTCAAAGTCATCAAAACCGGCGAGATCAAACGCGCCGTGAAGCTCAATGGCATTGGCGCCACGGCCGCTGCCAAGGCCGCCATTGAAGCCGCTGGCGGCTCGGTGGCCTGACCTCAAAAGACGACGGATCCTGCCTTGGTCACTTCTGCATCGACATCCAAAAATGGTAACTACGGCGACTTGCGCCGCCGGTTGGTGTTTTTGTTGCTCGCGCTGGTGGTTTACCGGGTGGGTGCGCACATCCCTGTGCCTGGCATTGATCCAGGCCAATTGCAGCAACTGTTCAATGGGCAGCAAGGCGGCATCCTGAGTTTGTTCAACATGTTCTCGGGTGGTGCCTTGTCGCGCTTCACCGTGTTCGCCCTGGGCATCATGCCCTACATCTCTGCCTCCATCATCATGCAATTGATGGCCTACGTGGTGCCCACGCTGGAGCAGTTGAAGAAAGAAGGCGAGTCCGGTCGTCGCAAAATCACCCAGTACACGCGCTATGGCACTTTGGGACTGGCCCTGTTTCAGTCCATGGGCATCGCCTTGGCGTTGGAGTCGTCAGCCGGTTTGGTGTTGGCACCTGGCCTGGGCTTTCGCATCACCGCCATGGTCACTTTGACCGCTGGCACCATGTTTCTGATGTGGTTGGGTGAGCAAATCACCGAACGCGGCTTGGGCAATGGCATTTCTATTTTGATCTTTGGTGGCATCGCCGCTGGTTTGCCCGGCTCCATTGGTGGCTTGCTGGAGTTGGTTCGCACCGGTGCCATGAGTGTGCTGGTGGCCATTTTCATCGTGGTGGTGGTCGGTTTGGTCACCTACTTTGTGGTGTTTGTGGAGCGTGGTCAGCGCAAGATTTTGGTGAACTATGCGCGTCGCCAAGTGGGCAACAAGGTGTATGGCGGACAAGCCTCGCACCTGCCGCTCAAGCTGAACATGTCGGGCGTCATTCCCCCCATTTTTGCGTCGTCCATCATTTTGTTGCCGGCCACGGTGGTGAGCTGGTTCAGCTCGGGTGACAGCATGCGTTGGCTCAAAGACATCGCAGGTGCGTTGTCACCGGGTCAACCCATCTATGTGATGTTGTACGCCGCAGCGATTGTGTTTTTCTGTTTCTTCTACACCGCCTTGGTGTTCAACAGCCGCGAAACAGCCGACAACTTGAAGAAAAGCGGCGCATTCATACCCGGCATTCGCCCAGGTGAGCAAACCGCCAAGCACATCGACAAAATTTTGGTTCGCCTGACTTTGGCTGGGGCCATCTACATCACCTTTGTGTGCTTGTTGCCCGAATTTCTGATTTTGAAATACAACGTTCCTTTCTACTTCGGTGGCACGTCTTTGCTGATCATTGTGGTGGTCACCATGGACTTCATGGCCCAGGTACAAAACTACCTGATGAGCCAGCAATACGAGTCGCTGTTGAAGAAGGCCAATTTCCGCACGAGCTTGGGTGGCTAAAGACGCATGTCCAAAGATGATGTGATCCAAATGCAGGGCGAGGTGGTTGAAAACCTGCCCAACGCCACATTTCGGGTGAAGTTAGAGAATGGCCACGTGGTTTTGGGTCACATTTCTGGAAAGATGCGCATGCACTACATCCGCATCCTGCCAGGAGACAAGGTGACGGTGGAATTGACGCCCTACGATTTGAGCAGGGCCAGGATTGTGTTCCGCGCCAAGTGAGGCGTGGGGCTGAGAAGGTTAAGCAAGTTGACAATGTGCCTGGATCAGATTCCGGGCTTTTAGGAGAGTGAAATGAGGGTTTCGGCTTCGGTCAAGAAAATTTGCCGCAACTGCAAGATCATCCGGCGCAAGGGTGTGGTTCGTGTGATCTGTACAGATCCGCGCCACAAACAGCGCCAAGGTTGATGGACTGGGATTAAAGAGGACGCACATGGCACGTATCGCTGGTATCAACATTCCTCCGCACAAGCACGCTGAAGTGGGCTTGACGGCTATTTTCGGCATTGGCAGAACCCGCGCCCGCAAAATTTGCGTGGCGTGCGGTATTGACTATGCTAAAAAAATCAAAGATTTGACCGACCCTGAGTTGGAAAAAATCCGCGAACAAATCAACTCGCTCACCATTGAGGGTGATCTGCGCCGCGAAACCACCATGAACATCAAGCGATTGATGGACATTGGTTGCTACCGTGGGTTCAGGCATCGCCGTGGTCTGCCGATGCGCGGCCAGCGCACCCGCACCAATGCACGCACCCGCAAAGGTCCGCGCAAGGCCGCGCAAGCCCTGAAAAAATAATTAAGGCAACACCATGGCAAAAGCACCAGCAAACAACGCATCGCAGCGCGTGCGCAAGAAAGTTCGCAAGAATGTCGCGGACGGCATTGCCCACGTGCACGCATCTTTCAACAACACGATCATCACCATCACCGATCGCCAAGGCAACGCGTTGTCATGGGCGTCTTCGGGTGGCCAAGGCTTCAAGGGTTCGCGCAAGTCAACCCCGTTTGCAGCCCAGGTCGCATCCGAGGTGGCTGGTCGTGCGGCCATCGACCAGGGCATCAAAAACCTGGACGTCGAGATCAAAGGCCCCGGCCCGGGTCGCGAGTCGTCGGTGCGCGCTTTGGCGTCGCTGGGCATTCGCATCAACTCGATCTCCGATGTGACCCCAGTTCCGCACAACGGCTGCCGCCCTCAAAAGCGCCGCCGCATCTGATCCATTAACCCCAAGCCCACCGCCTGTGCTTTTCTGGCACAGGCTCCCCGTCCCTGTGGCGGGCAGTTGACATCAAAGGAAATCAAGTGGCACGTTACTTAGGCCCCAAGGCCAAACTATCCCGCCGAGAAGGCACTGACTTGTTCTTGAAAAGCGCCCGTCGCTCGATCAGTGACAAGGCCAAGTTCGACTCCAAGCCTGGCCAACACGGCCGCACTTCAGGTCAGCGCACCTCCGACTTCGGTTTGCAGTTGCGTGAGAAGCAAAAAGTCAAGCGCATGTATGGCGTGCTCGAGCGCCAGTTCCGCCGCTACTTTGCTGAAGCTGACCGCCAAAAAGGCAACACCGGTGCAAACCTGCTGTTCATCCTGGAATCGCGTTTGGACAATGTGGTGTATCGCATGGGCTTTGGCTCCACACGTGCCGAGGCCCGTCAATTGGTCTCGCACAAAGCCATCACCATCAATGGCAAGTCGGTCAACATCCCTTCTTGCATGGTCAAGACCGGTGACGTGATTGCCGTGCGCGAAAAGTCCAAAAAACAAAATCGCGTTGGCGAAGCGCTGCAGTTGGCACAACAAGTGGGCCTGCCGGCTTGGGTGGATGTGAACGCTGAAAAGGCCGAGGGTGTCTTTAAAAAGGTGCCGGATCGCGACGAGTTCGCTGCCGACATCAATGAATCGCTCATCGTCGAGTTGTATTCACGTTGATCGCGGTTGTTCATCAACCTTGTCGTTCCCAGGCCGACTGCGCAGCCTGCCTGGGTGAGAAATCCAGCCTTACCGGTGTAACGAACCGGGGGTATTGAGAGGAAGTCCGAATGCAGACGAATTTGTTGAAACCCAAAGCCATCCACGTTGAACCCATTGGTCACAACCGTGCCCGCGTCGTGCTCGAACCGTTCGAGCGCGGCTATGGCCACACCCTGGGAAATGCCCTGCGCCGTGTGTTGTTGTCGTCGATGGTTGGCTATGCCGTGACCGAAGTGACCATCGCTGGTGTGGTCCATGAGTATTCCACCATTGACGGTGTGCAAGAAGATGTGGTCAACATCCTGTTGAACCTCAAAGGCGTGGTGTTCAAGTTGCACAACCGTGACGAAGTCACCCTGAGCCTGCGCAAAGAAGGCGAAGGCCAAGTCACCGCAGCAGACATCCAAACCCCGCACGATGTTGAAATCATCAACCCCGAGCACCTGATCGCCAATTTGTCGCAAGGCGGCAAGATTGACATCCAACTCAAAGTTGAAAAAGGCCGTGGTTACGTGCCCGGAACCGTTCGCCGCTATGGCGAAGAGCCCTCCAAGTCGATTGGCCGCATTGTGTTGGACGCATCTTTTGCGCCCATCAAGCGCGTGAGCTACAGCGTGGAAAACGCCCGTGTTGAGCAGCGCACCGACCTCGACCGTTTGGTGGTGGACATCGAAACCAATGGCGCCATCACCGCTGAAGACGCGGTGCGCGCATCGGCCAAGATTTTGGTGGAACAGTTGGCTGTGTTCGCCCAACTCGAGGGCAACGAACTGGCCGCTTTCGACTCGCCCGCACCCCGTGGTACGCAGCAATTCGATCCGATTTTGCTGCGCCCTGTGGACGAGCTCGAACTCACCGTTCGTTCTGCCAACTGCCTGAAAGCCGAAAACATTTACTACATTGGCGACTTGATCCAGCGCACCGAAAACGAGCTGCTCAAAACCCCCAATTTGGGCCGCAAATCCCTCAACGAAATCAAAGAAGTGTTGGCCTCGCGTGGCCTGACCTTGGGCATGAAGCTTGAAAGCTGGCCGCCCGCAGGTTTGGACAGTAAGCGCTGAGCCACACAGACATCCGTCCCCTGGCCGTACCTGATACGGCGGCCGGCAAAACAAACTAGAAAGGATCCACCATGCGTCACGGACACGGACTTCGCAAACTCAACCGCACCAGCGAGCACCGCCTCGCCATGTTACGCAACATGATGAACTCGCTGATCGCCCATGAGGTGATCAAAACCACCGTGCCCAAAGCCAAAGAGCTGCGCCGCGTGGTTGAGCCCATGATCACTTTGGCCAAAGAGCCAACCCTGGCCAACAAGCGCTTGGCTTTCAACCGCTTGCGCGACCGCGACAGCGTGGTCAAGCTGTTTGCCGACTTGGGCCCGCGCTACAAAGCACGCCCCGGTGGCTACACCCGCATTTTGAAAATGGGTTACCGCGTGGGTGACAACGCACCCATGGCCTTGGTTGAATTGGTCGACCGCCCAGAAATAACTGTCAGCAGTGAACCAAACGCCGCTGAATAAGTTAGAATCAGCCCCTTGCCGCGCGATGGAGCAGCCTGGTAGCTCGTTGGGCTCATAACCCAAAGGTCGCAAGTTCAAATCTTGCTCGCGCAACCAAATTTTCAGTGGCAACCTTGCTGAAACCCAAACGCCCACTCTTGAGTGGGCGTTTTCTTTGGTGGAAATGAAACCATGCGCGACCCCGTTTTAAAAGCTTTGCAAACGCGTGCAGAACGCATCGACGTGGTGGTCAATGGTGTGCAGCAAACTTGGCATGTGTGGAACCGATCGCACCCGAAACCGCTGGTGTTGCTTCACGGGGGCAGTGGCAGTTGGACGCATTGGGTGCGCAACATCGATGCCTTGTCCGAAGACCATGCCGTGTGGGCGATGGACTTGCCGGGCATGGGCGACTCAGCCTTGCCGCCCGAGGCCAAAGACGCCGATGACATTGCCCCTTGGGTGGCGCAAGGCATGGCGCAACTGTTGGGTGGACAAGCCATCCCTGTGATGGGTTTTTCCTTTGGCGGCTTGACAGCGGGTTTCGTGGCCGCCAGACACCCTGAACTTGTGTCACGTCTGCTGCTGGTGGGTGTGCCGGGACTGGGCCTCTTTGGGGACACATTGCCCCTGCGCGGTTTTTTGCCGGACATGGACCAAAGCCAACGCAACGCCGTTCATCATCACAACCTGATGAGCATCATGCTGGCCCATGAAGCATCGCTGATCGACCAAACCCTGGAGATTCAAGAGCGCAATGTGGTGCGTGATCGACTGCGCCGGCGCCGCATTGCACGCAGCACGGTGATGACGGAATTGCAAACCCAATGGCGCTGCCCCGTGCACGCCTTGTGGGGGGCGCTGGACGCCTTGTATCTGGAAAATTTATCGTCCGCGCCCGAACGCTTGAACCAATGCGATCTGCGCGATTTGACCCTGCTGCCCGACACCGGTCATTGGGCCAATTATGAAAACGCCAAGGCCTTCAATGACTGGGCGATTGCGCAACTGGCGTCACCCGCATGACGTCAGGCGCTGGCCAGGAGGGGGCTGCAGTGTGAACTTAGGCGTGCGATGCGCGACGCCCCATCAAGGAAGTCAGGCCACCGGGTCGGGCAACACGGCGGTGACTTCGATCTCCACCAAAGCGCGTTCTTCCACCAAGCCACTCACCGCCACACAGGTCATGGCCGGGAAGTTGCGCCCCATCACCTCGCGGTACACCGGCCCCAAGCCCTTGAGAGCTGCCACATACAAGTCCCGGCTGGTCACATACCAAGTCATGCGCACCATGTGCTCAGGGCCTGCGCCAGCGGCTTGCAACACCGCCGAAATGTTGCGCAAGGCTTGGCCGGTTTGCTGCAAAAAATCATCACTCTCAAACTGCTGCTGGGCATTCCAGCCGACCATGCCGCCGACATAAATTTGGGTGCCACGTGCGGCAATGCCGTTGGCATAGCCCTTGGGGCGCTCCCAGCCTTCGGGTTGAATCAATTGGTGCATAAGTTCTTTCAGGTGTGGGCCATCTGGCGCAATTTAAAACGTTGCAACTTGCCGGTTTCTGTGCGCGGCAACTGCTCAACAAAACTGATTTCACGCGGGTATTTGTAAGGGGCCAAGGTGGCTTTGACATGGTCTTGCAAGGCTTTGACCAATTCGGTGGAGCCCGTGTGGGGCGGGCGCAAAACGCAATAGGCCTTGATGATCATGCCGCGCTCCACATCGGTCTTGCCGACCACGCCACACTCAGCAACCGCCGGGTGTTTGAGCAAAGCATCCTCAACTTCAGGGCCGCCCACGTTGTATCCCGCGGTGATGATCATGTCATCGTCGCGGGCTTGGTAATGGAAATAGCCGTCATCGTCTTGCATGAACGCATCGCCGGGATAGTTCCAGCCTGATTGCACATAGCGCTGTTGTCGCGGGTCATCGAGATAACGGCATCCGGTAGGCCCGATCACGGCCAGACGACCCACTTGGTTGCGCGGTAACTCGTGGCCATGTTCGTCCACCACCTTGGCCTGATAGCCGGGCACCACTTTGCCAATCGCACCACGGCGCACCTCGTCGCCTGCGGAAGAAATGAAAATGTGGAACATCTCGGTGGCGCCAATGCCGTCGAGCATCTCCAAGCCACTGGCTTGCTTCCACAACTGGCGCGTGGCGTCAGGCAAACCCTCACCTGCGCTCACACTCAACCGCAAGCTGGGCACTTTGCCGGGTTGGATGTGGGCTGCCATTTGGCGGTAAAACGTAGGCGCGGTATAGCAAATGGTGCAGCCCACTTCGGCCATCACATCGACCATGGTGGCCGGTGTGTAGGGCTGGTCGTGGAAATACACCGAACTACCGGCCCACATCGGAAACACCAGCAAACCGCCCAAACCAAAAGTGAACGCCAATGGGGGTGAACCCATCACGATGTCGTGCGGCGTGGCGCGCAGCACATGGCGCGGCCAGGCTTCGCAAGCACTCAAGATGTCTCGGTGGCTGTGGGCTGCGGCTTTGGGCGTGCCGGTGGTGCCCGAGGTGAAGGCCAGCATGGCGATGTCGTCTGCATGGGTGGGGCAAGCGCTGAAGTGGCCGTCATGGGCCGCTGCGCGCACTGCCAACGACCCGGGCGCATCCATCAGATTGAAAGGCACGATGGTGGCCAGCACCGGTTGCTGTTGCTGGGCCAATTCCAACTCATGCAGCAAAGTGGCGTCGCACAAGGCGACGCTGGGCCGGGCTTTGGCGATGATCTCGCTCAACTCTTTGGCGCGCAGCAAGGGCATGGTGGCCACCGCGATCAGGCCGGCCTTGACCACCCCCATCCAGGCCAAAGCCAAACCGATCGAATTGCCACCGCGCAGCAGAACCCGGTTGCCCGGCACCAACCCCAAGTCGTGCACCAGCACCTGGGCAATGCGGTCGACGCGCTCGCGCGCTTCGCGGTAGCTCAAGGTGATGCGCGGTGAACGCAGCAAAGGGCGATCGCCCCAACCCTTTTCGGCGGCCCCATCCAACAGCTCTTGCACCAAATTGAGCTGATCGGGAAAGTTCAATTCAGGCCGGTCGCGCAACATCTGGGGTTGCAGCGCAGCAGGGGGCAAGCGTTCGCTGACAAACCGGTCGATGTGTGCACTCATGTGGAAACCCCTTTGAGAACAGATTTGCCCATGATGAGCAATTGCACCTCACTGGCCCCTTCGTAGATGCGCAAGGCGCGGATATCGCGGTACAAGGCCTCCACTTTGACGCCCATTTCGACGCCGCGTCCGCCGTGCATTTGCAGCGCCATGTCGATCACGCGTTGGGCGTTTTCGGTGGCGGTGTATTTCGCCATGGCGGCGGCTTGGGTGTATGCGGCAGCGTGCTCGCCGCTGCTGCCTTGGGTGTCGCGCATCCAAGCCGCGCGGTAGGTGAGCAAGGCGGCGGCATCGACCAAGGCGGCCATTTCGCCCAAGCGCGCTTGGGTCAATTGAAAGTCGGCCAGGGTTTGCCCAAACATGCGCCGGTTCTGCGCATATTGGGTGGCTTCGTGCAAGGCCCGGCGCGCCATGCCCAGGGCAGCGGCGGCCACCGATGCGCGAAAAATATCCAAAGTGCGCATGGCCAATTTGAAGCCGCCATGGGTGTCGCCCAATTGCGCTTGCGCGGGCAGGGCGCACTGGTGAAAGGTCAAGGTCGCCAAGGGGTGTGGCGACATGACGTGCAGGTGTGCCGTGCTGTCCAGGCCGGGGTTGTCGGCGTCCACAATGAAGGCGGTGATGCCGCGCGCACCGGCTTGGGGGTCGGTTTTGGCAAACACCACATAAAAGTCGGCGATGCCGCCGTTGCTGATCCAGGTTTTTTGGCCGTTCAGCACATGACCTGTCGCGCTGGCCTGGGCGCTGGTCTGCATGCCGGCCACGTCGGAGCCTGCATCGGGTTCGCTCAATGCAAAGGCAGCGATCTTGTGCCCTTGTGCCACAGCAGGCAGGTATTGGGCTTGTTGTGCGGGCGTGCCCGCCAGCGTGATGGCGCCACTGCCCAAACCTTGCATGGCAAATGCAAAATCGGCCAAGGGGGAGTGCCAGGCCAAGGTCTCGCGCAGGATGACGAGCGCGCGCGAGTCCAGTTGCGGAAATGCGCCGCCATGTTCTGCGGGCACACAGTAGCGCAACCAACCGCCTTGGGCCAAACGCTGCACCCATTCGCGACAGGCTTGGCGGTCATCGTGTTCGTCCACCGCTTGGCTCGGGCACCAAGCGTGCAAGCCCTGCGCCAGCGCCTGGTGCTCAGGTCCAAAAAAAGGCAATTGCCATTGGGGTGCGCGCATCTCAGTCCCCTTTGAAAACAGGTTTTTCTTTGGCCGCAAAGGCTTTGTAGGCGCGGGTGAAGTCCTGGGTTTGCATGCAAATCGCTTGGGCTTGGGCCTCTGCCTCGATGGCTTGTTCCAGCGTCATGGCCCACTCTTGGTGCAGCATGGTTTTGGTCATGCCGTGCGCAAAGCTGGGCCCTTGGGCGATTTGTGCAGCCATTTTTTGCGCCGCTGCACCCACATCTTCACTGCTGTGCAGGCTGTTGAAAAAGCCCCAAGCCAAACCCTCTTGACCGGTCATCGCGCGGCCGGTGTAAAGCAACTCGCTGGCCCGGCCTTGACCAATCACGCGGGGCAGCAGGGCGCAAGCGCCCATATCGGCCCCTGCCAACCCCACGCGGGTGAACAGGTAGGCCACGCGTGCGGCCTCGGTGCCCAGGCGCAGGTCGCTGGCCAGGGCGATCATCGCGCCCGCCCCAGCACACACGCCATCAATGGCGGCCACGATGGGTTGCGGGCAAGCCCGCATGGCTTTGACCAAGTCACCTGTCATGCGGGTGAAGTTCATCAACTCGGGCATGCTCATTTGGGTCAGGGGGCCAATGATTTCGTGCACATCACCGCCCGAGCAAAAGTTGCCGCCCGCGCCTTGCACCACCACCGCGCGCACATCGGTGGCATAGCGCAAAGCGTTGAAGCGGTCGCGCAACTCGGCGTAAGAGTCAAAGGTGAGGGGGTTTTTGCGCTCGGGCCGGTTCAGCGTGACCGTGGCCACGCCGTCGTGGCAGGCCCAATGGAAGTGGGTGGCGGCTTGGCCCGCTTGCGCGCTGTATTGCGCATGCATGGGGTTGGGGGCGGTCATGTAATGGTTCACGGTGTCTCCGTTTCTGGGGTGGAATGGGCATGTTGCTTGACGCGACCGAGCAATTTGTAGAGGGTTTGAATTTCTTTTTCACTCAAGCTGTCAAAGGCCGAGACGATCCAGGCTTCGTGTTGCTGGGCCATGTCGCGAAAGGTGTTTCTGCCTTTGAGGGTCAGGCGGATGCGCCAGGCGCGGCGGTCCTCCAGCACATCGAGTCGCTCGACCAAGCCCTCGCTGGCCAGCTGGTCGGTGATGGCGGTGACGTTGCCACCGGTGACCATCATGCGCCGCGACAGCTCGTTCATCTTCATGCCGTCGGGGTAGCGCTCGAGTTGCGCCATCAGGTCAAAGCGGGGCAAGGTGGTGTCAAACTCGGTGCGCAATTGGTGGCGCACTTGCTTTTCAATCAGCTGGGTGCAGGTGAGCAAGCGCAGCCACAGCCGCAAAGCTTCGGGGTGCTCGCTGTGGGCCCGGGCTTCTAAATCCATGGGCCCCTCAGCGCGCGGGATGCAAGCTGCGGTAGAGCTGATCGCGCCCGCTTTCATAAGCGCGCGGCCACACCACATCGCGGCTGCCCAGCTTGGCCGCTTCGTGCAAAGTCCAGGCGGGGTCGGCCAAGTGGGGCCGCGCCACCGCACACAAATCGGCCCGGCCAGCGGCGATGATGCTGTTGGCATGGTCGGCTTCGCTGATCGCGCCCACGGCCATGGTCAGCACCCCCACCTCGTTGCGGATGCGGTCGGCAAAGGGCGTTTGGTACATGCGGCCATAAACCGGTTTGGCTTGGCGGGTGGTTTGCCCCGAAGAGACGTCGATCACATCACAGCCGGCTTGCTTGAACCAGCGGGCCATCACCACTGCGTCGTCGTCGGTGTTGCCACCCTCGGCCCAATCGTGGGCGGAGATGCGCACCGCCATCGGTTTGTGCGCCGGCCACACGGCGCGCATGGCCGCAAACACTTCCAGCGGGTAACGACAGCGGTTATCGATGTTGCCGCCGTATTCGTCGCTGCGCAGATTGGTCAAGGGGCACAAAAAGCCCGATAACAAATAGCCGTGCGCGGCGTGCAGCTCCAGCCAATCAAAACCGGCTGCATCGGCGCGTTGGGTGGCGGCCACGAAGGCCGCGGTGGTCGCATCCATGTCGGCGCGGGTCATGGCGCGTGGGGTGGCGTTTTGAGGGCCATAGGGCACCGCACTGGCGGCCATGAGCGGCCAATTGCCCTGGGGCAAAGGCTCGTCAATCGCCTCCCAGCCCACTTGGGTCGAACCTTTGGCGCCGCTGTGGCCGAGTTGCAAACCAATGTGGGCCTTTTGCTGGTGGGCAAAGTCAACGATGCGGGCAAACGCTTGTTGCTGGGTGTCGTTCCACAGGCCGGGGCAGGCCGGTGTGATGCGCCCTTCGGGGGTGGGGCTGGTCATCTCCACCATCACCAGGCCTGCGCCGCCCATCGCGCGTGCGCCCAGGTGCACCAAGTGAAAGTCGCCCACCACCCCATCGGTGGCATGGTAGGTCGCCATGGGTGAGACGACGATGCGGTTTTTCAAGGTGACTTCGCGCACCTTCAAGGGCAGCAACATCGGGGCCACCGGCTTGCGGCCCGACAGCCAGGCTTCATAGCCCTCCAACCACACCGGGTCGCGCAAGCGCAGGTTTTCGTGGCTGATGCGTTGCGAGCGGGTGAGCAAAGAGTAGGTGAATTGCTCGACTTCCATGTGGGTGTAGCGGTCCACATGTTCAAACCATTCGGTTGAGTTGCGCGCGGCGTTTTGGATCTTCAGCACCTCGACACTGCGCCGCGCTTGGTAAGCTTGGAGCACCGTGGCCATGTCATCGTTGGGGTGTTGGGCAAAGGTCTGGGCCAAATCAATCGCGTCCTCCAAGGCCAGCTTGGTGCCGCTGCCAATCGAGAAGTGGGCGGTGTGTGCCGCGTCCCCCATCAGCACGATGGGGGTTTGGCGCCCACCAATGGCCTCCCAATGCACCCAGGAGTTGCAAATCACCCGCGGGAACTGGATCCAAATCGCCGAACCGCGCAGGTGCGAGGCATTGCTCATCAAAGGGTTGCCGTCCAGGTATTTGGCAAACAGCTTCTCGCAAAACGCGATGCCCTCGGCCTGGTCCATGTCATCCAAGCCATGGGCGCGCCACACGTGCTCGGGCGTTTCCACGATGAAGGTGGAGGTTTCGCCATCGTATTTGTAGGCGTGGGCTTGGAACCAGCCGTGCTCGGTCTGCTCAAACGCAAAGGTGAAGGCGTCAAAGGTTTTGTGCGTGCCCAGCCAGACAAAGCGGCACAAGCGTGTGTCGATGTCGGGTTGGTAGGTTTGGGCATAGCGGGTGCGCACCCGGCTGTTGAGGCCGTCGCAGGCAATCACCAGGTCGGCCTGGTATTGCAAAGCCAGGGCCTGGTCATCGCTCACATCTTGTTCAAACAGCAGCTTCACATCCAGCTCTTCGCAGCGTGCTTGCAAGATGTTGAGCAAGCGCTTGCGGCCAATGCCACAAAAGCCGTGACCGGTGGAGCGCACACTTCGGCCTTTGAAAAACACCTCGATGTCGTCCCAATGGTTGAACGCGTCGGCAATCAGCTGCCCGGTGGGCGCGTCGGCTTGCTGCAAGTTCTCCAGCGTTTTGTCGCTGAACACCACGCCCCAGCCAAAGGTGTCGTAAGGGCGGTTGCGTTCCACCACGGTGATGTGGTGTTGGGGATTTTGATTTTTCATGAGCAGGGCAAAGTACAAACCCGCCGGCCCACCACCGATGCATAAGATATTCATGCCCGAATTGTTGAGGCTTAAAGTAATTGTTGTCAAGCCCCTTTTGGATTGGTTTGATCCCGGGCAAATCCAAGGCGCAAGCTTTGCAGTCCCGGGCGATTCACAGCGCACAATGCCACCATGATTTACAAATTCAAATCCAAGGCAGCGGCGGACTTGATCTTTTTGCCTGAAAACGCCCGCCAGGTCTTGTCCATCCTGGGCAAAGCGGATGTGGCGCAAGGCATCATCGCGCCAGCCGACATGGCAGCCGCCGTGCTGGCCTTGCAAGCGGCGGTGGCGCAGGCTGAGCAAGCACAAGCGCAGGCTGCCGATGAAGCCCGCGCCCGAGGCGAAAAGCCGCCGCCATCGCCCGCCGTGGGCTTGCGCCAGCGGGTGCAGCCCTTCATCGCCATGCTCGAGCGTTGCGAGCGCGCCCAGCAGCCCATCGTGTGGGGGGTCTGAGGTGGCGGTGCCGTTTTTCCAAGCCTTGTCGCCCGATCGGGTGCTCGATGCTTTGGCGGATTTGGGTTTGGCGGTGGACGGCCGTTTGAGCGCCTTGAGCTCTTATGAAAACCGGGTTTATTTGGCCATGCTCGACGACAACTCGGGCGTGGTGGCCAAGTTTTACCGACCTTTGCGTTGGCCTGAAGCGGCGATCAAGGAGGAGCACGCCTTTGCCAATCAGCTGGCCTTGGAAGACATCCCGGTGGTGGCCCCGCTGGTGTTGCACGGGCAACAACTGCACCATTTGGCGGTGGATGATGCCGAGCACCCGGGCTTTGGTTTCAGCGTCAGCCCCCGCCGGGGCGGGCGCCAACCCGAGTTGGATGACCCCGAGGTACTGGAGTGGATGGGTCGATTTTTGGCGCGCATCCACAACGTCGGTGAGCGGGTTGCCTTTGCCCACCGCCCCAGCCTGGATGTACAAACCTTTGGTGACGCGCCGCGCCGGTGGTTGCTGGATCAGCACGCCGTGGCGGCCGAAGTCCGCGCAGAATGGGCGTCCCTCAGTGAGCAAGCCCTCACCTTGGTGGGCCAGGCTTGGGCGCAGGCGGGTGTCGGTCAAGACGGTGGTGTGCGCGCCCTTCGTTTGCATGGAGATTGCCACCCCGGCAATATTTTGTGGACCCCCACCGAGCGGGCCGATGGCGGGCCGCATTTTGTCGACCTGGATGACGCCCGCATGGGCCCGGCGGTGCAAGACCTGTGGATGCTGCAAAGCGGCGAGCGCCATGAACGCACACGCCAGTTGGGTCAGCTGGTGGATGGGTATGAAACCCTGCGCGCATTGGATCGGCGCGAGCTGGCCCTGATCGAGCCGCTGCGCACCTTGCGCTTGATCCACTACAGCGCTTGGTTGGCGCACCGGCGCGATGACCCGGCCTTTGCGGTGCACTTTCCTTGGTTTGATGGCCCCGATTACTGGCGCGGCCAGGTCCATATGTTGCAAGAACAAATCGAGGCCATGCAAGAACCCCCATTGGTGGTTTAAAACCCTGGCCGAAACAGGCCATCGGGGGTGATAGAGTGCACTGACTTGGGGCCTTCGCGATGATCGGCCCCTCACTGAGGAGAGCTTGTGAAATCATTCATCCACCCACGCCCTTGGCTGGCGGCAGTCATTGGCTTGACCAGTGTGTTGAGTTGCGTCACCGTGAGCGCACAAACTGCGCCCCCATTTCCTGGCAAGGCCATCACCATGGTGGTGCCTTTTCCGCCGGGTGGCGTGGCCGATATCGTGGCCCGCCCCGTGGCCGAAGCCATGGGGCGCGAACTCGGCCAGCCCGTGGTGATTGAGAACAAGCCGGGTGCGGGCGGCGGCATTGGCATGGGTCAAGTCGCCAAGGCCAAACCCGATGGTTACACCGTCTTGATGGCCCTGTCATCGCTGAGCGTGATCCCCGAGGCCGACGCCTTGGTCGGTCGACCCGCTATGTATGGTCACACCGATCTGCGCCCGATTGCCCGCTACACCGCCGACCCCACGGTGTTGGCCGTGCGCGCCGACGCCCCTTGGAAAACCGCCAAAGACTTTGTCGACGATGCGCGCCGCCGTCCCAAGGCCATCAACTATGGTTCCTCGGGCAATTACGGCACCATGCATGTGCCCATGGAGATCTTGGCCCAAACCAGTGGCATTGCGCTCACCCATGTGCCCTTCACCGGCGCGGGCCCAGCGGTGTTGGCCTTGTTGGGCGGGCAAATTGAAGTCGTCTCCACCGGGCCGGCCACCGTGTTGCAGCACGTGAAGGCGGGCAAGATCCGGGTGCTGGGGCATTGGGGCACCGGCAAGCTCGAATCCATGCCCGATGTGCCCAGCTTGAAAGACCAAGGCTTCAATGCCGAATACGCCCAGTGGTCAGGTTTGTTCGTGCCCAGTGGCACACCAGAAGCGGTGGTCCAACGCCTGCGCAGCGCAGCGCGCATGGCCGCACAAGACAGCAAGGCGCGCGAGGTCATCCACAATGCGGGCAGCCCGGTCCAGTTTTTGGACAGCGCTGATTTTGAAAAATACGTCCAAGCCGACATCAAACGCATGAGCGAAGTGGTGCGGCGCATGGGCAAATTAGAGTGAGAACACCGATCATGACAAGCTTATTCCCCCGTTGTCGCCATCTGCTCACGTTGGTGGCTGCACTTGCCACTTGCACCTGGGTCGGGGCGCAAAGCTATCCCCAACGCCCCGTGAAAATCGTCGTGCCCTTTGCCACCGGCGGTCCGGCCGATAACTATGCGCGTTTCATGGCGCAGCGTTTGCAAGACGCTTTGGGCCAGTCCTTTGTGGTTGACAACAAGCCCGGCGCGGGCTCGGTCATCGGCACCGATATGGCGGCCAAAGCCCCGGCCGATGGCTACACCTTATTGCTGATGTCGAATGCCTCCACAGTGAATGAAACCCTGATCCCCAACAAGCCCTACAGCCTGTTGCGCGATTTTGTCGGTGTGGCCCCGATCAATTACTCGGACTTGGTGTTGGTAGCCTATCCTGGCACCGGCATGCAAAACGCGGCCGATCTGATCAAGCGCGCGCAAGCCCAACCGGGCAAGCTCAACTATGCGTCTTCAGGGCCTGGCACGCCGTATCACATGGCTGGCGAGTTGTTCAAAAGCATGGCCAAAATTGACCTGCTGCACATCCCCTACAAGGGCAGCTCGGGGGCGCGCACCGACGTGCTCGGCGGCCAAGTGGATTTGATGTTCGACGCGGTGACCACCATGACCGAGCAGGTCAAGGCCGGCAAAGTGCGCGCCATCGCCACCACCGGCCGGCAGCGCTCGGAGGTGTTGCCCGACGTGCCCACCTTGTCCGAGGCCGGCGTGCCCGGTTACGAGGCCACCATTTGGGTGGGCTTGATGGCCCCCAAGGGCACGCCCAAAGAAGTGGTCGATCGGCTCAACCAAGCGGTGTCGAAAATCGCTTCGCAAAGCGATATTCGCCAGCTGTGGGCCAAACAGGGCGCAGTGCCGATGGTGATGAACCCAGCTGTGTTTGACAAATACATTCAAGACGATGTGGCCAAGTGGGCCCAAGTCATCCGCAGCGCCAACATCAAAATGGATTGAGGTCATGGGCACATTGCACATTCTGAGTGGGGGCGCGGCACAAGGCTTGGTGCGCGCTTTGGCCGACGATTTTGAGTCGAAGCACGATCTGCACCTGAGCGGCACCTTTGGTGCGGTCGGCGCCATGAAGCAAAAACTCATCGATGGCGCGCCTTGCGATGTGCTCATCCTCACCCGCCCCATGGTGCAAGACCTGTTGCAGAACGGCTTGGCCGTGGAGGGCACGGCGCAGGATTTGGGCGTGGTCAAAACTGGTGTCGCCGTGTTGGCCGGACAAGCACCCGTGACGGTGTCCACCCCTGATGCCTTGCGCCAGGCTTTGCGCCAAGCCAGTGCCATTTACTTCCCCGACCCGCAGCTGGCCACGGCTGGCATTCACTTCATGAAGGTGTTGCAAAAACTGGGGCTGGCCGATGAACTGGCCGATCGCTTGCGGCCCCACCCGAATGGCGCCACCGCCATGAAGGCCATGGGCCTGAGCAAAGACCCCCAAGCCATTGGCTGTACCCAGGTGACCGAAATTTTGTCCACCCCCGGTGTGCAATTGGTGGGCGACTTGCCCAAAGCGCATGAACTGGCCACGGTGTACACCGCGGTGTTGGCCAAACGTGCGCGACAAGTTGAGATGGCCCAGGCCTTGATTGCCCACATGGCCAGTCCGTCTTTGTCCGATTTGCGCGCCGAACTGGGATTTTTGCCAGCATGATGCCAAGCCCGCACCGGGCCGTTGGCGTGCACCGTCTACAGATTGTCGATGCCACATGACCCAGTGATGCGCCATCCACCATTCAAACAAGCTTGATAAGGAGATCCCCCATGAATAACAAACCTTTGCGGATGTGGCGTCGCACCGCATTGGGTGCGCTGGCAGCGTCGCTGTTGTGGGCCACGGGCGCCAATGCCCAAGACTTTCCCAACCGACCCATCCGCTTGGTCGTGCCCCAAGCACCGGGTGGCGGCACCGACATCTTGGCGCGCAACATGGCGCAAAAACTCACCGAGGTGTTGCGCCAAGCCACGGTGGTGGAAAACCGCCCGGGCGCAGGCTCTTTGGTGGGCACCGAATTTGTGGCCAAAGCCCCTGCCGACGGCCACACCTTGTTGATGGGCGGTATCTTCAACATGGTGATGAACAAAGCCTTGATCAAAAACCTGTCGTATGAACCGGCGCGCGATTTCATCCCCTTGGGCTATATCTCGGCCTATCCGTTTGTCATGCTGGCACGTCCTGATTTGCCAGTGAACAATTTGGCCGACTTGGTCAAGTACGGCAAAGAGCGCCCTGGCCGGCTCAGCTACGGTTCAGGTGGTGTGGGCACTTTGCAGCATGTGTGGGGCGCGGTGTTGCTCAGCAGCTTGGGCGTCGATGCCTTGCACGTGCCCTTCAAGGGCGCTGCCCCCGCGCACCAAGAGATGATGGGCGGGCGCTTGGACGTGATGTTTGACAACATGTCGGCCTCTAAACAGTATGTGCAAGCGGGCAAGCTCAAAGGTTTGGTGGTCTCTTCCGCCACGCGCAGTCCACACCTGGCCCAGGTGCCTACCGTCAACGAAACCGGTTTGACCCGCTTTGAGGGCGAGAGCTGGTTTGGCATCTTTGCCCCCACCGGCACCCCGCCAGCGGTGGTCGCCAAATTGCGCGAAGCCATGGCGCAAATCAACCGCGAGCCCGAGTTCATTGCGCGTGTGGAGCGCGACGGCGGGCGTTTGCTCAACATACCACCAGCCCAGCAACAGTCGTTTTTGCAAGATGAGATCGAACGCTGGGTGGGCTCGGTCCAAAAATACAACGTCACCGCCGATTGATTTGCCGCGACCAGCGCCAGCACCGTGCATGGGCTGTTGCGGGTTCGCTGGTGTGCGTGGGTGTGTCGAGGTGCCGTTGTGGTCTGCCTTCAGGCTTGGTTGCGCGCGGCGTGGTTGGCGCGAATTTCCTCGGCAAAGGCCGCGACCCAATCGGCGCGGTTTTGCTTGCTCGGGTTGCCCACCATGTGCTGCTCGGTGCGGCGGGTGATCTCGGCATCACTCAAATCCAAGTCCAGCGGCTCCAAATACGGCTGGGCAATGTGCCAAGGCGTATCGGTATAGACCTCAATGCGGTTGGCCTCGGGGTCGCGGAAATACAGCGACCATGAGTTACCGTGGTCCACGCACTGGATCAAACCGGTGTCGTTGCGTGCGCGCACCCGCTGGTGCATCACCCGCAATCCATCGAGCTGCGGCACCCAAAATGAAATTTGCTGCAAACCGTAGCCCGGCCCATCGCCGGGGTGGCGGCCGCTCTCCATCACCAACTGGTGGTGCGACTGCGCGTCACGGCTCAAAAACACCACCTTCTCCCCGCGCACATTGCCACGGTCGGTGATCAAAAAACCCAGCACATCCGTGTAAAACGCGGCCATGGTCTCGATGTCGCGCACAAACATGCCCATGTGGCGCAACTTCAGGTCAGGAATCATGGGGCATCTCCAAGGGGTTTGAACAAACAGTGTGAGGTTGCCCCAGTGGGGCGGGGCGATTTTGCCTGACCTCTTTGTCCGGTTAAGCCAGATGAGCTGGTTGAGTCTGTTTGGCTGGTTGTACTGTGGGTGCTGTTTGTCCTGTTTGTGCTGCTTGTGCTGAGCCCGCCCCGCTGGAGGGTACGCCGCCCTCCGCCAGTCGCTGCGCTCGGATGTTGTCGGGCGGCGCACCCACCATCGGTGCTGCGGATTAGACGGATGCACACCATCAGTTTGCAAACCTACGCTACCTGGAGACCGCCACGAGTGGGTGTGCGGGCTGACGACGTTGGAGCGTAGCGAACGGAGGAGGCTTGCATACCCCGAGATGGCGGTTTAAGAAGGGGAGTCCATACACACTTTTGTCACCCTGCTGCATACAAACCAATGCACTCCGGTTGTACTGAACCCGCCCCGCCGGCGGGCACGCCGCCCTCCGCCAGTCGCTGCGCTCGGATGTTGTCGGGCGGCGCACCCACCATCGGTGCTGCGAACAGCTTTTACGCACTCAAACTTGAGCATGCCATCTTGGAGTTGGATGGCAAATGCTTTTCTGCGCTAACAATTTGCTAACCAACATCCCTTGGAAATCGGCACGAGCGGGTGTGCGGGCCGACGACGTTGGAGCGCAGCGACCGGAGGAGGCGGGCATACCCCGAGAAGGCGGTTTCAGAGGGGGAGTTCAGGGCAACCCATACACAGAGATGGCGATTTACAAGCGGGAGATTAAGCCAGCACAAAGAGCGACAATGCGCGCCAATCACCACAAGGAAAATCGAATGGACTTGGGACTCAAAGGCGAGCATGTTTTGATCACGGGTGGCAGCCAAGGCATTGGCTTTGCCTGCGCCCAGGCGTTTGTGGCCCAAGGTGCGCGGGTCACCTTGGTGGCGCGCAACAGCGATACCTTGGGCAAGGCCCGCGACCAACTCATTTCTGAGGGCGCCAGCGCCGATCAGGTGCACACCGTGGCCGCCGATTTGCGCGATGCCAACGCCGCTTTGCAAGCCTTGGACCAAGCCGAGTCTGTGGCCGGGCCGGTGCAGGTGCTGGTCAACAGCGCCGGTGCGGCGCAGCGCGTGCAGCTGGACGACCTCACCCCCCAGGCTTGGCACGATGCCATGCAGGCCAAGTTCTTCACCTATGTGCACATGACCGACCCGTGCATCAAGCGCATGGGCCAGCGTGGCAAAGGCAACATCGTCAACATCATTGGCAATGGTGGAAAAGTGGCCAGCCCCACCCACTTGGCCGGCGGCGCCGCCAATGCGGCCTTGATGTTGGCCACCACCGGATGGGCCAATGCCTATGCCCGGCGTGGTGTGCGGGTGAATGGCATCAATCCCGGTCAAACCTTGACCGGCCGCTTGCAGGGGCGCATACACAACTTGGCGCAGCAAGAAAACATCAGCCTCGCGCAAGCGCGTGAGCGCGCCAGTGCTGATCTGCCCATGGGGCGGTTTTCCGAGTCGCACGAGATTGCCAGCATGGTGGTCTTTTTGTGCGCCGCTCAGTCCAGTTACGTCACCGGGGCCATGGTCTCTATGGACGGTGCCCTGACCCCTGTCATTTGAATTCGATGGAGTGAATAGATGTCGAAAATTTTGGTCATCAACCCCAACAGCACCCAAGCGGTCACCGACCACATCAGCTTGGCCTTGCAGCCCTTTCGCTTTGACGGCGGCCCCCAACTTGATTGCCAAACCCTGCGCAGCGGCCCACCCGGCATTGAAAGCCAGGCGCATGTGGACAGCATCAGCGACAAACTGTTGCGCTGGCTGGAAGAAAACCCGGCCTATCGCGAGGTCGATGCTTGGGTGCTGGCCTGTTTTTCAGACCCGGGCTTGTTTGCCATGCGCGAGGTCTTGCCTTGCCCAGTGATTGGTTGTGCCGAAGCGTCTTATCACGCGGCCAGTGCCATGGCCGACAAGTTTGGCGTCATCTCCATCTTGGCGCGGGCTGTGCCGCGCCACCTGCGCCAAATCCGCCTGCTGGGCTTGGACCACAAGTTGGCGCGCGACTTGCCCATCGAGGTCAATGTGGTCAATTTGGGCGATGAGTCGCTCACCTTCACCCGCATGCGCGATGTTGGCCAACGGCTGGTGCACGAGCACGGCGCGGGCGTGGTCATCATGGGCTGCGCGGGCATGGCGCGCTACCGCCAGCGTTTGGAAGATTTCTTAAAGGTGCCGGTCATCGACCCCACCCAAGCCGGTGTGGCCTTGGCCATGGGCCGGGTGTTGGCCCAGC